>JACPUY010000076.1 GCA_016192025.1 Pseudogulbenkiania sp. | reverse complement strand
TTCGGCCTCCTTGAGCCGGGCCACCAGCTCCAGTGTGTCGGCGTGCTCGGCGCGCGCCCGGTTCAGCCCGTGATAGCCGGCGCGGTAGCCGCGCCACAGCCCGGCGAATCCCGCCTTGTCGTCGAGGTAGCCCAGCACCGGCAGCGCCTCGTCGCGCAGGCGGGCGATATTGTGCTGCAGCTGGCGCCATTCCAGGTGGCGGTTGGCGCGCGTCTTCATGGTTTCGACGCGGCCTTCCAGCGCCTCCTCCTGCCGCGACAGCGCCGCCAGCTCCAGCTCGGTGGCGCTCTGTTCCTCGCGCGCGCGCTGGTAGTTGTCGAGCACGTCCTTGTCGCCGAACACCTGGAACACCAGGTCGAGCAGCTGGCGCGGGCTGTACTCGGTAAGCTTGTCGGTGTCGCCCTGCTCCAGCGCCAGCACCTCGGCCACCGCCGGAGTCAGCCCGGCCACTTCGAGGCGGCGGCGGTATTCCTGCACGCCGAGCCACTGCGCCTGGCCTTCGGCCTGCTCCAGCGCCACGTCGCCGTCGAGGATGGCGTAGTGGCGCACCCAGTCGCCGCCCTGCTTCTTGATGCGGCACAACAGCGTCACGGTGTCGCTGACGATGGGGAAGAACGGCGTCGGGTAGAGCCCGCCGGACGGGCGGCGCGGGTTGTCGACCACGCCGCGCAGGTAGGCGAAGGCCTCGCGGTTGTTGCGCACGTAGCGCTTGTAGTCGCGCTTGCCGGAGCACTTGATCGCCAGCAGCGTGCGCATCGCGTCGAGCAAGGTGGTCTTGCCCGAGCCGTTGGGCCCTATGATGGTGACGATCTGGGCGTCGAGCGGCACGGCGAGCCGCTGCCAGAAGTCCCAGTGCACCATTTCCACCGCTTTCATCTGGAACATCAGCGCGCCTCCTCGGGTTCGAACAGCGGGCCGTCGCCGGCGTCCACGGCGTCTTCGGCCAAGGCGTCAGCCTCCGGGTTGGCTGAAGCGAATGCCTCGGCGTTCTTGTCGGCCAGTGCCGCACGTCCCTCGCGCTGGCGCAGCACCTCGGCCAGCGCACCGTCGATGATGCGCGGCGCGAGCTGGGCGTAGTCGATCATCAGGTCCAGCAGCGGGCCTTCGTCCAGCCACTTGTTGCGGCGGACCACGAAGCCCAGGTTGACCAGCCGGCCGAGATTGGCGCTGAAACGGGTACGTCCGCCCAGCGCCTTGCCGAAGTCGGCGTACAGCGCCTCTTCCGACACCCCGGTGGACACGCTGTCGCCGGTTTCCAGCGGCTTTTGCCCTATGGGGCAGCAGCCGCGCGTCGGACAGCGCGGCCACTTCCGGGTGATCGGGGTCGATGACGGCTTCACCGCCGGCCAGCGTGAACGGCAGCTTGGCCAGGGCGGCGACGATGCTGGCGTCGCTGCGGCTTTCCGGGTCGCCGATCAGCGACAACAGCGACAGCCGGTAGGCGGTCTCGTTGTAGCTGTCGGCCAGCACCGCGTGCGCGATCGGCAGCTCGGCCGCCCCGCTCTCGCCCAGTTCCAGCCCCAGTTGCAGCAGTTCATCGTACATCGCCTCGGCGGCGACCAGCCGCTCCAGCTCCGGCGTGTCGGCCAGCGGCGCGGCCTCAGCGCCGGGCAGCACGGTGGCGCCGGCCTTGGCGCGTTCGCGCGCCAGCAGCTCGAACTCGGCCACGTCGGCCAGCTCCGGCGTGGCGAGAAAGCCGGGCTCGGGGCAGATCGACAGACAGCCGGCCAATTGCGTCGCCAGCTGGCCGACCTGCCGGCGGCGCAGCCAGTCGGCGATGTCGGTCGAGGTCAGCCCGGAGTTGCCCAGGTGCACGCGCTGCGCCGCCAGCTGCGCCAGGCGCCGCTCGAAGGTGCCGGCCAGCGCCAGCATGCGGCTTTGCGCCAGCGCGATGGCCTGCGCCTGGTTCAGCGTGGCGAGCGACAGGGTATCGTCGGCGGTCAGGCTCCTGACCACCTCGGTCGACTTGGCCACCCAGCGCCACACCGCATCGAGCCGGTGCTGCGCGGCGCGGATGCGGAATTCGGACTGCGACTCCAGCGCCGCCTCGAATTCGGCGTACAGCTCGTTGAGCCGTGCCAGCAGGTGGCGCAGCGCCTCGTCCGACACCTGCCCCACCGCCTGCCCGGCGGCGACCTGGCTGGTCAGATAGCCCAGTTCGACGTCGTCGCCGGCGAAGTCGATCATGGTCGCCAGTGCCGCCAGCGCTACGCGCGCGCCCTCGGACAGCTGGTAGCGGCCGTCGTCGGACTCCCACACCAAGAGTTCGCCGTCGCGCAGGCGCTTCAAGATGGTGTCGAGCTTGGTCGGGTTGAGATAGGCGAAACGCTGGGCGATCTCGGCCGGCGTCCACAACGGCGCGTCGGCACGGTTGCCCAGTTCGCGCAGCACCAGGAGGCGCAGCAGCACCTCCTCGTCACCGCCGCGGAACAGCGTGATGAAAACGGAAAGATAGGGCCAGGCGGCGGTCAGGCGATTGACGGACGACAGCGTCGCCGGATCGATGCCGGGCTGGAAGAAATCGGAAAGCGAGTGCACGGACAATCCGGTGAGAGCAAAAACCGGATTGTCCGAGCGGAGGGATTACTCGTCAACGCCCGCGGTGCGGGTAAGGACGCTCTGACGCGCCGCCTTGGCGGCGGCCTTGGCTTCGGCTTCGCGCTGTTCGGCCAGCTCGGCGGCGGCGCGCTCGGCCTGACGCACGCGTTCGATGTACTCCATCATGGCGTAGGTCACCGCCTGGGTGCCCTCGCCGGTCAGCGCCGACACGGTGAACACACGCGGCGTCACCATGTCGAACTCGAACTCGTCGTTCGGCTGCTGTTTCGGCCAACCGTAGGCCTCGAGGAAGGCGTTCACCGTCAGCTCGCGCTCGTCCTCCGGCAGCATGTCGACCTTGTTCAGCACCAGCCAGCGCGGCTTGCTGTACAGCGTCTCGTCGTACTTCTTCAGTTCCTCGACGATGGCGCGAGCCTCACGCACCGGGTCGACCTCAGGGTCGAACGGGGCGATGTCGACCACGTGCAGCAACAGGCCGGTGCGGGACAGGTGCTTGAGGAAGCGGTGACCCAGGCCGGCGCCTTCGGCCGCGCCCTCGATCAGGCCGGGGATGTCGGCGATGACGAAGCTGCGCGTATCCTTCATGCGCACCACGCCGAGGTTGGGGTGCAGCGTGGTGAACGGGTAGTCGGCCACCTTCGGCTTCGCGGCGGACACCGCGCGGATGAAGGTCGACTTGCCGGCGTTGGGCATGCCGAGCAGGCCGACGTCGGCCAGCACCTTCAGTTCGAGGCGCAGGTTGTGGCGTTCGCCCTCCTCGCCCGGCGTGCACTGGCGCGGCGCGCGGTTGGTGGACGACTTGAAGTGGATGTTGCCGAGACCGCCCTTGCCGCCGCGGGCCAGCGTCACACGCTCGCCGTGGCGGGCCAGGTCGGCCAGCACCTCGTCGGTATCGGCATCGATGATCACCGTGCCCACCGGCATCTTCAGCTCGATGTCCTCACCGCCCTTGCCGTAGCAATCCGCGCCGTGCCCCTTCTCGCCGTGCTGGGCCAGGTATTTCTTGACGAAGCGGTACTCCACCAGGGTGTTGACGTTCTCGTCGGCCACCGCGTATACGCTGCCGCCCTTGCCGCCATCGCCGCCATCCGGGCCGCCGAACGGCACGAACTTCTCGCGCCGGAAACTGGCCGCACCATTGCCGCCCTTGCCGGCGATCACTTCAATACGGGCTTCATCGATAAACTTCATGGGTCCTCCAGTAACTCGGTGAGGAGTCAGGCGTCAAACGCCGGCCTCGGCCAACCTCTCACGCCTCACGCCTCGAAAAAACAAAAAGCCCTATCGCCAGGGATAGGGCTTTTACCGGTAGCGGACGATTACTCGCCGTCAACACCGGTGTACGGAACCACGTTCACGGTCTTGCGGCTCAGAGCACCCTTGGTGGTGAACTCTACATAGCCATCGACCTTGGCGAACAGGGTGTGGTCCTTGCCCATGCCGACGTTTTCGCCAGCGTGGAAGCGGGTACCGCGCTGACGCACGATGATGGAACCGGCCGGAATCAGTTCGCTGCCGTAAACCTTAACGCCCAGGCGTTTGGCTTCGGAGTCACGACCGTTGCGGGAGCTACCGCCTGCTTTCTTGTGTGCCATGACTGTTTACTCCTTACTTGGAAATCTCGTCGATGCGGATTTCGGTGTAGTTCTGACGGTGACCCTGGTGTTTCTGGTAGTGCTTACGACGACGCATCTTGAAGATGCGGATCTTCTCGCCACGGCCATGAGCGACCACGGTCGCCTTCACGGTCGCGCCAGCAACGCGCGGGGTGCCCACAACAACCTGTTCACCGTCAGCAATCATCAGCACTTCTTCAAGTACGATTTGGCTGTCGACGTCTGCAGGTATCTGTTCTACTTTAAGTTTTTCGCCGACGGCAACTTTGTACTGCTTGCCACCAGTTTTTACGACCGCATACATTCGCTTAGCTCCTGAATAGGGAATCCAAATTCCTGCACCAGGCACGCCCGACACAGGAAGCCGGGGATAATACCTAAGTCACTGAAACATGTCAATTTTTTTGCCACGCCCGCCGCACACCAGTGGTGCATGGCGGGAACGACGGCTTTTCTGGTAACATCAGCGCGGATTTTTAGCCAAGTACAACGTAAATAACCGGTTACCATCGTGTCCAGCACCCCGCTCTTCCGCTCCCTGCTCGCCGACGACATGCAAACAGTCGACCGCGTCATCCGCGCGCGCCTGCACTCCGACGTCGTCCTGATCCGCCAGGTGGCGGAATACATCATCTCCGCCGGCGGCAAGCGCCTGCGCCCGGTGCTCACGCTGTTGGCCGGCAAGGCGCTGGGCTACCGCGGCGAGCACCTGCACGAACTGGCGGCGATGATCGAGTTCATCCACACCGCCACGCTGCTGCACGACGACGTGGTGGACGAATCGGAACTGCGCCGCGGCCGCGAAACCGCCAACGCGCTGTTCGGCAACGCCGCCAGCGTGCTGGTCGGCGACTTCCTGTACACCCGCGCCTTCCAGATGATGGTCACCACGCGCAACATGGACATCCTGGAAGTGATGGCCGAAGCCACTAACATCATCGCCGAGGGCGAGGTGCTGCAACTCCTGAACATCGGCAACACCGACGTCACCGAGGCGCAGTACCTGCAGGTGATCCAGTACAAGACCGCCAAACTGTTCGAGGCCGCCAGCCGGGTCGGCGCGCTGATCGCCGCCGCCACGCCGGAGCAGCAACAAGCGCTGGCCGACTACGGCATGCACCTGGGCACCGCGTTCCAGATCATCGACGACGTGCTCGACTACTCGGGCGACGCCGACACCATCGGCAAGAGCCTGGGCGACGACCTGGCCGAAGGCAAGCCGACCCTGCCACTGATCTACACCATGCGTCACGGCACGCCGGCCGCCGCCGACACCGTGCGCGACGCCATCGAAAACGCCCGCGGCGACCGTTTCCACGAGGTGCTGGCTGCGGTACAATCCTGCGGCGCGCTGGACTACGCCAAGAGCGAAGCGGTACGCGCCGCCGAGCAAGCGGTAGCCGCCATCGCCGGCCTGCCGGACAGCGACAGCAAGCAGGCGCTGATCGAACTGGCCCGGCTCTCGGTCGAACGCAACAGCTGACCCCTTTTTTCTGGCCGTCCCTGTAGTTAAATGGATATAACAGCCCCCTCCTAAGGGGCAGTTCTGGGTTCGATTCCCGGTGGGGGCGCCACTCCGCATCACCCGCGCCCGGCGCTGACGCCGGGCCACATTCCACGACTCTCGCCATGTCTGCCGATATCGACCGCACCAGCACCTGGTTCAAGTACAAGGATTCGCTGTGCAGCGACTGCATGGCCAGTTGCTGCACCATGCCGGTCGAGGTACGCCTGCCTGACCTGATCCGCATGGGCGTGGTCGACGAGTTCGAAAGCGGCGAGCCGCCGAAGAACATCGCCAAGCGCCTGACGAAACAGGGCGTGATCGAGCACTTCAACTTCAAGCACCAGCTGTTCACCCTGGCGCGCCGCGCCAACGGCGACTGCACCTACCTCGACAAGCACACCCGGCGCTGCACCATCTACCCGCAGCGGCCGGACACCTGCCGTAACCACCCGCGCATCGGGCCACGCCCGGGCTACTGCGCCTACCGCAAGAAATCAACCCCATGAGCACGCCGCAACCGAACAATCCCACCCACGGCGTGACGCTGGAAAACATGCTGACCGAACTGGTCGCGCACTACGGCTGGCCGCGGCTGGGCGAACTGATCGAGATCCGCTGCTTCAATCACGACCCCAGCATCAAGTCCAGCCTGACCTTTTTGCGCCGCACCCCGTGGGCACGCAGCCAGGTCGAGGCGCTGTACTTGCAGCTCAAGCGTGCGCCGGCCGCCACCCCCGGCGGCAAGACCAGCTTCATCAAGCCGCGCAAGGGCTGAGCCTCCCGCCTGATCACGCCACCGCGGCACCGTCGATAAAAAACAGCCCGGCACGCTTGCGCGTTGCCGGGCTGTCTTGCTTTCGGTGCGAGCAACATCAGGGTTAGAACAGCAACTCCTTGACGTTTTCCACCGCATCGCGCGCCGGCGGCGTCGGGCTCTCGCCCTGGGCATCGGGCACGGCAGTGCCTTCGTCGGTGACCGCCTCACCTCCCGGCACGGTGCCGGAATTATCCAGCCGCAGTTCGGGATTGGTGTGCTGGAATTCTTCATAGTAGAACTCGTCGCCGCCGCGCAAGCCGCCCCCCGGACGCACCACCACCCCTTGCGGCGGCGGCAGCTCGACCTCGGGCACCCCCTTCAGGGCGTTGGCCATGTAGTTGATCCAGATCGGCAACGCGGCCGTACCACCGTAACCGTAACGGCCCAGGCTGCGCGGCTGATCGTAGCCCACCCACACCACCGCAGCCAGGTTCGGGTTGAAGCCGGCGAACCAGGCATCGCGGAAATCACTGGTGGTCCCGGTCTTGCCTGACAGGTCCTGACGCCCCAGCTCCATGGCACGGTTGGCGGTACCGAAACGCACCACGTCTTTCATCATACTGGTCATGATGAAAGCATTACGCGAATCAATCGCTTGCGGCGCGTTCTGTCCGGCCACGGTCGGTACGGTCTTGGCCAATACCCGGCCATTCACGTCCTCGATCCGGTCGATAAAGTAGGAATGAATGCGGTAGCCGCCGTTGGCAAACGTGGAATAGCCTTCGGCCATCTGCAGCGGCGTGGCCGAACCGGCCCCCAGCGCCATGGTCAGGTAAGCCGGGTGCTGCTTGGCGGCAAAGCCGAAGCGCTGGATATACTGCTGGGCATAGTCGGTGCCGATCGCCATCAGTACCCGGATCGAGACCAGGTTTTTCGACAGCGCCAGCGCGCGGCGCATCGGGATCATGCCGGCGAACTTGCCGTCGTCGTTCTTCGGCTCCCAGCGCTGTCCGCCCAAGGCCTGCGGATCGATGCTCAGCGGCGCGTCGTTGATCAGCGTCGACGGGGTGAAACCGCGCTCGATACCGGCTGAGTAAATGAACGGTTTGAAGGTCGAACCGGGCTGGCGCCAGGCCTGCGTGACGTGGTTGAAGCTGCGGCGGTTGAAGTCGAAGCCGCCCACCAGCGACTTGACCGCCCCGGTGCGGGTGTCGAGCGACACGAACGCCCCCTCCACCTCCGGCATCTGTGCGATGGTCCAGTCACCCTTGGCCCCCACCTTCACCCGCACGATCGCACCCGGCCGCAACTGCTGCGCCGGGGTCAGCTTGCTACTAAGCGCACGGCGGGCAAAATCCAGCCCGCGCCCACTGACCACCGCCGCCTGCCCGCCGCGCAGGTACACCTTGACGGCCCGGTTTGCGGCCTCGAGCACCACACCCGGCTGCAGATCGCCACTGTCGCGGATTTCCGCCAGCGCCTCATCCAGCGCCTCGATGCGTTCGTCCCCTTCCAACCCGGACAGATCGACGAAACCCTCCGGTCCGCGGTAACTGTGGCGGCGGTCATAATCCATCAGCCCAGCGCGCAAGGCGTCGAACGCCCATTGCTGGTGCCGGCTGTCGATGGTGGTGACCACCCGGAAGCCCTGGGTATAGGCCTCGTCACGATAACGCTCGTACATCGCCTGGCGTACCATTTCCGCCACATACTGTGCCGGCAGGCTGGCTTCGGCCCCTTGGCCGGCCAGATGCAGTTTCTCGCCCAGAGCGGCATCGTACTGTTCCTGGCTGATGAAATTCAGCTCGCGCATGCGGCGCAGCACATACTGCTGGCGCAGGCGCGCGCGCGCCGGATTCACCACCGGATTATACGCCGACGGCGCCTTGGGCAGGCCGGCCAGCATCGCCATTTCCGCAACATTCAAGTCTTTGATTGATTTGCCATAATAGGCCTGCGATGCGGCGGCAAAGCCGTAAGCACGTTGCCCCAGATAGATCTGGTTGAAGTACAACTCGAGAATCTGGTCCTTCGACAGCGTATGCTCGATCTTGAAGGCCAGCAAAGCTTCATTAAATTTTCTGCTAAAAGTCTTTTCACTAGATAGGAAGAAATTTTTTGCCACCTGCATGGTGATGGTACTGGCGCCAGACCGTGCATGGCCTGATACGATATTGCCGACAGCGGCACGCATTACCCCAACATAATCGATACCGTTATGCTGATAAAATCGGTCATCTTCGGCAGCCAGCACGGCCTGTTTCATCAGTACGGGCACATCGTGGATGCGCATGAAAGAGCGCCGTTCCTCGCCGAACTCGCCGATTAGCGGGCCATCGGCAGCGTACACGCGCAATGGGATCTTCGGCCGATAGTCGGTAAGAGCATCAAGACTGGGAAGACGCGGGTACGTTATGATGATTGCGATTGCCAGGCCACCGGCAGCCAGAATGGAACCGCCAATCAACAAGCCGGCAAAAATCGCAAAAATTCGTTTAAGCATGATCAAAATGGGCTTTCGCTGGAAAGCGGATTATAACGTCTTGTAAGACGACACAAGACATAACATTGACAGCGACACCGTCCCGACGGATCGCGACTTCTACTTGGGGCCCTCACCGATGCTATCCGACAAACTTGGGTTCGGCGCCAAATGGTTGAGCCAGATTGGATTGGGGAAATCCGGTAATGTTCCGCTGCTGGGCCTCGATATCAGCAGCAGCGCCATCAAGCTGGTGGAGCTCTCCCGCTCCGGCAACAGCCTGCAGATCGACCGCTATGCCATCGAGTCCCTCCCCAAGGACGCGATCACCGAGGGGAATATCAACAATATCGAAGCTGTAGCCGAGACGATCCGCCGCGCCTGGCAGCGCCTGGGCGGTTCGAGCCGCAGTGTTGCCGTCGCCATTCCGACGACGATGGCGATCTACAAGAAGATCCTGGTCCCGGCCAGTCAGGCCAACGACCTGGAAGAGGTCGCCGAAACCGAGGCCAACCAGATCATTCCCTTTCCACTGGAAGAGGTCAATCTCGACTACCAGATTCTCGGCACTTCGTCGGCCAGCGTTGACGATCTGGAAGTCCTGCTGTGCGCTGCCCGCAAGGAAAAGGTCGAAGAGCGGGTAGCGGCCGCGGAAATGGCCGGGCTCAAGGTCAAGATCGTCGACGTCGAGTCCTTCGCCATGCTGACGGCGTTCGAGCAGATCCAGCAGCACCTGCCGGAGCAGGGACACAATCAGACTTTCGCCCTGTTCGACATCGGCAGCAGCAAGCTGCACTGCAGCGTGCTGCGCAACGGCCAGCAGATCTACTTTCGCGAACAGGCCTTCGGCGGCCAGCAACTGACACGCGACATCCAGCGCCGTTACGGCATCTCATTCGACGAGGCCGAGGCCGGCAAACGCGCCATGACCTTGCCGGACGGCTACGAGTCGGAACTGCTGCATCCCTTCGTCGATTCGCTGGCCCAAGAAATCCAGCGCGCGCTGCAATTCTTCTACACCACGGTCAGCGTCTCCCAATACCTGCGAGTCGACTACATCCTGCTGGCCGGCGGCTGCAGCATGCTGGCCGGGCTGGACGACACCGTGGCGGCGCGTACCCAGATCAGCACCATGATCGCCAACCCCTTCGCCACCATGGTGCAGTCCTCCTCGATCCGCCTGAAGGAACTGTTGCTCGACGCGCCGGCACTGCTGGTGGCCTGCGGTTTGGCCATGAGGAGGTTCGACTGATGATACGCATCAACCTGCTTCCCCACCGCGAACAAAGCAAGGAAGCCCACCGTCACCGCTTCCAGATCCGGCTGGCGTCGGCCATCGTCACGGCCGGCCTCGTGGTCGCCTCGAGCTACCTGGTGCTGGACAGCCGGATCGGCCATCAGCAACACCGCAACCAGTACCTGCAGGAGGCGATCGCCAAACTGGATGGCCAGATCAAGAAGATCGAAGGACTCAAGAAAGAGCGTGACGACCTCTTGGCCAGAAAACAGCTGGTCGAACAATTGCAGCAAGGCCGCAACGAAGCTACCCACATCTTCGATCAACTGGTGCGGCAGACGCCGGATGGGGTCTACCTGAGAGACTTCAAACAGACCGGCCGCAATTTCGACCTGTCCGGCTACGCCTTGTCCGGCGCACGCGTTTCCAACTACATGCGCAGCCTGGCGCAATCCACCGCGTTCAATGCCCCCGCCCTGGTCGAGGTCAAGGCCGCGATAGTCAACAACCAGCGCGTCAGCGAATTCACCCTTCGGCTGGGCATGAAGGGACCAGAACAGACCGAGCCCACCGACGGCAAAAAAGGACCACGGCCATGACGCTCGACGAATTGCGCAACCTTGACCCCAAGGACATGCCGAACTGGCCGCTGCCGGCCCAAATCGGGACCCTGCTGTTCATGATCGGTCTGATCGTCTTCCTCGGTTATTACCTGGTTCTGGGCGACCAGCTCAATGAACTGGACAGCACCCAACGCCAGGAAGAGCAACTCAAGCAGACCTATCTCGACAAGAAACGCCAGGCCGTCAATCTTGAAGCGCTGGAGCAGCAGCTGGCCGAGATCCAGCGCTCGTTCGGCGCCTTGCTCAAGCAATTGCCCAGCAAATCCGAAATGGAATCACTGCTGACTGAAATCAACCAGGCCGGCATTGGCCGCGGCCTGCAGTTCGAACTGTTCCGCCCCGGCGGCGAAATCAAGTCGGCAGAAATGGCCGAGCTGCCCATCAGTATCCGCCTCAGCGGCACTTACAAGGAGCTGGCTTCCTTTATTAGCGACGTTGGCCAACTCTCGCGGATCGTCACGCTGGGCGACATCAAGCTGACCCCGCTGGAAACCAAGGCAGCGGCCAGCCCGCGCCTGAGCATGGAGGCCACGGCCAAGACCTACCGTTCGCTGGAACCGGAGGAGCGCCTAGCCAGCATTCAGAAGAAAGAGGCGAACAAATGAGCAAGTTTGGCTTCTTGTGCCTGCTTCTGCTCCTCGGCGGCTGCGGCAGCGACGCAACCGATGACCTGGACCAATGGATGCACGAGGCCGGCAAAGGGCTGACCGGCCAGATCGACCCCATCCCCCAGGCTCAACCGTACCAGCCGTTCGTGTATCAGGCGTTCGATCTGCGCGACCCGTTCGACCCCCAGAAACTGCTGGCCGCCAAACGACAGAACAGCGCCAATGCCCCAGACTTCAATCGCCCGCGCGAGACGCTGGAAAACTACGACCTGGACAAGCTCAAGCTGGTCGGCATCCTGAAACGCGGCGGCGTCGCCTATGGCCTGATCCGCTCCCCGGAAAATACCGTCTACCGGGTTCAGCCGGGCAACTTCATGGGCCCTAATTTCGGGCTGATCAAGCGCATCTCCGAAACGGAAATCGAACTGGCCGAAACGGTGGAAGACCTGAACGGCGAGTGGGTACAGCGCACGACGACCATGTACCTCGTAGAACAAGGGCAAAAACAATGAACAAGCACGCCATCAAACTGCTATCCGGGCTGGGGCTGGCCCTTTCCTTCACGCTGGCCCAGGCTGGCGTTGCCATTACGGGGATCAACATCACCAAGACCGATGGGGACGAACACGTTCTACAGCTAACTTTTGACGGTCCGGCCCCCAAACCCAACAGTTTTGCCATATCGAACCCGCCCAGAATCGCGTTCGACTTTGCCGACACCGAAGTCAAGCTGCCCGGCAGCTTCACCGACCTGGGCAACCCGCTGGTACGCTCCGCCGTCGCCATCGCCAGCAATGGCCGCTCCCGTGTCGTGCTGAACCTGGCCCGGAACGCCTCCTACTCCACCCGCATCAGCAACAACGCCCTGCTGATCAGCCTGAACGGGAACCTGCAGGCAGACCAACGCGCCGCCGCCCCGCTGGACACCACGCCCGCCAACCCGTCCGCGGTGGCCGTAGCCGCCTCCCGCTCGCCCATCGTGCTGGATTTCCGACGCGGCCACAGCGGCGAGGGTCGGGTCGAAATCAATCTCCCCTCCAACGATGTCCCGGTGGATATCAAACGCCAAGGCAAGAACATCGTGGTGGACATCCTGGGCAGCAACCTGCCGCCGGGACAGGACCGCAAGCTCGACGTTACCGACTTTGGCACCCCGGTCAGCAAGATCGACGCCACAAACCAGGGCAAGAACAGCCATATCGTCATCCAGCCGCAAGGCGACTGGGATTACTCGTCGTACCAGACCGAACGCAAGCTGGTGGTCGAGGTCAAGAAACTGTCCCTGGATCAGAAAGCGCAAACCGAGCTGGACAAACCGGTTTACAAGGGCGACAAGCTGTCGCTCAATTTCCAGGACATCGAAATCCGCACCGTACTGCAAGTCATCGCCGAGTTCACCGGGCTCAACATCGTCACCAGCGACTCGGTCAACGGCAAGATCACGCTGCGCCTGAAAGACGTGCCGTGGGACCAGGCGCTTGACCTGATCCTGGACAGCAAGGGTCTGGACAAGCGCCGTACCGGCAACATCATCCGCATTGCGCCACGCGAAGAACTGATGGCCCGTGACAAACAGGTTTTTGAAGCCAAGAACCAGCTGACGACGCTGGAGCCGCTGCGTTCGCAGACCTTCGTGCTACGCTATCGCAGCGCCGAGGACTTCAAGAAGATCCTTGACGAGGACAGCAAGGGCGGCACCGGCGGCAGCAGCCGGCGCAACACCCTGCTCTCCGAGCGCGGCAGCGCCCTGATCGACCCGAAAACCAATACCCTGATCATCAACGATACCTCGGCCGTGATCGACAAGATCCGCGACTTGATCGAAAAGACCGACACGGCGGTCAAACAGGTGGTGATCGAAGCGCGTATCGTCGAGGCCAGCGACAACTTCAGCCGTGAATTGGGGGTCAAGCTGTCTTATGACCGGGTGGGCCGCCTCAGCCTGGGGGGCTCGCTCACCAATGTGATCAACAATGCCGGCCGAGCCGCCGGCGAAAAGTATGTTGTCCTGCCAGGAGTCAACATCCCCATTTCAGGCACGCCGGCCGGCACCATCGGAGCACTCTACCGGGCCGGGGCAAGCAACCTCATCGGTCTGGAGCTGCAAGCCTTACAAACCGAGAGCAAGGGCAAGATCATCGCCAGCCCGCGCGTGCTGACGTCGGACCGCACCGAGGCCACCATCGAACAGGGCCAGGAAATTCCCTACCAGGAAGCCTCTTCCAGCGGCGCCACCTCGACCGCGTTCAAGAAGGCCGTATTGAGCCTGAAGGTGAAGCCGCAGATCACCCCGGACAACACCATTCTGATGGACATCCAGATCAACAAGGACAGTGCCGACTTCGCCAACTTGGCAAACGGCGTGCCTTCGCTCAAGACCAAGAAAGTCAACACCCAGGTATTGGTCGAGAACGGCGGCACCGTGGTCATCGGCGGCATCTATACCCAGGATCAAAGCGAAAGCGTCACCAAGGTGCCACTGCTGGGCGACATCCCCTTGCTGGGCGCCCTGTTCCGCAGCAGGGCAAAACAGGACGACCGCACCGAGCTGCTGGTCTTCCTCACCCCACGGGTGGTCGACGAACTCAACCCGACCGGCCGCTAAAGCGGCGCAGACAGACTCCTTGCGGTTCCGCTACAATGCCTGCCATGGATACACTGGCAGGCAATTTTTTTCTTGTCGGACTGATGGGAGCCGGCAAGACGACGGTAGGCCGGGCATTGGCCCGCAAGACCGGCAAAACCTTTTATGACTCCGATCATGAAATCGAGGCCAAGACGGGGGTCAAGGTCGCCACCATCTTCGAAATCGAAGGCGAGCAGCGCTTTCGCGACCGGGAGAGTTGCACCATTGCCGAGCTGGTCCAGCGGGATAACATCATCCTGGCCACCGGCGGCGGTGCCATCCTGCGCCCGGAAAATCGTCAGCTGCTGAAGAGTCATGGCCTAGTCATTTATTTGCGGGCCAATATCGACGACCTGCTGGCCCGCACCCAGCATGACCGCAACCGCCCCTTGCTGCAAACGGCCGACCCCAGGGCCAAGCTGGAAAGCCTGTTCAAGGAACGCGACCCGCTGTACACCGAGGTGGCCGACCTGATCGTCGACACTACGCAGCAGAACGTCAACCTGCTGGTCACTCAGCTCGAAGCGCAGTTGCTCCAGCGCCAACACCTCCATCAAGACGCCAGACCATGATCACCCTAGACCTGAAGCTTCCCGACACCCGTTACCCTATCCATATCGGCCGCCATCTGCTGACTCAGATCGAACTGCTCAAGCCCCATTTGCCCATTCCCAGCGTGGCCATCGTCACCAACACCACGATCGCGCCGCTGTATCTGGAGCAGCTGGAACAGGCCCTGCACAGCGAGGGTATCGCCTGCCGCGCCATCGTCCTGCCGGACGGGGAGTCGTACAAGACGTGGGACACCCTCAACCTGATCTTCGACGCCCTGCTGTCCGCCAATTGCGAGCGCAAGACCACCCTGATCGCGCTAGGCGGGGGGGTGATCGGTGACATGACCGGTTTTGCCGCCGCGTGCTACCAGCGCGGTGCCCCGTTCATCCAGATTCCGACCACCCTGCTGGCGCAGGTGGACTCCTCGGTCGGGGGCAAGACCGCCATCAACCACCCGCTCGGCAAGAACATGATCGGGGCCTTCTACCAGCCACGCGCCGTCATCGCCGACATGGCGCTGCTGGACACGCTGCCGGATCGTGAACTGTCCGCCGGTCTGGCCGAAGTCATCAAATACGGCCTGCTCGGCGACGTCGAGTTCCTGGCTTGGCTGGAAAGCCACATCGAGCGGCTGCGCGCCCGCGACCCCGATGCGCTGCAATATGCGGTCAAACGCTGCTGTGAAATGAAGGCAGATATCGTCGGTCAGGACGAGAAGGAAAGCGGCGTCCGCGCTTTGCTGAACCTGGGCCATACCTTTGGCCACGCCATTGAGGCGGGGCTGGGTTACGGCGCCTGGCTGCATGGCGAGGCGGTGGCCGCCGGCATGGTGCTGGCCGCCGCCACGTCGCACGAACTGGGGTGGCTCAGCGAGGCCAATGTCGAACGAGTGGTACAACTGATCAGCCGGGCCGGCTTGCCCGTCAGCGCCCCCGATCTGGGCGTGGCCGAGTGGCTGAGGCATATGGGGCACGACAAGAAAGTCGAACAGGGCAAACTGCGCTTCGTCCTGCTGCAGCGGCTGGGGCAAGCCGTCATCAGCAGTGATGTCAGCAGTGCGGTACTGGAGCGGGTACTGACAGGCCAGCATATTACCCGCGAGCCCGCCAGCGGTACCGCACTACGGATTTTTACGGATTGATGGCTGTCTGAATTGACTTGATAATCCTCCGAGACCTTTTAAAGAAAGTAGGGGGAAAGCAATGGATATTCTGGCAGGATTGGCCGCAAGCTTGGTCATCATGGTTGTTTTCTCCCTTTTGCGCAAAGGGTGGAAGACGGCCACCTACAAGCCCCCCAAGGCCAGGGGAATCGACCCCATCGCCGAGGCCGAAGTGTTCCTGGCTTACGGCAAGACCAGCGAAGCGGTCAGGGTGCTCAAGGATGTACTCGACGAGGAGCCGGACAACATGGCAGCCAAAGTCGCCCTGCTGCGGGCCTACTCCAACAACGGCAACGCCAAGGCCTACTCCCAGCTCGCCCGCGATGTGCACGCCCGCCTGCATGGCCAACCGGTCTGGAAGACCATCCAGCAGAATGGCCGCGATCTTGACCCGGCCAACCCCTTGTTCAATGCCTGACAGCGAACTCTACCGCCATCGGGATACGTCTCGGCGGATATGACAAAAGGCCTGTCGTGATCACGACAGGCCTTTTTCACGCTGGCCGCTTTCTGAGCCCGGCCAAACCGGCGCTCTGACGGCGCCAGTCAGTCTTCAAAGGCGCCAGTAACGCGCCCCCGCCTCGACCAGTGCCGCCTTGTCCAGCTTCCCCTTGACGTCGATGATGACCGGCACACCGCGGCACTGCTGCAGCCAGTCCACCGCCGACAGCTCAGCGAATTCATGATGGGCCACGGCGACGATCACCGCATCCGCCGGCGCCAGTTGCGCCATTGGCACCAGATCAACGCCGTACTCATGGCGCGCCTCGGCCGCATCGGCCTGCGGATCGGCCACCTGCACCCGGATGCCGAACTCGCGCAGTTCCGTCACCACGTCGATCACCCGCGAGTTGCGCAGGTCGGGGCAGTTCTCCTTGAAGGTCAGCCCCAGCACCGTCACGGTGCTGCCGAGGATGTTGATGCCGGCGTGGATCATCTCCTTGATGGTGCGCTGGGCGATGAAGGTACCCATACCGTTGTTGATGCGGCGGCCAGCATGGATCACCTGCGGGATGTAGCCCAGCTGCTCGGCCTTGTAGGTCAGGTAATACGGATCGACGCCGATGCAGTGCCCGCCCACCAGGCCCGGACGGAACGGCAGGAAGTTCCACTTGGTGCCGGCAGCTTCCAGCACATCCAGCGTGTCGATGCCCATCTTCTCGAACAGCACGGCCAGTTCGTTCATCAGCGCGATATTGAGGTCGCGCTGAGTGTTCTCGATCACCTTGGAGGCCTCGGCCACCTTGATGGACGACGCCTTGTGCACGCCGGCCGTCACCACCGAGGCGTACACGTCCGCGACGATCTGCAGGGTGGCGGCATCCTGACCGGACACCACCTTCTTGATCTTGGTAAAGGTGTGCTCCTTGTCGCCCGGGTTGATGCGCTCCGGACTGTAGCCGACGGTGAAATCCACCCCGCAGCGGAGGCCGGACACGCGCTCCAGAATCGGCACGCACACTTCCTCGGTCACCCCCGGGTAGACGGTGGATTCGTACACCACGATGGCACCCGGCCGGAGCGCCCTGGCGACGCTTTCCGAGGCCTTTTCGACCGGGGTCAGATCCGGCTGGTGGGCGCCATCCACCGGCGTCGGCACCGCGACAATGTGGAAAGACGCTTCGGCCAATACCCGCACGTCGTCGGTGAAGACAATATCGGCCGAAGCCAACTCGGCATCGTCCACCTCCAGCGTGCGATCATGGCCATCCTGAAGTTCGGCCAGGCGTTGCTGGTTGATGTCGAAGCCGATCACCCGGCTTTTCTGGCCAAAGGCAACCGCGACAGGAAGGCCTACGTAGCCCAGGCCAACGACAGAGACTTTGCTATCCGGCACGATTCAGTTCTCTCAATGCGAAAAATGGGGTAATTATACCCTTCCCTCACCTCGTATTTAACGGAATGGGAAGGTCTTGCCGGCACGAAGCTTACCGGGCTGACAAGCTGGATGGAGCCGGCGGATCGGAATGTCCGGAAACTGCAAGCTGCAGTTGGAGAAAAGCGGCGACCGCCTGCTCCACAGAGATATCCGCAACGTCCTGCGAGGATGGCTGCAATAACTGGTAGGGCTCGTTCCAGGGACGCCAGTGTGTCGCATCGCTTCCTCCGAAGAAACACAGTATCGGTTTTCCCAAGGCATTGGCCACATGCATGGCTCCACCATCGCTGCAGATCACGCTGTCGCACAGGTCCAGCCCGGCCATCAGTTCGTCGAGCGACGTCGTCGCAAAAGGCAGCACAGGCAGACCGCCGAGCCGGGACATCAGTACAGCGGCCTTGTCATCGTCGCCTGGATGAGTGGGATTCGAGGCGGCACCGGGAGCCCAGAACAGCAGGAACTCAGCATCCAATTGGGCATGCAACAGGCGAATCAGCGCTTCAAAACGCTCGACCGGCCAACGCTGGGAAGGCTTGCGCGCAGAGATATGAATACCAACACGGAATACTGAGCGGGCCGCAGCATCATTGGGCAGCCTCTCCAGGGCAGCTCTGGTCGCCGCTTCTGGCACCATAATCCGGACTGCCCCCGGCGGCTTGCCGATCCCCAGGGCGGAGGCAAGATGGGCCGTGGCTTCGACGTGGTGGCAGGCAGACGGCAGCGGGCTAACGATCTTGTCCACCCCATCCCCGCCTTGCTCCGAGCGATAACCCACGACGCTCTTCGCCCCGATCAGATTGGCAAACTTGGCCGCCTGGGCGGAGTAAGTCGAACCCGCCAGAATCGCAAAGTCATACTTTTGCTGTCGCAGCGAGAAGATCAGCTTGAACGTCTGCCACCAGATCGCCAGTTTGGACTCACCCGCATGGCGGTGCTTGGCCTTACGGTAGATATGCACAGCATCGACCGGCTGCCCCTCCATCACAACGGGGGCGTTGTAATCGTTGACCAGAAGATCAATCCGCGCATCGGGATAACTGTCGCGAAGCAATTGCAGCAGCGGCGTGGTGCAGATCAGGTCACCGATGTTGTCACGACGGATGACCAAGATACGGTTCCGACTACAGCTGATCATCTTCAATGGAGCATTTGCTATTACTTTTTGCGACATGCTTATTCAGACAAGGCCCCAAACACAGACCAAGCATACCCAGATAAAACATCATTACCCTCTTCAACTCATAGTCATCGGTAAGATTCCTGAGAAAGAAGAAGAACAATACAAACAATCCACTCCAGGCAAAGCGACTCTTCAGACAGCTGGTAAAACCCTTTAAAACCTGTCCATAAGTGGCGAACAATAGAGTCACCCCAACCAGCCCTAGCTGAACGAACTGATTCAAGATCATATTATGCGCATGATTCAAACGTTCCATTGGCCATACTTCACCTTGTGAAAAGTGCGCCAATGCCGCATCGCGGCCGAACCCTACTCCAAGCCATGGATTATCCAAGCCTCGGCCAAGCCACTGGACCCATAAATAAAGTCTCTCGTTGGCCATCAAGTAGGCAAACAAGCCACTCGGCTTGACAACGCCATTAAAGGCATCTGCCGGCCGGATAGCTTGCAAATATTTGAGAACAAAAAACGAAGCCAAGAAAACTAGAGCAATACTCGATAAGGCCCTATAATCAACCTTCCTACCGGAACAGATAAAATCAGAAAGGGCTATTACCGGCAGCAGCAGCCAGACAATTCTCTGTCCCGTCAAAAAGAAACAGAAAGCCAAGCAGGAATAAAAAGCCACCCGCCACCACCTATTAACAAATGGAAGGGAAGCCGAAAATGCAATCACCACATACGTGGTATAATATCCATTTTGATAGAAAATCTTAAATACACCATTATAACCAAACCAAAGAAAGCCTCCGAGCGACAAAGAAAATAACAGAACAACAACACTCAGGAGCACTTTTTCAACGTACACCTCATCCAGCCTTGTCGAAAAAAAGCAATAAACTGACAGACCCAGAAATGGAATCAGCAATTCATTCCTCCAAGAAGCCAGCACGGCTCGAGGATAATCCGCCCAAAGACAAGAAATTAGCGCAAAACACAAACTCAGCAAAGCCAGCCAATAGCGACGGACAATACCGTACACCAACTGATAGAATTCACGCTGAAAAAGAGAAAAAATCAGCAATAAGAAAATAGGTGTCGAGTAGAAATCAGTCGGAATATTGAAAGCCGGCATCAGCACCAGAACAGACAATATAAGGCAAGAAAAAATAGGGTACCTTCTCCACAACAAAACCATCCGCGACCTCAAACCAGAGAACTGTAAAAATCGGCAAGACTGGCACTCACTGCCTCGACAGAAAAAAGAGCAACCCTGTTCTCAACATTTGTCATGAGATGTTGATGACGCATGCGGTTAGCCCCAGTCAGCATATCGATGGCTTCCGTGATTCTGTCAAACAGCCCTTGAGCATCACCAAACTCATGGATCAACGCCACACTTGGATCAACCAATTCAGCAAGCCCTCCACCCCGGGTGCTGATGAGCAGCTTACCAGACGCCAGTGCCTCCAGCGCCAGTAGGCTGAAGCCTTCATGTTCAGACGGCATCAACACTACGTCTACCGTGGCGAGTATTTCTTGAAAATGCGCCATCTTCAGAAAACCCAGGTACTCCACCCACGGGTAAGCTGGCAGATCGGCAGACAACTCCGGGCCACATATCAAGAACTTAGCCCGCCCCTGGAAGCAATCATTGTTGACAACATCCCGAATCTCCATAAACCCCTTGTGACGATGTCCACCCCCCGCATACAAGAAGACAACTTCATCATTCTCATGGTGTTGATCTCCCTTCACCATTAAACTAGGAACCGGGTTATAAATTACCTCAACAATAGCGGGGTTTGCTCCAGCGGCAATCAAGCTATCACGTACCGCATGACTGACTGCAAGCAATCTATCTGCACATGATGCAAATCTAAATTTTTTGAATTTTCGGTGATAATGCACTACAACAATAGGCCGGTAACTTAGCTTGGCAACTAGTGCATCCACTTGTTCCTGCCTATTGTGAAAATGAACAACATCCGGCCGTTCTATTTCAATGATTTTTAGTAAGTCATGAAATGTAAAAACCCCACACCGCAAAATCTTATTCAAAATCTTATTATGCCAATAAGATTCTTGAAAATGGATATAGCGCTTTCCATGCCGCACTGTATCATTTTTCTTTTCCCCTAAACTCGCGATCACCAGTTCCACATCGGAAGACTGCATTCTGGCAAAGCCATCAATGACTTTTTCGACGCTACCGGTAAGATCGCAAGCATCCCCCCAGAATTGAACCTGCAGAACTTTCATCGGAGCTCCGCGACTTTCTTCTTAATAATTTCCGCCCTGGATGCCCACATATAGCCTAAAGAAAGCTTCGCTGCATTTTTTCCCAATTCCTGCCGGGGCTGTTCAAGCATGGCCAACTTATCGAATACAGCCGCTAGGCTCTCTTTATTCTCTGCTTCAAAAAGCACAGCACTTACTTGATCAGCAACGACTTCTTTGATACTTGGCAAGTCAGCTATTACAATCGGCTTGCCCATCGCCATGTACTCAAACAGCTTGAGCGGGGAAGTATAACGGCTGGCAATACTGCTCTTGGTCAGCGGCAGGGCGCAGATGTCAGCCTGAGCGATCACGTCGAAACGCTCGGTAGGTGGGACCTTACCCAGGAAATTGACCCGTTTCTCCACACCCAGAATGGAAGCCCGGGCGCGCAGCTCCTCGATGCGGTGAGTCTCCCCCCCCGCTATCACCAGTTCCAATTCGCTTTGCACCAGCGGCAAAGCATCGATCAGCGTGCCGACTCCCTTCCACGGGTGCAGGCTGCCCAGGTACAGCACGCGCAGCGGACCTGGCGGGCGCTGCCGGCCGGCATGGCGTTGCAAGGCGGCTTGGGCCAGAGCGGGGTCGAAACCATCCGGCAGGACACAGAAACGATCGTGAGCAATACCGTAATGCTGTTTGATGTCGTCGATCAGCAACGAAGTCAGCGCAAACACGCCGGCCGCATGGTTGTAGACAAACTGTTCCCGGGCTTTCAACACCCTATGCTTCCGACGCTTGCTACCCGGTAGTTCGGGGTGCTCCTCGAGGAAGGTCTGGGCGAAAATTTCGTGGGTCTCGAAATAGATCCGGACGCCCAGATTCTGACGCAGCAGATAATCGGCGAGCTTCAGATTGCGTACCAGCACGGCGTCGAAGCGCCCCTGCTGCAAGGCCCGCTTGGCTTGCCAGAAAAACGGCTTGTGCGTGGAGAAAGGGAAGAACCATTTCTTGCGCGGATCGAACTGGTGGGCCAACTCCACCTTCTCCGACAATGGGCGTCCCAGGACAGCCTCGGGGGAGAGCACCGATTGCGGTGTGATCAGAGTGACGTCGACGCCGGCCTGCCCCAGGCCATCCACTGTCTGCAGCATTTGCATGGTCGAGGGCGTAGTATCCGGTACCGGGTGGGGGTCGAGGTAAGCGAGTTTCATCACTTCAGCCCCGCCACCAGCCGTTCGGCGGATTGGCGCCAGGTAAACAGGGTTTCGATGCGGCGGCGAGCCGACTGGCCCATTCGCTTACGCAAGGCGGGGTCGCTGACCAGCGTGGCCAAGGCCGCCGCCAATTGCTCCGGGTCGGCGGCGGGAGCCAAAAGGCCGCTCTGCCCCTCGTTGCCGATCACCTCGGGTATGCCGCCGATATGGCTACCCACCACCGGCAGGCCACAGGCCATCGCTTCGGCGATAGTGATACCGAAGGCTTCGTCGGCGATACTCGGGAACACACCTATGTCGCTCATGGCATACCAAGCGGGCAGTTCGGTATGCGGCACCGGTTCCTGAAAAATCACCCGGTCGCTCAAACCCAGCTCTTCAGCCAACTTGATCAGTTCATTCTTGTCGCCACCGTTGCCGATAATCAGCAACTTGACGGGAAGCTCTGCCAGCGCCGGTTGGATCAGCGCCCGGATGGCGATCCCCATGCCCTTCCAGCCGACCACACGCCCCGCAAAGGTCAGCAGTACCTCATCCGGCTTGACGCCAAGCCGGTGACGTAGCGCCCCGTCACGTTGTGACGGATGGAAGTGTTCGATGTTGACGCCGTTGAACATCACCTTGGGGAAGCGCTTGAAATGCGCGCCAATCTGCCAAGCGTTGAAGTGGCTGCAGGCGAGCCAGGCGTCGACTCGCTTGGCCAGCCATTTGTCGCCCTTAAAAAAACTAGTGCCACCGCTCATGAAAGCGAAACGGGTCCGGCAGCCGCTCGGCATCAGCCGCGGCCAGAAGAAATCGAACGGTTTGGTCAGCACCACCCAGTCGAAATCACCGTCGATCACTGCCTGCTTGGCGTGCTTGGCAAAGCTCCAGCGCTCCCACAGCCGGCGGAAACGGTTGCCCAGATCCAGAGCCTTCTCGCGCGGGGTGAACGGGAAAGTGCGGATGGCGACGGCGCGACCGTCCAGCTCGGGACGGATCGGGCCATCACCGCCGAACACGGCCACCTCGTGGCCGAGATCGGTCAGCTCGCGCGCCAGCTGCCACACGGCAACCTGAATGCCGCCGTAGGAGACGGTGGTGGTGACATCGATGAAGGCTATTTTCATGAATCAAGCTGCTTGCAGGCGGCGTCCAGTACGGGCTGCAGCGCGATATCGGCCATACTGGCCTCGCGCTGCACCTGGTCTTCCGGACAGGGGTGTTCGATAACGGTCAGTTGCGGGTGCTCCTGCGGAGCAAGGTAGGCGCCGCGATGGAAGCAGTGGTACATCGCCACCATCGGCACGTCGAGCGCCCCGGCCAAGTGGGTGGGGCCGGTATCGACGCCGACATATAGCGCCAGCCGCGACAGCAGCGCGGCGTTCTGGCGCATGGTCAGCGTGCCGGCGACACAGGTCGTCCGCGGCCCCAGCTTGTCGGCCAGCTCCTGGGCCGCGGCACGCCCTTCCGGCCCGCCGAGCAACAGCACCTGGACATCGGGATAGCGCGCAAACAGCGCCTTGGCCAGCGCCTCGAAGCGCGCCACAGGCCAATCGCGATACGCCTTGGCGGGAAAGCTTTGCAGTTGGAAACCGAGCAGGCGGCGGCCCTTGAGCCCCTGCTGCCGAACCCATTGCTCCGCCGTGGCCGCTTCGCTCGCGCTGACGCGGTAGCCCAGGTGCCGACTGGCCGGCATGATGCCAAACGGCTGCAACAGCAGCGCACGCTCATCGACGGCATGCATCAGTCCCCGTGGCCGCGGCACGGCGTGGTCGATGCAGCGCGCCAGCGCCGCATCTTCCGCGGCGAACGCCACTACTTGGCGGGACACGCGGCGGGCGTAGGCGTACAGTGCGTGATCCCCGCCGTAGACGAGGGCGGCATCGAAACGTTGGCCGAACGGCAAGCGCCCCAGCCACACCGCGCGCTGCTTGGTGATCGGCACCAAGTGGTCGATGTAGGGCAAGTGTTCCAACACCTCCATCCGCCCGGGATGCGCCAGCACGGTCAGTTCGGCGTCGGGCCAGTGCTGTTTCAGCGCCGTCAGTGTCGGCGTTACCAGCAGCGTGTCGCCAAAGCGGGCCACGACGATGACCAGTAAGCGCGGGCGTTCAGGGAGGGACAGCCGCGCGCTCATCCGCTCACCTTGGCGTACAGATGACCCAGCCAGGGGCGCGCGAACCAGCGCACCCGGCTGCCCAGCCAGGCACCGGGCTTATCCTTGGTGACGAGGCGGTGGATATGTCCGGCCGGCGTCGTCGCCGTGTTAACGTCCTTGACCGTGGTGTACAGATGACGGAAGCCCGCCGCCCGGGCGACGTCGAGATAGTCACTGTCGAAGTAGCCCTGCGGCCAGCACAGATGGTCGCTGACGCCGCCCAGCCGTTCACTCAGCGTGCGACGCGAGGCGGCCAGGTCTTCGGCCAGCCGGTCGCGCTTTTCGGCAAAGCTGGCGCACAGCTTGTCCCAGCGGGCATGGCTGTGGGTGTGGCTGTGGAACTCGAAGGTGCCGGCGGCACGCGCCGCCTCGATCTCGCTCCAGCGCATCATCACCGCGTCGGCTCGTCCCTCCTCCACCGCGCGTTTGCAGGCCTTGTGGTCGGGGGTGTCGGGCACAGCCTGACCGCTGGCGGCGTGCGGGCGCACCGCGCCGTCGCCGATCCAGCCGGTGATGGTGAACAAGGTGGCACGTTGACCTAAGCGCTCAAGCACCGGGTGGGCGTACACCCAGTTGTCGAGATAGCCGTCGTCGAAGGTGACCAGCACGCTCTTGTCCGGCACCGGCCGGCCGGCGAGGAAGCCGGCGAAGTCGGCGGCCGACAGCGTGCTCCAGCCGTGCTCGGCCAGCCACCGCATCTGCGCTTCGAAGGTGGCCGGCGACACCGTCACCAGCCCCTTGCTGGGGCTGACGTGGTGGTACATTAGCACCGGCACGGCGCGGGCGGGCTTCATCGCGCCCTCCGTTCGGCCAGCAGCCGTCGGTACAGCGCCAGCATGTCGCGGCACATTGTGTCGACGTGGAACACCGACGATACCAGCTCGCGGCTCCGCGCCGCCATGCGGGCGTGCAGCTGGTCGTCGCCGAGCAGGCGGATCACCGCCGCGGCCAGGCTGTCGACGTCGTCCGGCTCGATCAGCAGGCCGTTGTCGTCGTGACGCACCACCTCCGGCACGCCGTCGACCCGGGTGCCGATCACCGGCAGGCCCATCGCCATCGCCTCGATGAAGGAGGTGCCCAGCGCCTCCTGCTCGGTCGGCAGCAGGAACAGGTCGCAGCCGGCCAGCACGTTGGCGATGTCACGGCGCAGACCCAGCAGGTGGAAGCGGTCGTTCAGCCCGGCGGCGGCGATCTGGGCCTTCAGGTTGTCCAGTTGCGGACCATCGCCGGCGAACACGAAGTGCGTGTCCGGGCAGGCGGCGAGGATGGCCGGCGCCGCCTCGACGATGCGCTGGTGGCCCTTCTTCTTGCGCAGAATGGCCACGGTGCCGACCAGCCGGGCGCCATCCGGCAGCCCCAGCTCGGCACGCAGCGTGGAGGCACCGTCCAGTTTCATCACCTCCGGATCGATGCCGGTGTAGATGGTACCGATCCGGTCCTGCGGCACGCCTTCGCTCAGCAGATAGCGGCGCACCGACTCACTGACGCTGACCACGTGGTGCGGCAGCGTGGTGTAGGTGAAGCGCGAGGTGATCGGCAGCGCCAGATGGCGCGTTCGAACCACCAATCGCCCGGCCAAGCGCCCAGCCAGGCCGCCGAGGATGCTGTCGCGGCCGCTGTGGCTGTTGACCACATCGACCCGCTCACGGTGCAGCAGCGCAGCCAGCTTGGCCACCGCGGCCAGATCGACGCCATTGCGCATGCGCACCTCGAACACCTCAAAACCGGCTTCGCGTGCACGCACGGCGAACTTGGCGCCGGGTTGGCAGGCCAGCAACAGGCGCTGACCGAGTTTCCTCAGCCCGACCATTTCCTTGAAGGTGCGGTGCTCCTGGCCGCCCCAGCCGAGCGAGGACTCGGTGTGCAGTATCGTCAGCCGTTCAGCCATGCTGCGGTTCCTTGAACTGCATGCGGTGCAGGTTGGCGTACAGGCCGTCGTGCGAAATCAGCTCGGCGTGGTTGCCGACCTCGGCCACCCGCCCCTGATGCATCACCACGATGCGGTCGGCATTCTCGATGGTGGACAGGCGGTGAGCGATGACGATGGTGGTGCGGTTCCGCATCAGCCGCTCCAGCGCCGCCTGCACCAGCCGCTCGGACTGGGTGTCGAGCGCGCTGGTCGCCTCGTCGAGGATCAGGATCGGTGCGTTCTTCAACAGCGCGCGGGCGATGGCCAGGCGCTGGCGCTGGCCGCCGGACAGGCGCACGCCGTTCTCGCCGATCAGCGTGTCGAAGCCTTCCGGCATTGCCTCGATGAAGTCGAGCGCGTTGGCAGCGCGCGCCGCCGCGACGATTTCCTCGCGGCTGACCTGACCGATGCGGCCGTAGGCGATGTTGGCCGCCACACTGTCGTTGAACAACACCACGTCCTGGCTGACCAGCGCAATGTGGCCGCGCAGGCTGGCCAGCTCGATGTCGGCCAGCGCTACGCCGTCGAGACTGATGCTGCCGGCGTCGGGGTCGTAGAAGCGCGGGATCAGGCTGACCAGCGTGGTCTTGCCGCTGCCCGAGCTGCCGACCAATGCCACGGTCTCGCCCGGCTTCACATCCAGGCTCAGATCGACGATGGCATCGCGCTCGGCGTGCGGATAGCGGAAGTTGACATGCCGGAACGATACCGCACCGCGGGTTTCGGCCAACCTGTGCTTACCACGGTCATCTTCAGACATCTCGTCGAGGAAGCCGAACACGCTCTCGGCGGCGGCCAGGCCGCGCTGCAGCGACTGGCTGATGCTGGTGATGCGCTTGACCGGCGCGAACAGCATCAGCATGGCGGTGAGAAAGGACATGAAGTCGCCGGCGGTGAAGGCCCCCTGGTGCGCCCGTGCGGTGGCGAAGTACAGGATCAGCGCCAGCGCCATCGAGATCACCAGTTGGGTGACGCCGGTATTGAGCGAGGACATCGAGCTCTGCTTGACCGCGTTGTGGCGAATCGATTCGGCGGCGTGCTGAAAACGGCCGGCCTCGTAGCTCTGGCCACCGTAGATCTTGACCACGCGCTGGCAGTCGATGGTTTCGCCCAGCACCTGGGTCAGCTGCGCCATATTGTGCTGGTTCTGCCGCGACAAGCCACGCAGGCGCTTGCCGACCAAGCGCACGATCAGCGTCACTAGCGGCAGCACCGCCAGGCAGATCAGCGTTAGCTGCCAGTCGGTGTACAGCAGCAGGCCAAGCAGGCCGAGCACGGTGATGCCGTCCTTGACCACCACGGTGATGATGTTGAAACCGGCCTCGGTCACCTGGGTCACGTCGAAGGCGATGCGCGACAGCAAACGGCCGGACGGGTGATCGTCGAAGTAGCGTACCGGCAGCTGCATCAGCTTGCCGAACATCTCCGCACGCAGGCGCTGCACCAGGTGGCCGGACAGATAGCTGGTGGTGTATTCGTTGATGTAGCTGGTCACCCCGCGCACCAGGAACAGGCCGACGATGGCCAGCGGCGTCCACAGCATGGCGGCACTGTCCTTCTGGACGAAGCCGCCGTCGATCAGCGGCTTCATCAGTCGGGCGAACAGCGGCTCGGTTGCGGCGGCCACCACCATGGCCAACAGGGACGCGAGGAACACGCGCCAGTAGGAGCGCAGATAACGCAGCAGCCGCTTGTACAGCGCGAAGCTGCCGATCGCTTTGGAATCCGGCATGCGGGAAAGGTATCCAGTAAAAACAGCGGATTATACCGCGTTGTGGGGGCTCGGGAGAAAGCGTTGATACACGTTAACCAATTGTCCGGCCATCGCACTCAGCGTCAGCGGCTCGGCACTGGCACGGGCGGCGGCCGACAGCCCCGGCCATTCGGCACGCCGGGCCAGCCAGGCGCGCAGTGATTCGACCAGTGCGGCCAGGTCCAGCGCGTCGTGCACCCAGCCGTTGCGCCCCGATTCGATCAGCTCGGCGGCCCCGCACGTGGTCGTGGTGAACAGCGGCAGGCCGCTGGCCAGCGCCTCGACGCAGACATTGGGGAACGGGTCGTACAGTGTCGGCAGGATGAAGGCGTCGGCCAACCCGTAATATGGCTTGACGTCGTTCTGCGCCCCGGTGAAGCACACCCGGCCGGCGATGCCCAGCTCGTCGGCCAGACGCTGATAGCGCGCGGCGTGCTTGTCCTTGCCCACCACCACCAGGTACACCCCGTCCAGCGCCGCCACGGCGCGCAGCGCGCGCTCCACCCCCTTGCGCTCGAAACCGGAGCCGACGTAGAGCAGCGTCGGCGCGTCGGCGGGGATACCCAGCTCGGCCCGCAGCCGGGCACGATGCTGCTCGCGCAGGCGCGGGTGGAAGGCCTCGGTGTCGACACCGTTGTAGATCACCGCCAGCTTGTCGTCGGGCAGGCCGAAATGCTGCTGGATCTCGCGCTTGATCAGGTGGGCATTGCAGATCACCAGCTTCAGCCGAGGATCGAGAAACATGCGCCGCTCGGCGGCACAGACGTAATGGTGATAAGGATTCAGCTTGAGCGCGCAGCCGGACCACCCGGACAGCGCGCGGCGGCGGTGCTGCAGCCAGGCCGCGTGCACGCCGTCGCCGGCGCGGTAGATGTCGCAGCCTGGAATGCGCTCATGCGACTGCACCAGGTCGAAGCCCTCGCGCTGCCACAGTTGGCGCGCGGCGCGGGCGAAGCCCCAGTCGCGCCAGACGTTGCCGAGATAGAACGGATCGACCGTCAGCGCACGGACACCGTCCAGTTTCTCCCAGCGCCGCGCGATCAGGCTCACCTCCAGCGCACCGTTGGCCTGCAAGGCCGACAGCGCGCGGCTGACGAAGCGCTCGGCGCCGCCGGCCGGGTTGTACTTCTGACGCACGATGGCCAGCCGCGTCATGCGCCTACCTCGGCCAGCAAGTCATCCATCGCCGCCAGCATGCGCTCGGGGCGGATGAGCGTCAGGCACTCGCTGATCTTGCCTCCACCGCAGCCATCGCGGCCACAGGGACGGCACGGCAGCGGCTCGGTCAGCAGACGGTGCGGCACCTGCCACGGCCCCCACTCGATGTCGCCGGACGGGCCGAACAGCGCCACGGTCGGAGTCTGCAAGGCCGCCGCCATGTGCATCGGCACCGAATCCATGCCGACGAACAGCCGGGCATGGTCGATCACTGCCGCCAGTTCCTTCAGCGTCAATTGCCCGGCCAGGCTGGCCACCGGCCGCGTCAGCCGCTGCCGGATCTGTTCCAGCATGGCCAGTTCGTCCTTGTCCGGCGCGGCGGTGAGCAGCACTTGCTCGCCGCGCTCGGTCAAGGCGTCGATCAGCGCCGCCATGTGCTCCACCGGCCAGGTCTTGAACAGCCAGCGCGAGGTCGGATGGATCAGGATGTAGCCGCCAGCTTGCAAGCCCAGCGCGGCCAGCTTGGCGGCGACCAGCGCCTCGGCGTTGGCGCCCGGCACCAGCGTCAGCGCGCGCGCGTCGGCGGCCGGCTGGATACCGAGCCGGCGCAAGGCGTCCAGGTGCAATTCGACGGTATGGCGGCGGTTGCCGGCCACCACCGGGTAACGATGACTGAAGCTCTTGGCAAAGAACTTGCCGTAGTTGCCGCTGCGCGCCACCGCCCAGCGCGGCTTCAGGAGCCGGGTCAGCCAGGCACCGCGCTTGTGTTCGGTCAGATGGACAATCAGGTCGTAGTGGCGCGCCCTGAGGCGGGAGATCAGCGCCAGCTCGGCACGCAATTGGCCGAAGGCTCCGAGCTGCTTCCACTGGCGGTCGATGGTAAACACCTGGCTGACGGCGGGATGCAGCGTGATCATGTCGCGCGTGTCGTGGTAGACCAGCGCATCCAGTTCGGCGTGCGGGGCGTGTTGCTTCAGCACCGAGAACACAGGGGAAGTCAGCAGCACGTCGCCGTGATGGCGCAGCTTGATGACCAGCACCCGCTTCACGGCGGCAAGATCGATGGAGTCCTTGAGCATAAAAAAACAGCCGGTTATTCGCCAGGCCCTTAAATGCGCTGACGTCGCCGCTCCATGGAAACCGGAACGGCGACGTCAGACGATGTAGATCGGGTTAGCCTCAGGTCGGGTCAGGCTTGTTCCTTCGCAACGCATTCCTTCGCAACGCTGTGCTACCTTGCTCAGTCACGCTACCTTGCTCGATCGCGCGACCTCGCTCAGTCAACGAACCTGACCGACCTGCGAGACCGGCCGGCGCTATGCGGCCGGCTCGGCATTCAGTTGTTGTAGCAGGTCGGCAATCTTATCAGGGTCTTCGCTTCTGAGCATACGCCCGACCAGCGGCGCGATGCTGTCGAGGTGGGTCCGCAGCACGATGTCCTTGACCGACAGCAGGTTGGCCGGGTGCATCGAAAACTTGCGCAGGCCCATGCCCAGCAACAGCCGTGTCAGGCGCGGGTCACCCGCCATCTCGCCGCACACCGACACCGGCATGCCGGCCTTGCCGGCGGTACGCAGCGTGTGCAGGATCAGCTTGATCACTGCCGGGTGCACCGGGTCATACAGATGGCTGACCGAGTCGTCATTGCGGTCGATGGCCAGCGTGTACTGGATCAGGTCGTTGGTGCCGATGGAGAGGAAATCCACGTGCTTGAGCAGGCTGCCCACCACCAGCGCCGCCGACGGCACCTCGATCATCACCCC
>JACPUY010000075.1 GCA_016192025.1 Pseudogulbenkiania sp. | reverse complement strand
AGTTGCTTCGTCTTCATATCGTCTCCTAGTACTTATCGACTCCGCTCTCGGGCGGGTGTGGGACGATATTAAGACGGAGGGGATGTGGATTCTGTCCGCTTCCGGCAGGGGCTGTACGAATCCGGCAGAAGTTTGCAGCGGTAGCCGAGGAGTGCCCGAGCCTCAGCCGGCGCGACGCAGCGTCATCAACGGAGCCTCACCGAAGCGGCGGCGGTAGTCGGCGGCGAAGCGGCCGAGATTGCCAAAACCCCAGCGCAGCGCAATCGCGGTGACCGTCTCGCCGGCACCAGCCTCCCGCAGGGCGGTGCGCACTTCGAGCAGGCGCTGCTCGCGCAGGAAGGCCATCGGTGTGGTCTGGCGGGTGCGGCGAAAGCCCTCGGTGAGGGCGCGAATGCTCACGCCTGCGGCGGCGGCGATGTCGCCCAGCGTGAGAGGGGCGGCAGCATGGCTGCGGATGAAATCCTCCGCCCGCTTCACATGACGCGGGGCGATCGCCAATGGCGAATCCTGCAGCAGCTCGCTGCGGCTGTGGGGAACTTCGGTGAGCAGAAACAGCGCTGCCATCTCCTCGACCTGCTCGAGGAGTAGCGGATTACAGGGCTGGCCGCTGGTGCCGGTGCAGGCGAACAGCAAGCGCAGCAGCGCGAGCCAGCGTACCTGGGCGGGCGAGTCGGGATCGAGGACGCGTCGGAAGATGAGCGGGGCACGCAGCTCGCGGCCCAGCAGCTGCGCGCACTTCGCCTCCAGCCGCACCTGGTCCAGGCGCAGGTTGAGCCGGCAACTGTCGCGCGAGAAGCGCTTCAGGACCGGCGCGTCGGCCGAATCGACCACGATCATGCCTAGGCCGCCGCGGAAAACCTCTCCATTGTTTGCGATCTCGGAGGCTCCGGCGAGCTGCGTGGTGACCAGGGTGAAACGCCGCTGCGGTGGTTGGTCGAGATCCACCTCCGCGCCAAAGCTCAGACGCGCCATCTCGAGCCGCCCCGCGCGCGCCACCTGCAGGTGCATGTCGAAGTCCTCGCGCCGGCCGCGCAGACTCAGCTGGTGACAGCCATAGACGTTGGAGAGCCGGCTCGAGGCCTCTTCCGGATCGCGGCTGTGCACGCACGCACTCAACGCTGGATCGCCAGCCAGCAGCCCGTGCTCGGTATCGTTGCGCAGGCCGCAAATCGATTCACTAACAGTCACGTTTCCCCCAAGGCCGACGAATACCCCATTTACTAACATATTAACTAATATTCGGGCATCCGCAACTGCAGGGTGGTGAGGAGCACACTGTCGCCGTGCGTGGCATGTGACCGGGCTGGCGGTGTAAGGTGACAAGGTTGGTTACAGACAGGCCCGCGCAAAACTAAGCCGACGTGCCGGCCGGGCTGCTTGACGTTCACGGCCGCGCCATTCAGGCATCCCACCATTGACGGTAGGTGGCCCCCTGGCCATGGTAAACGCCGGCCTCGTCCACCAGATTCCACACCGTTACCTCCTCGATCCAGAAGCGCCGGCCACCCTTGGCAATGCGCAGCCCACGGTAGCCCTCGGCAAAGCCGTTGCGTTGCACGGTCTCCAGCAAACGGTGCCGCTCCTCGCGATTGGGCGCCTCAGCCGACAGCCGTGACTCCAGCTGCGTGAATTCGTCCCAGTCGTAACCGACGCAGCGCTGCGCGGTGCGGTTGGCGTACATGAAAACCGGGCTCGCGGCCGTATCGTGCGCCAGCACACAGAATGGCGCGTCCTCGTACAGCCAGCGCATTGCCTCGGCGGCGGGCAGGGCTGGGTCGAGCAGGGGGCGGCCAGTCAAGCGCAAATAGCTGCCGGCGAGCAGGCGGAAGAAGTCGGCGTTTTGGTACAGCGGCTCGGTCATGGCAAGGGCGAGATGAATGAAAAGACGACAGCATGCCGCACCGCTGACGTGCCGGCGAGAGGGGCGATCATCCTTGCGGGGATTGCAGGTTTGGTTTGCCGGCGCTTACCCGCCGCAACAAACGGCTGCTGTCGATCACGTCGGCGGCCCGCGCGCGCAATTGGCTGCAACCGCCGTCAATATCCTGCCCGGCCGAATCGCGCACCTTAGTCAGCACGCCGTTGCTGTGCAGATAGCGCTTCATGGCGTCGATCTGCTCGCTGGCGGGGCGCTGGAAACTGTCGTCGTCCACGCTGTTGTAGGGAATCAGATTGAGCACGGCGAACTTGTCCTTGAGCAGGCGTACGGCGGCGTCCATTTCCTCCTGGCTGTCGTTGACGCCGGCCAGCAGGGTCCATTGGTACTGGATGGGATAGCCGATGCGCCGGGCGTAGTCCTCGCCCAGTTCCACCAGCTCGGCCGGGTCGATGCGCGGTGCGCGCGGCAGCAATTGGGCGCGCAGGTCGGCGCGGGCGGTGTGCAGCGACAAGGCCAGCGCCGGCTTGACGCGCTGCTGCGGCAGCCGTTCGAACACGCGCGGATCGCCCACCGTGGAAAACACCAGATTCTTGTGTCCGATATTGCCGTCGGTGCCCGGCAGGTTTATCGCGTCGAGCACATTGTCCAGATTGTGCGCTGGCTCGCCCATGCCCATGAATACCACCTTCTTCACCGGCCGAATCCGCCGCGCCAGCGCCACCTGCACCGCAATCTCAGCGCTGCCGAGCTGGCGTAGCAGGCCGGACTTGCCGGTCATGCAGAAAGTGCAGCCCACCGCACAGCCCACCTGGCTGGAAACGCACAACCCATCGCGGGGCAACAGCACGCTCTCCACCATCTGGCCATCGGCCAGCGCCACCAGCAGCCGCAGCGACCCATCCGCCGCCGTGTGCTGAGAGTGAATGCGCGCCAGACCATCCACCTGCGCCGCGATCGGCGGCAAGCCGTTCCGCACCGACAGCGGAAAATAATCTTCACTCTTCTGGTGACGGGTACCGGCATCCAGCGGCAAGCCCTTGAGCCAGGCACGGTTGATGCGGCCGATATGGCAGGGGCGGGCGCCGATGGCGGCGAGGGATTGATGGATTTCCTGAATACGCATGGGGTGCTTCTAAAGACGGTTGCTGTACTACGCGGCGTTGGCCGCAGGTTTTCGTTCACGGCGCGTAGGGTATCGCAAGGCAGGGCGGAGCGGGTGGGGTTTGCGTGGTGCGGGTGCACAGTCGACGGATGATATGTAGCCCGGATAAGCATAGCGCATCCAGGGATGTGCCAGGGTTGGCTGCAGGGCATAATGTGGTGGGTGAGGGCGGCCCGGTTTGGGGCGTGGGTTACGGATTGAATGACGGATCGACTTCCCTGATGCGCCTGCGGCTTATCGGGGCTACGGGGCATATGAAGAAGCCCGGAGCAGGTTCCGGGTTGTTTGCAGAATTGTGTTTAATCTTAACGTGAAAGAACCGAGATCGAAGGCGAGCAAAGGCCTGACTCTCTCAAGTCATCGAAATGGATGGCCGGCGAGTCAAGCTGCGGCGGGGATGAAGCCGAAGCGAGTCAGCGCCTTGATCCAACGAGGGGCGTTGCGCT
>JACPUY010000099.1 GCA_016192025.1 Pseudogulbenkiania sp. | reverse complement strand
TAGTCAGTCGCAGCGGGTACTGCGCCGAGACATTCTCGGCCACCGGCCGGTAGCCGATGTCGACGAAGCGCGCCCGACCGGACGGCGTGGCAAAGCGGCCATCCTGGTAGAGCCGCGCCTGCCCGCTGGTGGCGCCCGCCGGGAACGGCCATTGCTGCGGACCGATCTCGTCGAGTACGGCGTAGCTCAAGCCGGTGATGTCGAGATCGCGCCCGGCCGTGGTGCTGACGTGCTCGGCGAACACTTCGGCGGCCTCTTGATACGGGAACAGCGTAGGCCGACCGGGCCGCAGGTGCGCTTCCAGCGCCTGCGCCACGTCGCGCGCGATGATCCAGTCGTGACGGGCCTCGCCCGGCGCTGGCAAGGCGGCGCGCACGCGGCTGATGCGACGCTCGGAGTTGGTCACGGTGCCGTCCTTCTCCGGCCAGGTGCTGGCCGGCAGCACCAGGTCGGCGTACGGCAAGGTCTCGGAGCCGGCGAAGGCTTCCTGCACGATGACAAAGTCGACCTTCTCCAGCGCGCGGCGCACCAGCGCCTGGTCCGGCAACGACTGCGCCGGGTTGGTGCAGGCCACCCACAGCACCTTGATCTGGCCACGCGCAGCGGCCTCGAATAGCTCGATCGCCGTCAGGCCGGGCTGGGCCGGGATGCTGTCCACGTCCCAGATCGCCGCCATTTCGGCGCGGTGCTCGGGGTTGCCCAGGTCACGGTGTGCCGATAGCAGGTTGGCCAGACCACCCACCTCGCGCCCACCCATGGCGTTGGGCTGGCCGGTGAGCGAGAACGGGCCGGCGCCGGGCTTGCCGATCTGGCCGGTGGCCAGGTGCAAGTGGATCAACGCGGCGTTCTTGTCGGTGCCGGCGGTCGACTGGTTCAGCCCCATGGTGTAGAACGACAGCGCCGCGCCGGCGCGGCCGAACCAGCGCGCGGCGGTGACGATGTCCTCTTCGCTGATGCCACAGATGTCGGCGGCGGCACGCGGGGTGAACTCGCGCAGCCTTTCCTTCAGCTTGGCGAAGCCCTCGGTGTGCTGCTCGATGTAATCGCGGTCGAGCAGATCGTCCCATACCAGCACGTTGAGCATGGCATGGAACAGCGCCACGTCGGTGCCAGGCAGGATCGGCAGATAGAGGTCGGCCAGACTGGCGGTATCGGTACGACGCGGGTCGATCACGATGACCTTCAGCGCCGGGTTCGCCGCCTTGGCCGCTTCCAGCCGGCGGAACAACACCGGGTGGGCGAACGCCATGTTGGAACCGGCGATCAGCACTACCTCGGCCTGGTCGATATCCTCGTAACAGGCCGGTGGCGCATCGGCACCGAGCGTGGCCTTGTAGCCGGCCACCGCGCTCGACATGCACAGTCGCGAGTTAGTGTCGACGTTGTTGGTGCCGACCAGCGCGCGCGACAGCTTGTTGAATACGTAGTAGTCCTCGGTCAGCAGCTGGCCGGACAGGTAGAATGCCACCGAGTCGGGGCCGTGCTTGACCACCGCCGCCGCAATGTGGTCAGCGGCGCTGGCGATGGCCTCGTCCCAACCCAGCCGCTGAGGCGGCCCGGCCTTGTCCAGCCGCCGTTCCGGGTACAGCAGCCGGGCTCCCGGCTTGCCGGTGGTTTCGGCCAACGTGCGGCCCTTGCTGCACAGCCGACCGAGGTTGGCCGGGTGCACCGGATCACCTTCCACCGAGGTCAAGCGCTGGCCGTCGGACTGGATCAGGACACCGCAGCCGGTGCCGCAGTAACAGCAGATCGATGCAATGGGCTTGTCGGTGGTCCTGTTCATGGTCTTGCTCCCTTTATTCCAGTTCCAGGGATACCTGGCCGTCTTCGACACGCACCGGGATATGGCCGGTACAGCCCACGTCCGGAGCGCACGCCTCGCCGGTCTGCAGGTCGACCACCCAGTTGTGCAACGGGCAGGCCACGGTATGGCCGGAGACGATGCCCTGCGACAGCGGCCCGCCCTTGTGCGGGCAGCGGTCGACCAGCGCGAACACGAAGTCGTCCTCGGCGCGGAAGATGGCGATGTCGTCCTGCCCGGCGCGCTTCAGGACACGGGCGCCCTGCTTGGGAATGTCATTGATGGTGCAAACGGTTTTCCAGCTCATGATGATCTCCTCACACAGTCAGCGGTTCGAATTCGTGACGGGCCACACCTTCCTTGACGCGCTCGGTCCACGGGTCTTTCTCGAAGGACAGCGCGAAGCGCAGCCGCTCGTACAGCGCCTGGCGGTTCTCCAGGTTGTCCACCACCTGTGCCTTGATGAAGTCTAGCCCGACGCGGTGCAGGTAGTGCACGGTGCGCTCGAGGTAGAACGCTTCCTCGCGGTAGGGCTGCAGGAAGGCGCCGGAGAGCACCAGCACTTCCTCGCGCGTCTTCACCTTGGCAAGGAACTGCGCCACCTCGGTCTTGATACCGCCGTCGCCACCAATATACAGCTCCCAACCGGAATCGACACCGATGATACCGACGTCTTTGATACCCGATTCGGCGCAGTTGCGCGGGCAGCCGGAGACCGCCAGCTTGACCTTGGCCGGGCTCCACATGCCGGTCAGGTCCTTTTCCAGGTCGATGCCCATCTGTGTCGAATCCTGCGTACCGAAGCGGCAGAATTCGGAACCGACGCAGGTCTTCACCGTGCGCAAGCTCTTGCCGTAGGCGTGGCCGGACGGCATGTCGAGGTCGGCCCAGACCTTGGGCAGGTCTTCCTTCTTCACGCCCAACAGGTCGATACGCTGACCGCCGGTGACTTTCACCATCGGGATGGCGTACTTGTCGGCCACGTCGGCGATGCGGCGCAGTTCGGAGGCGTTGGTCACCCCGCCCCACATGCGCGGGACCACCGAGTAGGTGCCGTCCTTCTGGATGTTGGCGTGCACGCGCTCGTTGATGAAGCGCGACTGTGGATCGTCCTTGGCTTCACCCGGCCAGGTCGAGATCATGTAGTAGTTCAGCGCCGGGCGGCAGGTGGCGCAACCGTCCGGGGTACGCCATTCGAGGAAGTCCATCACCTGGCGCAGGCTGGTCAGGTGCTGCTCGCGGATCACCTTGCGCACGCCGCCGTGGGTGTGCTCGGTACAGCCGCAAACCGGCTTCTCGGATTTGGGCTTGACGTCGGCGGCACCGCCGACGCAGTTGATCAGGATCTGCTCGACCAGGCCGGTGCACGAACCGCAGGAGCTGGCGGCCTTGGTGTGCTTCTTGATCTCGTCGACGGTGAACAGGCCCTTCTCCTGGATTGCCTTGACGATGGTGCCCTTGCACACGCCGTTACAGCCGCACACTTCGGCGTCGTCCGGCATGCCCACCACCTTGCTCTGGCCAGCGTGGCCGAGGTCGCCCTGGCCGCTTTCACCCAGCATCAGCGTGTCGCGGATGTCGGCCACCTGCTTGCCCTCGCGGATCAGGCGGAAGTACCAGGCGCCGTCGGCGGTGTCGCCGTACAGGCAGGCGCCGACCAGCTTGTTGTCCTTCAGCACCAGCTTCTTGTAGATGCCGCCCATCGGGTCGGACAGGGTGATCGCCTCGGTGTTGTCGCTCCCCATGAAGTCGCCGGCCGAGAACAGGTCGATGCCGGTGACCTTGAGCTTGGTCGAGGTGGCGGCCGGCACGTAGCGGCCGATGCCATAGTGCGCCAGGTGATTGGCAGCGACCTTGGCCATGTCGAACAGCGGGGCGACCAGACCGTAGGCCACGCCACGATGATTGACGCACTCGCCGACGGCGTAGACGCGCGGGTCGTAGGTCTGCATGGTGTCGTTCACCACCACGCCGCGGTTGCAGTAGAGGCCGGATTTTTCTGCCAGATCGGCGTTGGGGCGGATACCGACGGCCATTACCACCAGATCGGCCGGAATTTCCTCGCCGTCGGCGAAACGCAGGCCGGACACACGACCGGAGCCGTTGTCGAGCAGCGCGGCGGTCTGCTTCTGCAGATGGAAGGCGATGCCGCGGTCTTCCAGACTTTGCTGCAGCAGCTTGGCGGCGGTGCGGTCGAGCTGGCGCTCGAGCAGCCATTCACCGAGGTGCACCACGCTCACTTCCATGCCGCGCGCCATCAGGCCGTTGGCGGCTTCCAGGCCGAGCAGGCCGCCGCCGATCACCACCGCCGTCTTGTATTTCTGGCTGGCTTCGATCATCAGGTTGACGTCGCGGATGTCGCGGAAGGTCACCACACCGTCCAGATCCTTGCCCGGCACTGGCAAGATGAACGGGTTGGAGCCCGTCGCCAAGAGCAGGCGGTCGTACGGAGCCTCGGTACCGTCGGCGGCGCGCACCACGCGCTTGACGCGGTCGATCTCGGTGATTTCCTTGCCCATGTGCAGGGTAATGCCGTGCTCGGCGTACCACTCCACTTCATTGAGCATGATTTCTTTCACCGTCTGTTCCCCGGACAGCACCGGCGACAGCAGGATGCGGTTGTAGTTGGGGTGCGGCTCGGCACCGAAGACGGTGATGTCATAGAAGTCGGGCATCAGCTTGAGCAGCTCTTCCAGCGTGCGCACACCGGCCATGCCGTTGCCCACCATGACGAGTTTCGGTTTGTTCATCGGGATCTCCTTAGCATCGTGGCTACGCCGCATTCACCCTTGCCGCAGCGAGTCCAAATAAAAAAAGTCCGTCCACATGAATACCCCCATGCCGAACGGACCTCTTTGTCCCTGCCCGTTTCGCCGCCATTGGCAAACCGGGCAACTATTGTCTGCCACACTACTAGCAAGTGCCGTGCCAGCTTTTACCGGCCCGCCGACGCGGTTTGCGGCCTTTTTTCGCAGACCACCAACTGTTTGCAGTGCACAAAACGCACCAAGATCGTGCACCGTGCTCCACGACTGGCTCTTTCTCCCACTGTACCGCAGCGGCGGCCCGATCGGCGCCCGACCGGACGGCAAGCCGCTTTGCAGCGTTCGCCCGGGTCAGAATTGATCGGTAAAAGAAGGGACTCAAGGGCGGCAGCCCGGCGGCCTGGAGTGGTGAGGAACGGGACGTAATGACCAGCAATCAGCGCACAGGGGAAAAAGCCCGGGGCGCTGGCCAGCCGGGATGAGGGCCTCAGAAGATCAGCAGCAGATACACCAGGACCAGATTCAACAGCAGCGAAACCAGGGCGATGGCGCGCCACAGCCGGAGCGGCGCGCGCTCGGCCCAAGGCACGCGCCGGCGCACGGTGAGCGAGTGGGCGTCACCCTTCTCCAGCGCCAGAAGCAATTCTTCCGCGGTCTCGAAGCGGCGCGCAGGATCGCGCTCGACCGCTTTCAGCAGCACGTTCTCCAGCCAGAGTGGCAGGTCCGGGCGATAGCGCGTTGGCAACTCCGGCGTACCGAAGCGCGGACGCTGGAACGCTTCCACCTCGCCGTAGGGAAAGTGTCCGGTAAGCAGCCAATACAGCGTCACCCCGGCGGCATACAGATCGCTCTGCACGCTGGCCGAAGCACCATCGAACAACTCCGGCGCCATATAGCTCGGCGTGCCCGGCAGCACGCCATTCTTGTCGACGGTCAGCCCCGGACAATGCGCCACGCCCAGGTCCAACAGGCGCAGCCGGTCCTCGTTGTCGATGTGCACGTTTTCCGGCTTGACGTCGCGGTGCACGATGTTGAGCCGGTGCAGCGCGGCCAGCGCCCGCGTCAGCCTGAGGCCGACCTTGACCGCCTCGCTTGGGCTGATACGGCCACCCTCGCGCAGACGCCGTTCGGCCAAAGTGACACCCGGATACCAGCGCAGCAGGTAATACAGGTACTGGCGCGCCGGCAGCGGCTTGACCTCGGCGAAATAATGCGCGGTCAGCCGCTTTTGCAACCACTCCTCGACCAGCAACGCCTGTTCGGCCTCGCTGTCGCCGTCCAGCGTCGGCGGCAGCGTCTTCATCACCCAGCGCCGCCCGGCGGCATCGGCCACGCGATAGGCGAGCCCGGACGGCGAATCGTTCAGCACCTTTTCCACGGTCAGGCCATCGAAAACCTGGCCGGGCTTGAGGCGCGGCGGCAGCGGCTGACCGGCGCCGCGCGCCAGTTCGTCGCCGAGATTGGCGGCAGGCAAGTGCTCGACACGCACCACGATGGCCGACAGGTTGTCGCCGGCACCGGCGGCGATGGCCTCGTCCACCAGCACCTGTGCCGCGCGCTGCGGGTCGAGGTGCAGCCACAGCACCTCACTCAGGCGTTTTTCCGGCAGCAGGCTCCACACGCCGTCACTGAGCAAGAGAAACGCGTCGCCCTCGGCCACGTCGCCCTCGCAGAAATCCGCCATCACATGCTCGTCCAGCCCCATGGCGCGCTTGAGCACGTGACGCATGGTCGGTTCGTCCCAGACATGGTCGGTAGTCAGGCAGGTGAGCTGGCCGTCGCTCAGCCGGTACAGCCGGCAGTCGCCGACGTGTGCCACGGTGAAGCGCCGCCCGCGCAGCACCAGCGCGGTCAGCGTGGCAACCAGCGTCTGGCCTTGCGAGCGCAGCCAGCGGTTGTGCGCGGTCAGCAGGCGGTCGAGCGCGGTGCCAACCTCCCAGGTTTCCGGCGTAGCGTAGTAGTCCGCCGTCACTGCGCGCACGGTGGATTGTGCGGCCAGCCGGCCGTCGTTGCAGCTCGATACCCCGTCGGCCAGCACGAACAGCGCGCCCTTGCTGGTCAGCAGCTCGGCCTCCGGCGTGATGCAGGCCAGCGCATCTTCGTTGCGTGGCTTGGGACCGGGGTGAGTGGCCTGGCCGATGGCAAGGGCGAGCGCCATGATGTCTTCCTTACACCCGGGCCGAAGTCACGCTGGCCGAGCCCCAAGTGGTGCGCCAGCGCATTTTCACGCCGTGCAGACCGGCCCAGGCCACCAAGCCGAGGCTGGCAAACAGCCACAAACCGAGCTGGTAGTTGCCGGTGGACTGCTTGACGAAACCGAGACCGGCCGCCAACAGGAAACCGCCGATACCACCCGCCATGCCGACCAACCCGGTCATAACCCCGATCTCCTTGCGGAAGCGCTGCGGCACCAACTGGAACACCGCGCCGTTACCGCAACCGAGCGCCAGCATGGCACCGACGAACAGCGCCAGCGCGGCGTAAGCCTGCGACAGGTTGAACCCGACCACACCGAGCAACACGGCCGCCACGGTATACACCACCAGCAGCGTACGGATGCCGCCGATGCGATCGGCCAGCGCGCCGCCCAACGGACGCATCATCGAACCGGCGAACACACAGGCTCCAGTATAGTAGCCGGCAGTCACCGGATTAAGCCCGTACTGGTTATGCGCTTACGCGCAAAACCGGCAGCACCTCATCGGTCCG
>JACPUY010000098.1 GCA_016192025.1 Pseudogulbenkiania sp. | reverse complement strand
GATGCCGACCTGGGGACTATCAAGGCCGGTAACTTCCTGGTGGCCTACGACGACCTGCACTACATCGCCGGCAACAACTTCCAGCTGGGCACCGGCATTTCCAACGATGCGGCGATGTGGGCCAACGGCGGCGACCTGAAGACCGGCGGCTTCGACGCGCGCCTGGGCAACTCGGTGAGCTACCAGACGCCGAAGTACAAGGGCTTCAGCTCGCGCGTACAGTATTCGCTTACCACCGACGCCACCAACGGCAAGGAAGTCAAATCGAACGGCGCCTCGGTGGTGTCGGCCAACGTGCTGTACGACGACGGCCCGCTGCGGGTCGGCTACGGCTTCCAGCAGAACCGCGACATGCAAGGCCTGTCGTCCAATTTCTACGAGGACGGCACCGCGCATATGCTCGCCGCCGGCTACAACTTCGGCGCGTTCTACCTCGGCGGCCTGTACGAGCATATCAAGCTGGAGAACATCGACAACAGCGGCGACGACCGCTCCCGCAACTACTACGGCGCGATGGCCAGCTACACTGTCGGCAACAACGTGTTCTCGGCCCAGTTCGGCAAGGCCGCGGCGTGGAAAGGCGCCGCCAGCGTGGCCGATAGCGGCGCGCGCATGGGCTCGATCGCCTACAACCGCGTGCTGAGCAAGACCACCCAGGTCTATGCGCTGTATACCCAGCTGCGCAACGACGACAATGCCGCCTATGTGTTGGGTTCCAATGCCGGGAAGCCGGGGCCCTCGGCAGCCATGGCCAATCAGCACTCCATCGTCATCGGTATGTGGAAGAACTTCTAAGCATTCGCCGTCCGCTATAGGCCCGCATCCAGGTGCGGGTTTTTTTCATCTTGCCGGTGCTGCTGCGGGGGCGCGGAGGCCCGCTCCGTTTCGTACCCACTTCTCCCCGGCGTCATGGTCATCGCCCCCTCGTTCTGCGCCGTGCTGGCTGGAGGTCGATGTTGTGCGATCTTCGCCCCGTTCTTGCCGGGATGACATTGACTAAATTGGAACAAAGTTCAAGAATTGAACGTGGTTTCTTTTTTTGGAGTTGACCCATGGCTGGTAGTCTGCTTGATCGCGCCTTTGGCATTCTGGAGATGCTCTCCACCGAGTCGACGGGGATGCCGCTGCAGGCCATCGCCGATCGCATGGAAATCCCCAAGAGCGCCGCGCACCGGCTGCTGGCCGAACTGGCCAAGCTGCGCTACGTCAGGCAGGACAAGGACACCGGGCGTTACTTCCTGACGACCCGGCTGGTGTCGCTGGGTTTCCGCTTTCTCGCCGAGACCGGCGTCATCGACGTGGCCCAGCCCATCCTCAATCTGCTGGCCGAGGAAACGCGCGAACTGGTGCGGCTTGGCGTGACCGACGGCGAAACGCTGACTTGGGTGGCCAAGGCGCAGGGCGCGCCGTCCGGCCTGCGCTACGACCCGGACATGGGGCGTGAGGCAACGCTGTTCTGCACGGCCTCGGGCTTTGCCTGGCTGGCCAGCCTCTCCGACGAAGAGGCGCTGGCGCTGGTGATGCGCCAGGGCTTCGGCAAGTTCAACGAATACGGTCCGAATGCGCCGCGCACCGTGCCGGCGCTGCTGGAGCATCTGCGGCTGGCGCGCGAACGCGGCTACAGCCTCGCCATCGACACCTATATGGACGGGATGGCCGCGATGGCCACCGCGCTCAGGCATCCGGTGACCGGCCGGGTACTCGGCGTGATCAGTGTCGCCGGCCCGACGCTGCGCCTGTCCGAGGCGAAGCTCGCCTCGTTCGCCGGGGATTTGCTCAAGGCTGCCGCCGAGCTGTCCGAGGCGAGCCTGGGCTCTGCCTACCTGGCCGATGCCTGGTTCCGTACCGACGATGGCGGCGCTGGGCAGAGAAGGGTCGCCCAGTGAACGGCGAGATCGAGTGCGACGTACTGGTCGTCGGCTCCGGTGCCGGCGGTCTGGCTGCCGCCGTCAGTGCCGGCCATGCCGGTCTGAAGGTAGTCGTCGTGGAGAAGGCCCCGGTGCTGGGCGGCACCACGGCGTGGTCGGGCGGCTGGCTGTGGATTCCGTGCAATCCGCTCGCCCGCCAAGGCGGCGTGGACGATACGCTGGCGGTGGCGCGCGCCTATCTGCAGGCCGAACTGGGCGAGCGCTTCGACGCCGCGCTGGTCGACGCCTACCTGGAGAACGGCCCGCGCATGGTCGAGTTCTTCGAGCGCCATACTTCAGTGCGCTTCGTTCCCGGCCTCGCGACGCCGGACTTCCATCCGGCCTCGCCCGGCAGCGCCATCGGCCGGCCGATCTGCGCCGCGCCGATCGACGGCCGCGAACTCGGCACGTTGATCGACAAGCTGCGCCCTCCGCTGCGCGAAATCACGCTGGGTGGCATGCCGATCGCCGCCGGAGCGGACCTCAAGCATTTCATGAATGCACGGCGCTCGTGGCGTTCGGCCTGCCACGTCGCGTGTCGTCTGGCGCGCCACGCGCTCGACTGGCTGCGCTACGGGCGCAACATGCACCTGGTGAACGGCAACGCGCTCACCGCGCGGCTGATCAAGTCTGCCGTCGAGCTGGGTGTCGAGTTGCGGGTGTCATCGCCGGTGCGTGAACTGGTCGTCGCCGAGGATGGCCGGGTGGCCGGCGCGCTGCTCGCGACGCCGGACGGCACGATCAAGGTGTCGGCCCGCCGTGGCGTGGTGCTCGCCTGCGGCGGTTTTCCGCACGACAAGGCACGTCGCCAGCAGTGGTTTCCGCGCGTGCCGACCGGCGCGGAGCACTGGTCGGCGGCACCGCCGGAGAACAGCGGTGACGGGCTGAGGCTGGCCGAGGCCGCCGGCGCCCGGCTCGATCCGCATCTGTCCAGCCCGGCCGCCTGGATGCCGGTGTCCATGGTGCCGCACAAGAACGGCCGGGGCGGCGTGTTCCCGCACCTGATCGACCGTGCCAAGCCCGGCGTGATCGCGGTGCTGAAGAACGGCCGGCGCTTTGCCAACGAGGCCGACTCCTACCACGACGTCGGGCGCGCCTGGTTGCGCGCCGCCGACGAGGCGGGGCTGGCCGAGCTCGAGGCCTTCCTGCTGTGCGACCATCGCACGCTGAGGACGTACGGGCTGGGTTACGCCAAGCCGTTCCCGATCCCGCTCGGCCAGTATCTGAAGTCCGGTTACCTGGTCCGGGCCGCTACGATCGAAGGCCTGGCCGGCCAGCTCGGCATCGATGCGGCGGCGCTGACGGCGACGGTGGCCGACTACAACCGCGGAGCCCGCGACGGGCTCGACCCGGCATTCGGTCGCGGCCACAGCGCGTTCAACCGTTTCGGCGGTGATCCGGCGCATGGCCCCAATCCCTGCGTCGCGCCGATCGAGCACGGGCCGTTCTACGCGGTGCGGCTGCTGCCGGGCAGCCTCGGCACCTTCGCCGGCATCGTCACCGACGCCTCCGCCCGCGCGCTCGGCGCCAACGGCGCGCCGATACCGGGGCTGTACGCGGTCGGCAACGACATGAACAGCGTCATGGGCGGCCACTACCCGAGCGGCGGCATCACGCTGGGGCCGGCGATGACCTTCGGCTACCTGGCCGGGCAGCATCTGGCCGCGTCGCCGCCCGGCTGATCCCGCGCCACTTTTACTGCAGCCCCAACCCTTTGCCCTTGCGAGCCCGATCCGGCCCGCAGGGGGAAACTTTGCCTGCGATCTACCCAAGGAGAGAGACATGAAACGTTATGAAGTGGTCACCCTGACCGTGCCGGTCGGCATCACCCCGCAAGCGCTGCCGCGCATCAAGCAGTACCTCGACGAGATGCCATCCAAGGGGCGCTTCCTCGCCTGCTGGTACTCCGATATTGGCACGCTGAACCAGATCATGGTGATCCGCTGCTACGACAGCGCGGCCGACCAGGCCGAAGAGCGCGAAGGGGCGCTCTTGGCCGGCAATCCGTTCGGCATCGGCGACCTCGTCACCGCCATGAAGGTCGACTGCTATGCGCCGTTCCCCTTCCTGCCGCCGGTCGAAACCGGCGAGAAGGGCCCGTTCTACGAGGTACGTGTCTACGGCATCAAGCCCTCCGGCCTGGCGCCGACCATCGAGGCGTGGCGCGGTGCGGTGCCGGCGCGCAGCGAACTGTCGCCGCTGACGATCGCGATGTTCGCGGTGGACGGCAATGCGCCGCGCTTCATGAACATCTGGCCATACCCCTCGCTCGACGCGCGCAACAAGGCGCGTGCCGACGCGGTCGCCGCCGGTGTCTGGCCGCCCAAGGGTGGGCCGCAGCATCTCACCGACCTCGAATCGACCATTTTCCTGCCGGCGTTGTTCTCGCCGCTGCGCTGACCCGCCAACCAATCGAGGAGTGAAGCATGCCTAACCGTCCTTTCGCCCTCGCCGCGCTGACCGTGCTGGAGCTGACCCCGCCCGAGATGGTCAGCTGCGCCGCCGAGGCCGGCTACAGCCACGTCGGCCTGCGCCTGATTCCGGCGACACCCAACGAGCCGCAGCACGACATGGTCGGCGACACCCCGCTGGTGCGCGAAACGCTGCGCCGTCTGGCCGACACCGGCATGCAGGTGTGGGACATCGAGATCCTGCGCCTCAAGCCGGAGACGCGCATCGCCGATTTTCTGGCGGTGCTGGAGACCGGCGCGTGCCTGGGCGCCAGCAATGTGCTGGTGGCCGGCAACGACCCGGAGGCGGCGCGGCTGGCGGACAACTTCGGCCGCCTGTGCGACCTGGCCGCGCCGCTGGGGCTAGCGATCAACATCGAACCGATGCCGTGGACCGACGTGCGCAATCTGCAGGATGCCGCCGCGCTGCTGGCTGCGGCCAAGCGCGACAATGCCGGCGTGCTGATCGACGCGATCCACTTCGACCGTGGCCACTGCCGTCTCGACGACATCGCCACCTTGCCACCGGGCAGCCTGCGCTACGCGCAACTGTGCGACGCGCCGGCCGCGCAGCCGCGCGATCTCGACGAACTGCTGCGCCAGGCGCGCACCGAGCGGCTGCCGCCGGGCGAGGGCGGGCTGAAGCTGGTGGAACTGCTGCGTGCACTGCCACCGAACCTGCCGTTGTCGATCGAGGTGCCGCAAGAGGTGCTGGCGCGTAGCGTCGGTGCCGTCGAGCGGGCGCGGCATCTCAAGGCGGCGACCGAACGCCTGCTGCGTGAGGGGCTTGGCGCCTGACGACGAAGGCGTGATATCCGCAGCATGGTGCGACCGGATGCTGAACTTCCTGCTCAAAGACGGGCCGCCATTTCATGGCACACCGGGCTGATCGGGCAAGGAATAACGGGTCGTCACTCAGATTACCTCGATGCATATTTGTCCGATAATCGAACATTAATTCGATTATCGGTATTGACGCATGGAAGGTGGCGACCTACATTGATGCCCGATACAAGAACATATGGACGACAATCGCCCCATATGTCGGAGGAGATATTGATGACTATTACCGGTTCCACCCGTGTGTATTTCGTGATCGCCGATCCGATCGAGCAGGTCCGTGCTCCCGAGTTGTTCAATCAGGTGTTCAGCATGTACGGCGTCGATGCGGTGGTGATCCCGATGAACGTCAAGGCGGAAGATTTCGATAGCACGCTCAAGGCGCTGTTCAGGGCACCGAATGTGGACGGCGTGTTCCTGTCGATCCCGCACAAGCCGGCGGCGCTGAGTGTGGCCGACCGCTGCTCGAAACTGGCCAAGGTAGCGGGGGCCATCAATGCGGTGCGCCGCGCGCCGGATGGCGCGCTCGAGGGCGACCTGTTCGATGGCTTGGGCTTCATCAAGGCGCTCGACAACGCGCGCATCGGCTACGCCGGCAAGCGTGTATTGCTGATCGGCGCCGGTGGGGCGGCCGCAGCGATCGCGGTGGCGCTGGCGGCGTGCGGCACCGCCGAGATCGCCATCTTCGACCCGGCCGGCGACAAGGCTGCCCAGCTGGGGGCGCGCATCGCCGACGCATTCCGGACCGACGCCCACGTGGCAACGTCGAACGATCCGGCCGGCTACGACCTCGTCGTCAATGCCTCCCCGCTCGGCATGAAGCAGGGCGACCCCATTCCGTTCGACGTGGCGCGGCTCGACGCTGGCGCGGCGGTGTTCGATGTGCTGATGAAGAACCAGCCGACGCCGCTGGTCCGGGCAGCGCGCGCCCGTGCGCTCATCGCCGAGCCGGGTTTCGAGATGCTGATCCAGCAGGCCCCGTTGTATCTGCGCTTCTTCGGCCTCGATGAGGCGGCAGCGGGCATCGAGAACGATGCCTCTGCGCTCAGGGAAATGATTTATCCCTAGGAATTGCTCGAATCTCTACCGACGCCCTGAGAGGCGCATAAAGATAGAGAGGGCCTGTGACGCAAGCGTCGCTTGCGTTGGTTTTGATGTGTTGGAGGAGAAATACCGTGACTGTATCCACTGCGATCGACGTACGCGCGTTGATCAACGACCGCTCCATCGGCCTGTGCCAGAAACTGGTCGTGCTGCTGGGCTTTTGCATCATCGCGCTCGACGGCTTCGACGTCGCGATCATGGGTTTCATCGCCCCCCAGCTGAAGCAGGAGTGGGGCGTGACCAACCAGATGCTGGGCCCGGTATTGAGTGCTGCGCTGGCTGGTCTGGCCATCGGCGCGCTGGTCGCGGGGCCCTTGGCCGACCGCTTCGGCCGCAAGGTGGTGCTGGTCTGCCGCGTATTCTTCTTCGGCGTCTGGACTCTGGCGACCGCGTCTTCGACCGACGTGACGTACCTGATCGTGTTCCGCTTCCTGACCGGCCTGGGCCTGGGCGCGGCGATGCCGAACGTCGGCACGCTGGTGTCCGAGTACGCGCCCGACCGCAGCCGTTCCTTCCTGGTGACGGTGGTGTTCTGCGGCTTCACCGTCGGCGCGGCCGGCGGCGGCTTCCTGGCGGCCTGGATGATTCCGAACTTCGGCTGGGCCAGCGTGCTGGTGTTGGGCGGCGTGCTGCCGCTGATCGTCGCGCCGACCCTGTTCTTCAAGCTGCCCGAATCGGTGCGTTTCCTCGTTGCCAAGCGCGCGCCGGCCGCGCGCATCCGCGCCATCGTCGACCGGCTCGCCCCAGGTGTCGCCACCGATCGCTCGACCTTCGAGATGCCGAGCACCCCGGCCGCCGCGCAGAGCCCGGTCAAGATCGTGCTGTCCAGGCAATACAAGTTCGGCAGCGTGATGCTGTGGGTCGGTTATTTCTCGGCATTGTTCCTGGTTTACCTGATGGGCAGCTGGATGCCGACGCTGGTCAAGGAATCCGGCTACAGTGTCAGTGATGCCGCCTTGGTCACCGCCTTCTTCCAGTTGGGGGGCCCGATGGGTTCGCTGTTCCTCGGCTGGTGCATGGACCGCACCAACCCGCACAAGCTGTTGGCGCTGACCTATCTGTTCGGCGGTGCGATGCTGTACGTGCTCGGCCTGGTCGCGGGCCACTTTGCCCTGGTGGTGCTGCTCGCCTTCGTGATCGGCTTCTGCTTCAACGGCGCCAATACCGGCATGAACGCACTGTCGGCCGGCTACTACCCGACCGAGGCACGCGCCACCGGGTCGAGCTGGATGCACGGCATCGGCCGCTGGGGTGCCGTGCTGAGCGCCTTCGCCGGCGCGCAGATGCTGGCCTGGGGCTGGTCGTTCTCGCAGGTGTTCGGCGCCCTGACAGTGCCGGCGGCGATCACCGCGCTGGCGATCCTGGCCAAGGGAATGAACGGTGCGCGCCTGCGCCGTGCCGCTTCGCGCCAGGTTGTCCTTGTTTGATTGACGGGAGTCAATCCTGTCATGGGCTGGACTCACTGACTTCGCTTTCTTTTTCTGACCTGGTCAGATAATGCGTACTCCATGGACCCGGAGACTTGGGCGAACGCGAAAGCGTTCGCTTCTTTTTTTTGCGTAACGGCTGGCGCATGGCATTGTGCCGGTCATGACCAGCAGGCCACCCTCCCGCAGGCAGGCCGCCATTCTGTTTCAACCGTTCAGCCGGGCTGGGGCCTATGTCAGAAAATACACACCATCACCGCGTTTCGACATCGGCCGATGTCGCGTCCGGCTCCGCCAGCTGGCAGATCATTTCCATCATCTTTTTCAACTTCGTCGCGTATCTCGGGGTCGGTCTGCCGATGGCGGTGGTGCGCGGCTACGTGCACGGCCAATTGGGTTACGGGGAGGTGGTGGCGGGTCTGG
>JACPUY010000097.1 GCA_016192025.1 Pseudogulbenkiania sp. | reverse complement strand
CCCGGCCTGCATGCTGCTCGGCTTCACCATCGAGCGCGTCGCCTACCGCCCGCTGCGCAACGCACCGCGCCTGGCGCCGCTGATCACCGCGATCGGCCTGTCGATCGTGCTGCAGCAAGTCGCCATCCTGATCTGGGGCCGCAACTACATCCCGTTCCCGTCCATCCTGAGCCATGACACCGTCGAATTCTTCGGCGCCAGCATCACCGTGCTGCAGATCATGATCATCGTGCTGTGCCTGGTGATCATGGCCGGCCTGCTGGTGATGGTCGAGAAGACCAAGCTCGGCCGCGCCATGCGCGCCACCAGCCAGAACCCGGCGGTGGCCGGGCTGATGGGCGTCAACGTCAACACCATCATCTCCTCCACCTTCATGCTCGGCTCGGCGCTGGGCGCGGTGGCCGGCGTCATGGTCGCCACCAACTACGACCAGGCCCACTACTACATGGGCTTCCTGATCGGCCTGAAGGCGTTCACCGCGGCGGTACTGGGCGGCATCGGCAACCTCGGCGGCGCGGTGGCCGGCGGCATCCTGCTCGGCATCATCGAGAGCCTGGGCGCCGGCTACATCGGCACGCTGACCGGCGGCTTCCTCGGCAGCCACTACCAGGACATTTTCGCCTTCATGGTGCTGATCCTGGTGCTGATCTTCCGTCCGTCCGGCCTGCTGGGCGAAAAAATGGCCGACCGTGCCTGAGCGAAGGGGAGAAACCAACATGACCATGGCACTAGAAATCAACAAGCTGGACAGCAACAAGAAGGTCGGCCTGTTCCTCGTGTCGGCCATCGTGCTCGCGGTGCTGCCGTTCCTGATCGGCGGACTGCTGGGCAACTCGTGGCTGCGCATCGTCGACTTCGCGCTGCTGTACGTGATGCTGGCGCTGGGGCTGAACATCGTGGTCGGCTTCGCCGGCCTGCTGGACCTGGGCTTCATCGCCTTCTACGCCGTCGGGGCCTACACCTTCGCGCTGCTGGGCTCGCCGCACTTCGACATCCACCTGCCGTTCTACATCACCATCCCGCTCGGCGCGCTGGTGGCCGCCTTCTTCGGCATCCTCTTGGGGACGCCGGTGCTGCGGCTGAAGGGCGACTACCTGGCGATCGTGACGCTCGGCTTCGGCGAGATCGTGCGCATCTTCATGAACAACCTGAACGCGCCGGTCAACATCACCAACGGTCCGCAGGGCGTCAACCTGATCGACCCGGTCAAGATCGCCGGGCTGTCGTTCGGCAAGCCGCTGGAGATCGCCGGTCATACCTTCAACAGCGTCTACCTCTACTACTACTTCTTCCTGGCGCTGACCGTGCTGGTGGTGATCATGACCTGGCGCCTGCAGCACTCGCGCATCGGCCGGGCCTGGGTGGCGATGCGCGAAGACGCCATCGCCGCCGCCGCGATGGGGCTCAACATCCGCAACATCAAGCTGTTGGCGTTCGCGCTCGGCGCGCTGTCCGGCGGTGTCGCCGGCGGCCTGTTCGCCTCGTTCCAGGGCTTCATCTCGCCGGAATCGTTCGGCCTCTTGGAATCGGTGATGATCCTGGCGATGATCGTGCTCGGCGGCATGGGCCACATCCCGGGCGTGATCCTCGGCGCGGTGGTGCTGACCGTGGCGCCGGAAGTGCTGCGCGACGTCATCGGCCCGCTGCAGATGAAGACCTTCGGACGCATGCTGATCGACCCGGAAAACGCCCGCATGCTGATCTTCGGCCTGGCGCTGGTGGTGATGATGTTGCTCCGTCCGGAAGGCATGTGGCCGTCCAAGCGCCGCAAGGCCGAGTTCGATGACGCGAAGAAAGGGTAAGCCATGGCACACGCTCTGCTGAAAATTGAAGGCATCAACAAGCGCTTTGGCGGTCTGCATGCCCTGAACAACGTCGCCCTGACCATCAACAAGGGCGAGATCTACGGCCTGATCGGCCCCAACGGCGCCGGCAAGACCACGCTGTTCAACGTGCTGACCGGGCTGTACCAGCCGGACGAAGGCAGCTTCACCTTCGACGGCCAGGACCTGTTCCGCGCCAAGCCGCACATCGTGGTGGAAACCGGCATCGCCCGCACCTTCCAGAACATCCGGCTGTTCGCCGAGATGACCGCCCTGGAAAACGTCATGGTCGGCCGCCACATCCGCTCCAAGGCCAACGCCCTGGGCGCGATCCTGCGCGACAAGAAGACGATGGCGGAAGAAAAGGCGATCGAAGCCAAGGCCTGGGAACTGTTGGCCTACGTCGGCATCACCGACGTCGCCTACGAGCGCGCCCGCAACCTCTCCTACGGCCACCAGCGCCGCCTGGAGATCGCCCGCGCGCTGGCCACCGAGCCCAAGCTGCTGGCGCTCGACGAACCGGCCGCCGGCATGAACCCGAGCGAAACCGAAGACCTCAAGGCGCTGATGGAAAAGATCCGCCACGACGGGGTGACCGTGCTCTTGATCGAGCACGACGTGAAGCTGATGATGGGCCTGTGCGACCGCATCGCCGTCCTCGACTACGGCAAGAAGATCGCCGAAGGCGTGCCGGACGTGGTGCGCAAGGACCCGAAAGTGATTGAAGCCTACCTGGGAGCGGCCCACGCATGAGTCGACTGTTGGAAGTCAAGAACCTGCAGGTGTCCTACGGCGGCATCCATGCGGTCAAGGGTATCGATTTGCACATCGAGCAGGGCGAACTGGTCACGCTGATCGGCGCCAACGGCGCCGGCAAGACCTCGACGCTGCGCACGCTGGTGGGCATGGAGAAGAAGTCGGGCGGCAGCATCGTCTACGACGGCAAGGAAACCGCCGCCATCCCGTCCTACAACTTCGTGCGCCACGGCCTGGCCATGGTGCCGGAAGGCCGCGGTATCTTCGCCCGGCTGACGGTGGAAGAAAACCTGCTGATGGGCGCGTTCTACCGCGACGACAAGGCGGCGATCCAGAGCGAGCTGGAACAGGTCTACGAGCTGTTTCCGCGGCTGAAGGAACGCTTCAAGCAGCTGGCCGGCACGCTGTCGGGCGGCGAGCAGCAGATGGTGGCGATGGGCCGGGCGATCCTGTCCAAGCCCAAGCTGCTGCTGCTGGACGAACCGTCGATGGGTCTGGCGCCGATCATCGTGCAGAAGATCTTCGAGATCATCCAGATGATCTCGGCGCAGGGCGTGACGATGCTGCTGGTGGAGCAGAACGCCAAGCTGGCCCTGGAGATCAGCCAGCGCGGCTACGTGATGGAGAGTGGCCGCATCACCATGAGCGGCCCGGCGCGTGAGCTGCTGGACGACGAACGCGTGCGCAACGCCTATCTGGGCGGCTGACCCGAGCAGACAATGAATGCGACTCTTGGCCCCGGCGTGCTGGTTCACCAGCTCCTCGGGGCTTTTTTATTGCCTCCGCTCAACGTCATCCTGCTGTTGCTGCTGGGGCTGTGGCTGGGGCGGCGTCATCCACGGACCGGCGGTCTGTTGCTGACCCTGTCCCTGGTGCTGCTGTACGCCTTGTCCACGCCGAAAATGGCGATGTGGCTGAACCAGTCGCTCGAGCGCTACCCGGTCGTGACGCCGGCCCAGGTGCGGGCCACCGGCGCCATCGTGGTGCTGGGCGGCGGCAAGAAGCCTGCGCCGGAGTACGGTCGCAACGAGCCGTCGGCCGACACGCTGATGCGGCTGCGTTACGCCGCGCATCTGGCCCGCCACAGCGGTCGCCCTGTGCTGGTCAGCGGCGGTGCGCCGCTGGGGGGTGAGCCGGAGGGGCGGGTCATGGCCAGAACGTTGGCCGACGACTACGGAGTGATGCCGCGCTGGGTGGAGCAGGGCTCGGACACCACCTTTGACAATGCCCGGCTGTCGGCGCAGCTGCTCAAAGCCGACGGCGTGCATTCCATCACCTTGGTCAGCCAAGGTTGGCATCTGGCGCGGGCGGTGCCGCTGTTCGAAGCGCAGGGCCTGACCGTGCTGCCGGCACCGACCGGTTTCGTGCGCTACGACGGCGGCGGCCTGATCTGGTACCTGCCTTCCGGGCGGGCCATGCAGGAAACACACGGGACGCTGCGCGAGTGGGTGGGGCGGCTATACTATGCCGGACGCGGGCGATGGATCGCACTGGTCCGCTCGGCCGCGCAGTTGAAATCCCCATTCTGACAGGAGCTGACCATGCAGGTAGGAGCCATCATCATTGGCGACGAATTATTGTCCGGCAAGCGTCAGGACAAGCATCTGCAAGCGCTGATCCGCATACTGGCGGCACGCGGCATGAAGCTGGCCTGGGCGGAATACCTCGGCGACGATCCGGTGCGCATCGAAGCGGCCCTGGGGCGCGCCTTCGCTGGGGCTGACCTGGTGTTCAGTTTCGGCGGCATCGGTGCCACGCCGGACGACCACACCCGGGGCTGCGCCGCGCGAGCGCTCGGCGTGGAACTGGCGGTGCACCCGGAGGCGCGTGCCATCATCGAGGAGCGCTTCGGCGACGAGGCCTATCCGCACCGCATCAATATGGGGGCGTTTCCGGTCGGCGCGCGGTTGATCCCGAATCCGGTCAACCGCATTCCCGGTTTCTCGGTGTCCGACGTGCATTTCGTGCCGGGTTTCCCGGCCATGGCGTGGCCGATGATCGAGTGGGTGCTTGATACGCACTATCCGCACCTCAAGAACGACACACCGGACGTCGAGCGCAGCCTGATCGCCATCAACGCCCGCGAGGGGGATCTGATCGCGCTGATGGAGGAGCTCAGTGCCCGCTACCCGGCGCTGAAATTGTCCAGCCTGCCCAACTTCGGCAACGCCTTCATTCCGGAGATGCATATCGAATTCGGCTTCAGCGGTCAGCCGGCGCTGGTCGACATGGCGCTGGCGGAACTGGGCAAGGCCTTGCTGGCGCGGGGCTATGAAGTGCGCGACAAGGTATGATTGCCAAGTGTTTGTTTTTAAATAAACGATTTATCTGGCATTATTTTAAATTGTTTATATTTGTTTCGTGCGCTTGAGTCGCTCTGAGCGACCGGGCTAGGGTGGCGGCTTTTTGGTCCGCCGCCCCCCATGAAACGTTTCCTGTCCTTACTGTTGCCGCTGCTCCTGAGCGCCTGTCTTGGCCATGACCAGCGTCCCTCCCTCGCCAGCGACGACGCTCCTGCCCACAACCCGGCTCAATCCGAGTCTGTCGACCTGGTGTCCGGCAAGCGCGCCGTCGGCCACCGCAACTTCAACAACGCCAAGAAAGTGCTGCCCGCCGTGTATGCCGGCATGGAAGAAGACTTCTATTGCGGATGCGCCTACCACGGCAAGAAGGTCGACTTCGCTTCCTGTGGTTATGAGCCGCGCAAGAATGCCGAGCGTGCCAGCCGCATCGAGTGGGAACACGTGGTACCGGCCTGGGTGCTGGGCCATCAGCGGCAATGCTGGCAGCAAGGCGGGCGCAAGAACTGCGTGGCGACCGATGCGGCGTTCCGCATGGCCGAGGGTGATCTGAACAATCTGGTGCCGGCGGTGGGGGAGGTCAACGGCGACCGCGGCAACCTGTCCTACGGTGCCTGGACGCGTAATCCGACGCCGATGTACGGCCAGTGCCGGACCGTCGTCGATTTCAAGAACCGGCGCGTGCAGCCGCGCGAGGAGGTGCGTGGGCGCGCCGCGCGCATCACCCTCTATATGCACGACCAGTACGGCCTGCGCATGAGCAGCCAGGATCGTCAGCTGATGTGCGCTTGGGCCAAGACCTACCCGGTGGACGAGTGGGAGCATACGCGTGAGGAGCGCATCGTGGCCCTGCAGGGCAGCGGCAATCCTTACGTGAGCGATCCGCAGCAGCTGGCCAAGCGCTGCGGCTGACGGGCACTTGTTGGTACGCGGGGTGAGGGGGCGCGAGCGGCTTGTTTGGTAGCCGCCGCTCAGTCGCGGTAGAAGTGCTTGAGGATGCTGGAGAAGTCCAGCTTGCCGTTGCCGGCGGCGACGTGCTCTTCGTACAGGTTGCGCGCCAGCGCGCCGAGCGGGTTGGCGGCGTGGCAGGCCAGCGCCGCTTGTTCGGCCAGACCCAGATCCTTCAGCATCAGTTCCGCCATGAAGCCGCCGCTGTAGCCGCGGCTTGCCGGCACGTTTTCCATCACGCCGGGCCAGGGGTTGTACAGCTCCAGCGCCCAGTTGCGGCCGGAGCTCTTGGCCATGATCTCGGACAGCACCTTGGGGTCGAGCCCGCTCTTCACGCCCAGCGCCAGCGCCTCGGCGGTGCCGGCCATCAGGATGCCGAGCATCATGTTGTTGCAGATCTTGGCGCTCTGGCCCGCGCCGTGGCCGCCGGCGAGGAAGACGTTCTTGCCCATCGCCTCGAACAGCGGGCGCGCCTGTTCCAGATCGGCCGCCTCGCCGCCGACGATGAAGGTCAGTGTGCCGGCGGCGGCGCCGGCGGTGCCGCCCGACACCGGAGCATCGAGCATGCGCAGGCCGGCGGTCAGTGCAGCTTCGGCCACCTTGACGGCGCTGGCGGCGGCGATGGTGCTGCAGTCGATCACCAGCGTGCCCTTGGGCAGTTGGGCGAGCAGGCCGTTCTCGCCCAGGTACAGGCCCTCGACGTGATGGCTGGCGGGCAGCATCGACAGCACGATGTCGGCACCCGCGACGCAGTCGGCCGCGCTCGCGGCGACGCTGGCGCCGGCTTCGGCCAAGTTTTGTATGGCCTCGGCCGAGAGGTCGAACACCTTGAGCGAGAAGCCCTTGCGGACGAGGTTGAGCGCCATCGGCCCGCCCATGTGACCGAGACCGATGAAAGAAATGTGTGTCATGGCTGTCTCCTTCCACCTCTTTCATTAGGCGGCTATGCCTTTGCATCTTGAGTGCCGGCAGACTGCGTGCGAATTTTTATTCGCTCAGCGATGCGGAATCCTCATGGACTACGTGTCCATTCCGGTTCCTGTGCGCTGGCGGCACTCAACCTGCTTTGGCTTGCACGCCTACTGAAACAGGTTCTTAACCTTAGTTGGTACAACTCAGCCCAGCGCCGCTAGTGGGTTGCTCTGGGCATCCCATGGCGAGGCGAAGTGGCTGTCTACCCAGGCTTGATCGACCTCGGCCAGCGTCCGGCGGCTCCACTGCGGCTGGCGGTCCTTGTCCACCAGCAGTGCGCGCACGCCTTCGCGGAAGTCCGGCTTGCTGCAGAAGTTGACCGACAGCGTGAGCTCCATGCGCAGCGCCTCGGCCAGCGACAGGTGCTTGGCGCGGCGGTAGATTTCCCAGGTAACGGCGGCCGAGCTCGGGCTGCCGTGGGCGAAGCTGTGCGCCGCCGCCTGCAGCCAGGGGTCGTCGAAGCGGGTCTCGGCCAGCGCCTGCGCCACGGCGGCCAGGCTGCCGCGGTTCATCAGACGGTGGATGGCCACCAGCTGGCGCTCGACGTTGGACATCGGCAGCGCCGCGCGGGTGGCGCATTCCATTTCGTTGAGCAGGGCGGTAACGGCGGCGTGGTTGGGCGCCGTGGTGTCGGACCAGGCGGTGTCGGTCAGCCGTGCCAGCAGCTCGGGGTAGCCGTCCAGTGCGACGACGTGGTCGGCCAGGTTGACGATCAGCGCGTCGTGGGCGTTGAGCGGCGCGCCGGTCAGTCCGAGGAACAGACCGAGCTTGGCCGGCATGCGTTGCAGGAACCAGCTGGCGGCTACGTCCGGGTACAGGCCGATGGTGATTTCCGGCATGGCGATGCGCGTGGCCGGGGTGGCGACGCGGTGGCTGGCGCCGACCATCAGGCCAAGCCCGCCGCCCATGACGATGCCGTGGCCCCAGACGATCACCGGTTTGGGGTAGGTGTGCAGGCGGTAGTCGAGGGTGTATTCCTCGCGGAAGAACGTTACCGCCTCGGGAATCGGCCCGTCCTCCTCGCGGTGCGCCACGATGGCGTCGCGCACCGCGCGCACGTCGCCGCCGGCGCAGAACGCCCGTTCGCCGGCGCCGCGCAGCAGCACGCAGGCGATGGCGTCGTCCGCCGCCCAGCGTCGCAGTTGCGCGTCGAGCCGGCGGATCATCTCCAGTGTCAGCGCGTTGAGCGATTTCTCGGCGTTGAGCATGGCCACGCCGATGCGCCGGCCGCCGGTGCCGGCGAGTTCTTCAAACAATATGACGTCGTTCATGGTGTTCCTTTCGGCCAACCTGTCAGGCGTTTTTCCACTGCGGCGGGCGTTTTTCCAGGAAGGCCGTGACGCCTTCCCGCTGGTCCAGTGTATCGAACAGCTTGATGAACCGTTCGCGCTCGTGGATCAGGTTGTACGACGGGGGCTCGATGCGTGCGCGCTGCACCAGCGTCTTGCAGGTGGCGACTGAGGAGGGTGACTGGCGCGCCACCTTTTCGGCCAGCGCCAGCGCGGCGGCACGGGCTTGTCCCTTGCCGATCACTTCTTCCACCAGTCCGATGCGCAGCGCGGTGGTGGCGTCCACCCGCTCGCCGCACAGGATCATGCGCTTGGCCCAGCCTTCGCCCACCAGCCAGGGCAGGTGCTGGGTGCCGCCGGCGCAGGGCAGCAGGCCGACGGCGGCTTCCGGCAGCGCCAGCTGGGCCTGTTCCTCGGCGAGGCGGATGTCGCAGGCCAGCGCGCATTCCAGCCCGCCGCCCATGGCGTAGCCGTTGACGGCGGCGATGCTGACGCCACGGAACGCCGAGAGCGCTTCGAAGGCCTCGCCGAACAGCATGGTCATCTCGGTGGCGACCGCCTTGTCGCCGTCGGCGAACAGCGACAGGTCGGCCCCGGCGGAGAAGAACTTCTCGCCGGCGCCGGTGATCACCAGTGCGTAGATGTCGCGGTCGGCGTTGAGGTCGGCCACCAGTCTCTTGAGCGCGATCAGGCTCTCGCGGTTCCAGGTGTTGGCCGGCGGCTTGTCGATGGTGACCAGTGCAGTGTGGCCGTGTTTTTCGACGTTGAGATGGGCGTAGCTTGGCATAAGTGCTCCTTATTGTTGTTCGGCCAACTGGTTTTTCAGCGCAGCGTGTCCAGCGCGCCATCCTTCAGCAGGTTGCGCGCCACGATCATGCGCATGACCTCGTTGGTGCCTTCCAGGATCTGGTGCACACGCAGATCGCGCACGTGGCGCTCGAGCGGGAAGTCCTTCAGGTAACCGTAGCCGCCGAACAGCTGCAGTGCCTGGTTGGCGACGTTGAAGCTCAGGTCGGTGGCCAGCCGCTTGGCCATGGCGCAGTAGCTGGTGGCATCGGCACTGCCGCTGTCGAGCTTCCACGCCGCCAGGCGCACCATCTGCCGCGCGGCGACCAGTTCGGTCAGCATGTCGGCGAGCTTGAACTGCACGGTCTGGAACTCGGCCAGCGCGTGGCCGAACTGCTGGCGTTCCTGCACGTAGCGCTGAGCGGCATTGAGCGCGGCCTGCGCGGTGCCGACGGCGCAGGTGGCAATGTTGATGCGCCCGCCGTCCAGCCCCTTCATGGCGAAGGTGAAGCCCTGGCCTTCCTCGCCCAGCAGGTTCTCGGCCGGAATCTCGACGTTGTCGAAGGTGATGGTGCGCGTGGGCTGGCTGTTCCAGCCCATCTTCTTCTCCTTCTTGCCGTACTGCACGCCCGGCGCGTCGGCCGGCACCACGAAGGCCGACACGCCCTTGGGGCCGGGGCCCCCGGTGCGCGCCATCACCACCAGCACTTCGGTGCTGCCGGCGCCGGAGATGAACATCTTGGAGCCGTTGAGCACATAGACGTCGCCCTTCTTCTCGGCGTGGGTCTTCAGCGAGGCGGCGTCGGAGCCGGCACCCGGTTCGGTTAGGCAGTAGCTGCCGAGTTTGTCGCCCGCCACCATCTGCGGCACCCAGCGCTTGGCCACCTCGGGTCTGGCGAAGCTGGCGATCATCCAGCTCACCATGTTGTGTATGGTCAGGTAGGCGGCGGTGGAGGTGCAGCCGGCGGCGAGTTCCTCGAACACGATGGCGGCGTCGAGACGGCTGAGTCCCAGCCCGCCGTAGGCTTCCGGCGTGTAGAGCCCGAGGAAACCCATCTCGCCGGCGCGGCGGATCACGTCCAGCGGAAACACCGCGTGTTCGTCCCATTCAGCGGCGTGCGGGGCCAGTTCGTGCGCAGCGAAAGCGCGTGCGGCGTTCTGGAAGGCGATCTGTT
>JACPUY010000041.1 GCA_016192025.1 Pseudogulbenkiania sp. | reverse complement strand
GGCGGTTGCCGCGCTTGAGCACGGTCATGCCGGCCAGCAGAGGATGGCCACGCAATTCGGCGGGAGAAAGCAGCCGGGTCTTGGCCAGGAAGCAAACATCCACGCACAGCCAGCGCGGCGTGTCCGGCGTGGACTTCGGGTCGAAATAGGGGCTATCGGGGTCGAACTGCGAGGAATCGGCATGCGCGGCCGTCACCACCTCCGCCAGTCCCGCAATGCCGGGCTCGGGACAGCTGGAGTGCCAGAACAGCACACGGTCGCCTGGCTGCATGTCGTCGCGCATGAAATTGCGCGCCTGGTAGTTACGCACGCCGGTCCACTCGAAGGCTTGCCCGGGGCGGGCGGCCAGATGGTCGATGGAGACCTCGTCCGGCTCCGATTTCATCAGCCAGTAGCGCATGATCAATAGTGGCTCTGTTGTCGTTATCCGTTGAACCGCCCGCCAAATCTTGCCGTTGCAGGGTTCTTGCTTATTGTCTCAAACCCGAGAAAATGGCGCAGGTTTGAGGATATCCCTGACGGTTTCTCCATGCGTAGTCGGGACAGAGCCTTAATATTTGTTAGCAATTTTCGGGTATCCAGCAGGGAGATGGTTCGATTATGCTCGAATTGCACTCTTGCCGGCGTCTATTGTGATCAGCGCGCGCCCCTTGCGCAATGACCCCGCTCCGGCAACATCCAGGAGAGAACGTCATGAAAACGCTGATTCTCGTTCTTGTGGCAAGCACCCTGACGGGCTGTGTGATTCGCCCGTGGCACCCGCATCACTATGATGGCCACTATTATTACTACCCCAGCCCTCACTATCAGTACGATTATGGCGGCAGGGGCGGCAGGGGCGGCTGGCGCCGCTGACGGTTTCTGCTGGCGCCGCTTTCATCGCGCTTGGCCCACCAGGCCAAGCTTGCTAACGTAGCATGACTATGACCAATCCGCCTCGCATCAACAACCCTGGGCAGGGTCGGCCAAGGCGGCCAAGACGACACTGCCGGAGAACATAATATGAAGAACCTGATTCTTGCCCTGATTGCCGCCGGCGCCTTGTCGGCCTGTGTCGTCCAGCCCGCCCATGTCCGGGTTCGTGCGCCCATCGTATTGGAACCCGCCGTGGTGATCGACGATGGCGGCGGTAATTTCTGCCCGCCGGGGCAGGCCAAGAAAGGCCGCTGCTGAACGGCGACAGCCGCAACGAATAAAGGCCGCGTGAGCGGCCTTTATTCGTTTTTCATTGGCAAGCGAGCGAAGCGGTGCAAGCCCGACTCGGTCACCAGATAATCCAGCTGCACGTCCCACGGGTCGCGTGGCACCCGCGCCACGCGCTGACAATCGTACGCCACGCCCACCAGCAACGGGCGGCGCCGGTGTTGCTGGCGGCGGCGGAACTCCAGCGTAGCATCGTAGAATCCCCCACCCTGCCCCAGGCGGAACCCCTCTTCATCCACACCCAACAACGGGACGAACAGCACGTCCAGCTTATGTGCGCGCAACACCGGTCCATGGTATTCGGCGATGCCGTAGCGGGGATGATGGCTCCAGCGGTTGGCTGTCCCCAGCTTGGAAAACCACAACCGCCGCCCGCGGTCCGGAATCTTCGGCAGAAACAGCGTAACGCCGCGGAATAGCGCGGCGCTCATCAGCGGTTCCAGGTCCAGTTCGGAACCGGCCGCCAGATAACCGCCGACGCGCCGCCCACGCGCCAGGAAACGCCGGGCATGACGTGCCACCGCCTGCGCCGCGGCCAGCCGATAAGCCGGAGGCAGGCCCATGCGGGCACGACGAATGGCTCGACGCAAGGCGTGCTTGTCATCGAGGGGCATGGTCAACAGGGATGTCATGGTTTGTAAGAATAGGGGGGAGCCCCCCGCGAGTGCCGTTCGGGCAAAATTCGCTTGAACCCTGTTTCCAGGGGGTCGCCTGCCTCGTACTTCGGGCACATCCGGCTAGGGACGCGCGCACCCGCACGGCAGATGCTGGCAACCAAAGCGAACGCATTGGTTCAAAGGAATTTTTGAGCCGTCACGAACACCGCAGGGGATGAACTGATCTGTGGCACGCCAGCCCCATCGCTTAGCTCAGGGACTGCTGGCTTTGTTGAAGCGCTGCATCAGCGGCTTCACTCATGGTACGTATTTTACGCTGAAATTCCGCCATCTCCAAGCCGCCGCCCACTTTTGTTTTCAGCAGGTCGTGGGCGATGTTGAGCGCGGCCATGATGGCGATCTTGTCGGCATCGACGATGCGGCCCTGCTCCTTGATGACGTTGATCTTGTCGGAGATCAGCTGCACTGCCTGCAGCAGGGTATCGCGCTCGGCCAGCGGCGACCCCACGGTGAACTGCCGTCCCAGCAATTCGATATCGACCTGAACCACGTCGCTCATGCCTCATTTTCCTCGGCTTTGGGCAGCCGCTCGATCAGCGCCGCCACCCGGGTCTTGGTTTCCTCGACGCGGAAATGCAGTTCGGCGTTTTCCTTCAGTGCCTGCGCCAGCACTTCGGCGAAACGCCCGTTCTGCGTTTCCAGCTCGCGGATGCGGGCGATCAGCGCCGCCACCCGGGATTCCAGATGTTCAAGTTCTTTGTCCATGGCGGCGAGGATAGCCAAGCCTCAGCGGGGCGTCAAACCCCGTCGGGGCGGGCTGTATCGGGGGTGGTACAGCCCGCTCAGCAGCCCCTCCCGCCGCGCACGAGGGTTGAACCGACGCCGGGGCCGGCCTCCATGCTCAAGCCGCCGGCCCAGGGTGCCGCTCGGCCTCGGCCGGGGCCTTCAACACCAGCGGCAGGCCGCAGGCGACCAGCGTGGCGCGCTCGCAACACGCCGCGATATCCTGGTTGAGCCGCCCCAGTTCGTCGACGAAGCGGCGTGACAGCTTGCCCAGCGGCACCACGCCCCAGCCGATCTCATTGCTGACCAGCACGATCTCGCCGGGCAGCGCCGCCAGGGCGTTCAGCAGCGCATGCTTTTCCTGCGCGAACGCCGCTCCGTCGAAGCCGTCGTCGTCGCCGCAAAAGCGCATCAGCCACATGCCGAGGCAGTCGACCAGCAGCAGGGTGTCGGCGGCAGCGACGCGGGACAACGTCGCCGCCAGATGACGGTCGGCCTCGCACAGCGTCCAGTGCGCCGGGCGGCGCGCCCGATGGAGCGCCACGCGCTCGGCGAATTCGGCGTCCGCCACGGCGGCGGTGGCGATGTAGACCACCGGGCCAGGATGCGCGAGCGCCAGCTGTTCGGCAAAGCGGCTCTTGCCGGAGCGGGCTCCGCCGCTGATGAGATGGGTCATGGCTTGGTTCCCGAAAGGGCTGGGAAGCCGGCGCGGCCCCCGTTGCACAGGGCGCGCATTATAGCAGCTGCCGGGCTTGTCACCGCCAGCACGCCCCGGCCGGGCCCATGACCCGAGGCCGCCGCCTCACACCTTGTAGCGCCCCACCAGCGCCTTCAGTTTCTGCCCCAGTTCGTGCAGGTTGTTGGCCGCCCCGGCGGCCTGCCGGGTGCTCTCCATGTTCTGGGTGGCGGCCAGCTGGATGCTCTGCATCGCCTGCGCCAGCTGGTCCATGCCGGCCAGCTGCTGCTGCGCCGATACCGCGATCTGGCCCGCGGCCTGGGCGCTCTCCTCCAGGCTCTCGGTCAGCTGCAGGATCGCCTCTCCCGCCTCCTGCGATTGTCGGGTGCCGACCTCCACCGCCTTGGTGCCCATCTCGGTGGCCATCACCGCCCGGCTGGTCGCCTTCTGGATGTCGCCGAGGATGCTGCGCACCTGGGCCGTCGCCTGCTTGGACTGTTCCGCCAGGCTCTTCACCTCTTGCGCCACCACCGAAAAGCCCTTGCCATGTTCGCCGGCCTTGGCCGCCTCGATCGAGGCATTCACCGCCAGCAGGTTCGATTGCTCCGACAGGTCGTTGACGCTGGCGATGATCTCGCCGATCGCCAGGCTCTGCTCGGACAGGCGCAGGATGCTGTCGGCCACCAGCTCCATCTGTTCACGGATCTGCTGCATCCCCCTGATGGTGCCTTCCACCGAGCGCTTGCCGCTTTGCGACACTTGCGCGGCCCGCTGCGCCACTTCCGATACGCGCTTGGCCTTCTGGCTCGAGATCAGCGCGGTCTGCTTCACCTCCTCCACCGTGGTCGTGGTCTCGTTCATGGCGTCCGCCGTCTGCACCGCGCCGGTGGCCATCCGGGTCGTCCCTTCCAGGATGTCGCTGGCCGAGGAGGCCAGCACGTCGACCCCCGCGCCGATCTCGCTGTTCATCTCGCGCAGGTTGTCGGCCATGGTGGCAAACGCCTTGCCGAGCACGTCCTGTTCCGATTGCAGCATGACCCGGACCCGCAGGTCACCGGTAGCGATCTGCTCGGCCACCGCCGCCTTGTCCTGCAGATTGCCGACCATCGCGACGAAGGCATTGCCCAGCACATCGCGCTCGGACTGTGGCATGACCTTGACCGCCAGGTCGCCCAGGGCTATCTGGCGGGCAACCGCCGCCTTGCCCTGCAGCGACTCGGCCATCTGCTTGAATTTTTCTTCCAGGAACCCGATTTCGTCGTGACGCGGCGCCCCTCCCGGCCTGACCACGATTTCGCCGGCGGCGACCTGACGTGCCGCCTCGGCGATGTCGCGCAGCGGATTCACGATCTGGGCATGCAGACGCAGCGAGATCGGCAGCGTGATGAGCAAGGAACCGAGCATCACCAGCAGGATGATGCCGCCATAGCGCGCCAGGCGCTGTCCCAGCGGTTCGGTGTCGATCCGCAGATAGATGGTGCCGATCTGCTGCCCCTCTCCCCGCACCGGCCAGAACGTCACCAGTTCGTCGCGCTCGAAGCGCTGCCCCTGCGCTTCGGCGCGGGCCGGCAGGGGCAGGGATGGCGGCGCGGTGCTGGCATAGCTGGCGAACAGCGTGCCGTCGGCCCGGTAGAGTCCCGCCGCCACCATCGACGGATTGGTGCGCAGCGCATTCAGATACTCCTGCGCGGCCTTGGCGTCGGAAAACTCCAGCGCGGCGGTGACGCTGGCCGCCAGGATGTCGGCCAGTTCGACCACCTCGCGAGCCTTCTGCTCGCGGTAAGCCGAGACTTCGTACGCCACGATGATCACGCCGGCCAGCAGCAAGGAGATCGCGCTGGCCAGCACGGTAATCAGCATCAGCTTGCGGCGTATCGGGACGTTCCTGAGCCAGCTCATTTAACGGCCTCCGCGCGGTTTGACGTTGAGCGCCAGGCTCAACAGCTTGGAACTGATGGTCAGGCCGTTCTGGGCGGCCGCCTCGTCGTCGATGTCGAAACGCACCCGGTTGTCCCTGAGCACGAAATGGACGATCCCCGGCACTCCGCCGCGGCCATCGGTCACGGTCAGCACCCGGCTGCCGCGCACGGCCTCGATGATCTGGCCGCTGCGCGGCGCCTCGGCGCTGCCGATGTACAGGATATGGCAGCCGGCCTCGCGGCCGGCGCTCTTCAGCCGCAGCACGGCAATCGGCCGGCCGCCGATGCGCTGGTCGCGCACCGCCGTATCCAGCAAGGGGCCGAACGGGTCTTCGCCGACGATGCACAGGTTGAGCGGGCTGGCCGGGGTGGCGAAGGCCGCAGCGGGCCATTCGACGAACAGGCCCAGCTTGTACAGGTAGGCCGCCTTGACGGCGTATTCCAGCGGTTCGGCGGCTAGTGCCGGCCGCGGCGTCAGGGCGAGGCCGAGCGCGATGAAAACTGCGACGATGGCTGGCGCGATGCAACACGCCATGCAGCGCAGCGCGTTCATCGGAAACTCCAGAGCAGCTTGAGGAAGACACTGCGCGCCAGTTCGCTGCGCGTCGCCGTCGACCCGGATTCGGGATGGCGCCGGTCGGTCAGATTGTTGCCAGTCAGCGACAGCTCCAGATCCTTGTTCACGTGCCAGCCGAGCCGCGCGTCGAGTGCGGTGTAGCGAGGGACGTTCTGGGCCGGCACGTCGTCGATGGCCCGCAGCATCAGATCGAATTCCAGTCCATGCGGCAGATCCAGCACTGAGCGCAACGAAAGCTGGTGGTGCGGATCGGTATCGGCGCCCTTGACGCTGGCGGTGTCACCACTACCCGGCTTGAGCCGCAGCCGCTTCTCCAGGTAGGTGTAGCCGGCCGAGAGCCGCCAGCCCTCGCGCACCTGGTAGCTGCCCCAGGTTTCGACGCCGTAGGTGTGACCCTCCATCTGGTTGGCGATGACGACGGTTCCTCCCGGCACCGGTTCCAGCGTGCGCAAATCATCGTAGACGTTGTAGAAGGTGGATACCGAGAGCGAGGTCTGCGGTGTAGGCTGGGTCCGGTAGCCGAGCTCGTAGGCGATCAGCTTCTCCGACTGGAAGTCGGGGCCGCCGCGTAGCGGCAGGGCCGGGAAGTTGAAGACATAGAAGTCGCGGTCCACGCGCGACGGCGTGCGCACCGCACGCGACAAGGCAGCCCACAGCAGCGAGGTGTCGTCGACCTTCCAGGCCAGCCGCGCGTTGGGCTGGACTTCGAGCCCGGTATAACTGTTGTGCTCGAGCTTGGCGCCCAGCGTCAGTTTCAGGCGTTCGCTCAACGCGATGGTGTCCTGCACGAAGAGATCGGCCAGCTTCAGCTCGAAATGTTGCGGCAGAAAGGTAATCACCGCGCCGTTGGTAACGTCGTTACGCCACTGGCGATAGCCACCGCCCCAGACGATGTCATGCCGCCCGCCGACGAGGAAGCGGTGTTGGGCATGAATGTCATAGGTGTCGCTGGCCTCGGAGAACCCGGGGAGAAAACCGGGCACACTCTGCCGAACGCGGTCGTAGTAGGCCTGGACCTGGACGGAAGCCCCGTCCTCCAGCGCGCGGTTCCAGCGTCCGAGCAGGTTGGCGCCGGACCGGGTCTTGTCGTCGTTGCTTGTCGCCTGCTCGTACTCCCGGTCGTACGCGTCGCCCTGCAGGGTGAAACCGTTGTCCGCCGCTCCCCAGTCGGCGCGAAAACCAGCTTGCCGCCCGTCCCAGGTATCGCTTTTGGTGGTGCCGGCCGCCGTCGTGGTGTCGTCGCGCCGGAAACCCTTGGCGTACAGGCGCAGGTTCCCCCCCTCGCCGAGCCGGGCGCCGTAGCGCACCGCTGCCGTGCTTTCCTCGTTGCCGACGCCAAGACTCACCAGCGTGCCCTGGGTATCCTTGGCCGAGCGGGTAAGGATGTTGATCACGCCGTTCACCGCGTTGGAGCCCCACAGCGTGCCACCGGGGCCACTGATCACCTCGATGCGCTCGATGTCTTCCAGCATCACGTCCTGCACGTCCCAGAACACGCCGGAGTTGAGCGGGGAATAGACGCTGCGGCCGTCGATCAGCACCAGCAGCTTGTTGGCGTTGCCGACGTTGAAGCCGCGCGCCGTGATGGCGTAGGAGCTTGAGCTGCTCCGCGCCACCTCGAGGTTCGGCGCCAGCCGCAGCGCCTCCGGCAGGCTGGTGACACCGGAGCGGCGGATGTCCTCGTTGGTGATGACGTACACCGCCGCCGCCGCATCGCGCAACGCCTCTGGCCGCCTCGAGACCGAGGTGATCTCGATGTCGGCGAGTTCCTCGATGCTCAGCTGCGCGAGTTCCGCCGACGACAGTTCGCCCGCGGCCACCCCGGAGGCATGGAGCGCCAGGCAAAGCACGGCGATGACGAGCACCGGCCCGTACGGGCCGGACTTCGGCCAACATGCCCCGGGCGTGGCCCGGTCGAACAATCCGTTCATGTTGCCTCCTTAGCGCTCGCCGCCGGTTGTTGGCGACTTTCTGCATGCCAAGGTGTAGCGGCCGGCCGTGTGCCTGCCCCACTATTCCGCGGCAAAAAGTCATAATCGTATTGAAGCCAATATCAATATTAGATATGCATTCTTTCTAATCCAGAAAAGATTCACTGTCGTTGAAATAATTGGGCGGCATCCGCTTTGCCCCCGTATCGGGGACGCCAGCCCGAACCTTGCCAGGCGGCCCGGGCAGCACGCCGCCAAACGACCGCCCGGCCTAGTCACATTGGCCGGCTTGCATCCGGAGCGGCACTGGCATACCTTCTCGCCATGATGACGATCCTCTCCCCCATTGCCGCCCCCGATGCGGCCTCCGCCGCCCTGGCGTACGCCCGCCAGAACACCCTGACCAAACCCGCCGGCAGCCTCGGCCAGCTGGAAGACCTTGCCTGCCGCTTCGCCGGCTGGCAGGGCCGGGTCCGCCCGCTGCCGCTGGCGCCGGCGATCACGCTGTTCGCCGCCGACCATGGCGTGACGGCCGAAGGCGTGTCGGCCTTTCCGCAGGCGGTGACCGCCGAAATGGTGAAGAACTTCGCCGCCGGCGGCGCCGCCATCTGCGTACTGGCGCGCCAGCACGGCGCCCGGCTGGAGGTGGTCGACGCCGGCGTGGCCGGCGACCTGTCCGGTCTGCCCATCGTGCACGCCAAGGTACGCCCCGCTTCGGCCAACCTGCGCCGCGAGGCCGCGCTCACCCTGGCCGAGGCGGAAGCCGCGCTGGCGGTAGGCCGCGACGCCGCACGCCGCGCCGTGGCGGCGTCGGCCAACCTGCTGGTCGCCGGCGACATGGGCATCGGCAACACCACGCCGTCGGCGGCGCTGATCTGCCGTCTGGCCGGCGCCACGCCGGACGTCGTGGTCGGCCGCGGCACCGGGGTCGACGACGCCGGCCTCGCGCTCAAGCGCCACGTGGTCGAGGACGCACTGGCGCGGTTGGCCGGGCGCGAGCTGTCGGCTCTGGAAACGCTGGCCGAGCTGGGCGGGCTGGAGATCGCCGCCATCGCCGGCTTCTATCTGGAAGGTGCCGCGCTCGGCGTGCCGTCGCTGGTGGACGGCTTCATCACCAGCGCCGCCGCGCTGGTGGCCAAGGCGCTGCAACCGGCGGTGGCCGACTGGCTGATCGCCAGCCACCGCTCACAGGAGACCGGCCACGGCATCGCGCTGGCCGCGCTCGGCCTGACGCCGCTGGTCGAACTCGGTCTGCGCCTGGGCGAGGGCTCCGGTGCCGCGCTGTGCCTGCCGCTGCTGCAATCGGCCATACTGCTGCACAACGACATGGCCACCTTCGCCGAGGCCGGCGTGTCGGAAAAGGCCGAGTGAACCCGTACACGCTGACCTTGCTGCGCCATGGCGACATCGACCACGACGGCCGGCTGGTCGGCCGCCTCGACCTGGCGCTGAACGACCATGGCCGGCGTCAGCTCACCGCCAGCTGGCAGCGCATCAACGCGCTGGCGCCGGTCACCGCCATGGCCAGCTCGCCGCTCAAGCGCTGCCGCGAATTCGCCGTGCAACAGGCGCTGGCGGCCGGGGTGCCGCTCAAGCTCGACGAGCGGCTGGCCGAATGCGACTTCGGCGCCTGGGATGGCATGGCGCTCTCCGAGCTGGCCGCCAGCCATCCAGACTGGAGCGAGCGCTTGGCCGAAGGCACGCTCGACGACCCCGGCGGCGAGGACTTCGACACCTTCCGCACCCGCGTGCTGGCCGGTTTCGCCGGCTGGATAAGCGAGGCACGCGGCAGCCACCGCGTGCTGGTCAGCCACGGCGGAGTGATCACCGTGCTGCTGGCCGAGCTGCTCGGCACCGGCTTCAACGTGGCACGGCTGTTGACGGTGCAGCGCGGCGGCTTCGCCCAACTGTCCATTCTCGACGGCCACCCGGCCTACCTGCTGCGCCTGGAACCGCCGTGCGTGGACTGATCCTGGCGCTGCAGTTCCTGACCCGGCTGCCCACCCCAGCGCTGACGGAGTTCCGCCCCGAATGGCTGGCCGACAGCGCGCGCTGGTTCGCCGTGGTCGGCGCGCTGGTCGGCAGCCTGGTGGCCGGTGCGCTGTGGCTGGGCGCGTGCGTCGACCCCTGGCTGGGGGCGCTCGCGGCGCTCGGCGTGTGGGTCTGGGTGACCGGCGCACTGCATCTGGACGGCCTGGCGGACTTGGCCGACGGACTGGGCGCGGCGCACCGTTCGCGCGAGCGGATGCTGGAAGTAATGAAGGATCCGCACGTCGGCAGCTTCGGCGTGATCGCGCTGGTGCTGGCGCTCGTCGCCAAACTGGTGCTGCTGATGCTGCAGGCCAAGGCGTCGGCCAACCTGTGGGACCTGCTGCTGATCCCGGCCTGGGCCCGGCTCGGCGCGGTATGGTGGTCGACCACCTTGCCGCCGCTGGCGGCCGGCAGCGGCGCGCGCTTCGCCGGGACAACCGACTGGCGTGCGCTGGGCCTCTCGGCCGCCGTGCTCACGGCGCTGTCCACGCTGCTCGCCCCGCCCTTGCTGCTCGCTCCGCTGGCGCTGTGGGGCTGGCGCCGCTTCCTCCTGCAACGCCTCGGCGGCATGAGCGGCGACTGCCTCGGCGCCGGCGTCGAGACCACGGAAATCGCGCTGCTGGCCGCCTCCGTCATTCTGCCGGCACTGCTGCGCTAGGTCACGACGCCCCCTGTTCCCACCCAGGCCCGCCGTCCGCGGGCTCGTCGTTTGAGCCACGCCATATCCTCTTGTGCCGCCCTGTCCCACCGCATCGCATTCAAAAGCAACCGATTGCCACCTATAATGACAAAAGAATAACCTGGGGTTCCCCCGCTGGCCCACCACGGGCAAGACGGCCGGTCCCTCATTGGCCAACGGAACCGGATACGACAGGGACACACGATGCACACTGCACCACCGGACGACACTCAGCTTTCTCTGCCCAAGAACACACCACCCGGCCCGCCGCCGGCACCGCTCACCCCGGATGCCCTGCGCTTCAGCTTCAGCGGCGACACCGGCGCCTTCTTCCGCATCTGGATCGTCAACATCCTGCTGTCCATCCTGACCCTGGGCATCTACTCCGCCTGGGGCAAGGTGCGCACCCTCAAATATCTGTATGGCCACACCCGCCTGGCCGGCGCCAGTTTCGACTACCACGGCAAGCCGATGGCCATCCTCAAGGGCCGCCTGTTGATCGTGGCCGTGCTGGTGGCACTGGCGCTGGCCGACAAGCTCACCCCCGGCCTGTCCGCCCTGCTCTACCTGGTGCTGCTGCCGCTGCTGCCCTGGGTGGTGGTGACGGCGATGAAATTCCGGCTGCGCAACACCAGCTGGCGCCAGATGCGTTTCAACTTCCAGGCCAAGGCCTGGGACGCCGCCGGGCCCTATCTCGCCGGGCTGCTGATCAGCGTGCTGACGCTGGGCATCGCGCTGCCCTATGCCCGCCACTGGCAGCAGCAATTCCTGGTGAACCACGCCCGCTTCGGCAACGCCGGTTTCGAAATGGGAAAATGCGTCGGCGGCTACTACCGGGTGTTCCTGAAGGGCATGCTGTGCGCCCTGCTCGGTTTCGTGCTGATCGGTGCGATCCTGGGCCTGGCCAGCACCACCGTGTTTGGCGGCATGCCGCGGGGCAGCCTGCACAACATGCTGTGGCTGGTGATCGCGGGCGGGCTGCTCTACCTGTTCTTCCTGCTGATGTGGCTCGCCATCGGCCAGGTGATCCGCGACGGCCTGGCCAACGAAGTCTGGAACCACACCGTGCTGGACAACAACGGCCGCCGCCACCGCTTCGAAAGCACCGTGACGCTGCGCCAGCTGTTCAACCTGCACCTCGGCAATGCGTTTTTGATGCTGATCTCGCTGGGCCTGCTCTACCCCTACGCCAGGCTGCGCGCCCTGCGCTACCGGCTGGAGCACCTCGCCATGTACCCCACCGACGACCTTGCCGATCTCCGCGCCAAGCCGATGTCCGGGCGCACGGCGCTGGGCGACGCCGCGGTGGACGGATTCGAGCTGGATCTGGGCCTATGAGGCTGAGCGGCAGCTATCTGGATGGACGCAGCCCCACGCCACACCCCGTTGCGATCTGGCGCGAGGTGCACGAACTGGTGTTCACCGACGGCATGAGCACGCGCCGCTACCCGCTGCCTGACGTGGAGTTCGAAGCCGGTCTGCCCGGCCTGCCGGACAAGCTGCTGCTGCCGGACGGCAGCGTCATCGAAGTCAGCGACCCGGTCGGCTGCCGTCAGTTGCTGGGTCGGCTGCCGCTGGCCGACCGGGCGCTGGAATGGCTGCACAGCGGCTGGAAGGGGCTCGGCCTGCTGTTCGCGCTGGCCGCCGTGACCGCCGGGCTGGCGTATCGCTACGGCCTGCCCTGGCTGGCGGAGACCGCCGCACGCCACACTCCGATCACCGTGGAAAAGCTGATGGCCGATCAGACGCTGCGCCTGCTCGACCAGACCCGCACCCTCCGGCCCTCGCACCTGGCACCGGCACGGCAGCGCGCCTTGCAGGCCCTGCTGGAACAGGCCGCACCGGCGCACAGCGCCTATCGCTACCAGCTCACCCTGGCCGATGCGCCGGCCATCGGCCCCAATGCCTTCGCCCTGCCCGGCGGCACGGTGATGATGACCGATCAGCTGGTACGGCAGGCCAACAGCGACGACGAGCTGTTCGCCGTGCTGGCGCACGAAGCAGGCCACGTCGAACACCGCCACGGCCTGCGCGGGGTCATCCAGTACGGCGGGCTGTCGCTGGCGGTGTCGCTGCTCACCGGCGACAGCAGCTCGATCCTGGTGCTGGCGCCGCTGATGCTGGCCGACATGAAGTACTCGCGCGACTTCGAGCGCGAGGCCGACCGCTTCGCCTTCCAGCGCCTGACCGCCACCGGCCGCTCGCCCTGCCTGCTGGGCGGCTTCCTCGCCCGCCTTGCCGCCAGAGAAGAAGCCAGCCCACTGCTGACCAGCCACCCCGGCACCAAGGAACGCCGCCACCCTGACGGGCAACGCTGCCCGCCCGGCTGAGCCGGCCAGCCTGGGGCAGGCCGGGCGCCCTCTTCGGCCAGCCTTGCGCCGGCAAAAAAGCCCGCCGGATGGCGGGCTCGCTGTTGCCGTAGGCCGCGCGCTTACAACGTGCCGGCCAGCTTGCGGTTGCGCAGCAGGCACAGCAGGTCACAGGCGATGTGCGCGGCGGCCAGCGCGGTGATCTCGCTCTGGTCGAACGGCGGCGACACTTCCACCACGTCCATGCCGACCAGGTTCACGCCGTCCAGGCTGCGGACGATCTTCAGCGCCTGCGCCGTGGTCAGACCGCCCGGCACCGGGGTGCCGGTACCCGGGGCGAAGGCCGGGTCGAGGCAGTCGATGTCGAAGGTCAGGTAGGTCGGGTTGTCGCCGACGATGTCCTTGATGCGCGCGATGGAGGCTTCGGTGCCGTTGTCGTGCACCCACGGCGCGTCCAGCCGGTGGATGCCCATGAAATCGTCGTTCCAGGTGCGCAGGCCGACCTGCACCGAGGTCTTCGGGTCGATCAGGCCGTCCTTCACCGCCTTGTAGAACATCGTGCCGTGGTTCAGCGACTCCGGGTTGTCGTCCGGCCAGGTGTCGCAGTGCGCGTCGAAGTGGATCAGCGACAGCGGCTTGCCGAACTTCTCGGCGTGCGCGACCAACAGCGGATAGGTGACGTAATGGTCACCGCCGAAAGTCAGCATCTTGGCACCGGAGGCCAGGATGGTGCGCGCATGCTCGATGATGCTGTCCTTGATGGTCAGCGGGTTGTGCGCGTCGAACCAGCAGTCGCCGTAGTCGATCACCGCCAGGTCGTCGAACGGATCGAAGCCCCACGGGAACGGCTTCAGCTCGGCCAGCTGCACGCTGGCGGCGCGTACCGCCGCGGGGCCGAGGCGCGCGCCCGGGCGGAAGGTCACCGCCAGGTCGAGCGGGATGCCGGAAATCGCCACGTCGACGCCGGAGAGGTCGCGCGTGTAGTTGCGGCGCATGAAACTGAGCACGCCGCCGTAAGTGTTTTCGATCGAGGAACCGTACAGCGAGGTACGACGAATGGCGCCATCGCCATGAATCGTGTGAGACATGAAACTCTCCGTCAGAGAGCACGCCGGGACGGCCCAGCAGCCGGCATCGACGATTCCCGTCCATCTTGCAAGCCGACGGGTTGAGGCTGCCGCGCCGCCTTGGCACGGAGGCCGTTAGTGTGCCGCGAGCGGGCTCGTCTTTCAAGTCCGGCCCGGTTTGCTGTGGCCGTGACGATGAAAAAAGCCGGCGGGAACGCCGCCGGCACAAGGCTTAAGAGGCACTACGAGAATCAGGAGCCGATCACGCCGCCGTCCAGCTTGCGGATGACCACGGTGGCGGCACGCGGGCGACCGCCCTTGTCGCCGTCCGGCCAGGCGGAGATCGCCTTGGGCTTGGCCGGGTCGGAGCGTTCGCTGTCCGGCTCGCCCGGGTGCTGGATGTTGACGAACAGGGTCTTGTTGTCCGGAGTGAAGGCCAGACCGGTGATCTCGCAACCGTTCGGACCGGTCAGGAAGCGGCGGAACTCGCCGGTTTCCGGCACCACCGCCAGCATCTGGTTGTTGCCCATCCCGGCGTATTCCTTCATGTTGACGGTCGAGGTGGACACGTCGGTCTGCACCCACAGTACGCCGTTATGGTCGAACTTCAGGCCGTCAGGGCTGCCGAAGGCATCGCCCTTGAAGGCGCCCTTGTGCTGCTCCTTGGCGGCATCGGGACGGCCCGCCAGCGCGAAGATGTCCCACTTGAAACCAGCCGCGGCCGCATCCCCGCCGTTTTCCAGCCAGCGGATGATATGGCCGAACTTGTTGTCGGCGCGCGGGTTGGCGGCATCCGGCCCCGGCTTGCCGTCCTTGCCGCGATCCGAGTTGTTGGTCAGGGTGCAATACACCTCGCCGGCCTTGCGCGGGTTGGCGGCGATCCACTCCGGACGGTCCATCTTGGTGGCGCCCACGATATCGGCCGCGATGCGTGCCTTGATCACCACCTCGCCCTGGTCGGCAAAGCCCTGGTCGGCGGAGAGGCCGTTCTGGCCGGCCACCAGCGGCAGCCAGGCGCCGGAACCGTCGGCGTTGAAGCGCGCCACGTACAGCGTGCCCTCGTCCAGCAGGCTCATGTTGGCCTTGCGGTTCTTGGCGTTGTACTTGTTCTTGGAAACGAACTTGTAGATGTACTCGAAGCGCTGGTCGTCGCCCATGTAGACCACGGCATGGCCGGACGGGGCGATGGTGACGGTAGCGCCTTCGTGCTTGAAACGGCCCAGCGCGGTGCGCTTGACCGGCTTGGACGACGGCTCGAACGGATCGATCTCCACCACCCAGCCGAAACGGTTGGCTTCGTTCGGGTTCAGCTGCAGATCGAAACGGAAGTCTTCGACCGCCCAGTTGTAACCGGCACCCTTGTTGTTGATGCCGTAGCGCTTCTCGTTGTCGGAG
>JACPUY010000040.1 GCA_016192025.1 Pseudogulbenkiania sp. | reverse complement strand
TTCCATCTGTCGATCGGACCCGGTTCGTGGCGGGAGGCGCTGCTGGCAACGGCTCGCGCGGAGTCGAAACTGCTGCTGTACCGGGATTTTCCGGTCGAGGAGCTGAGACGTGAACTGGGTCTCACCGAGCCCTTGTTCGAAACCGTGTTCGACCCGGGCCATAGAGAAGGGGGCGAGGGTGGCGAGCTGGCCGATGGAACCATACTCCGGGTCAGCTTCGTGCAAGGCGAGCGGCTGGTGTTGCGGCTGCGCTACCGGACGGACGTGCTCGACGGCGAATGCGCCGCCAGGATCGCCGGTTATCATCTCACCGCGCTGGCCTCGATCGTGGCCGATCCGGATGCCGAGCTCGCGCCACAAAGCCTGCTGTCCGCGGAGGAGCTGCGTTTCCAGCTTCATGGCCTCGCCGGGCCGCAGCGCAAGTTGCCGGACCGCCGGGTCCACGAGCTGTTCGAGGAGCGGGTTTGGTCGCATCCGGACGCCATCGCGGCGGTGCACGGCGACAGGCAACTGACCTATCGACAACTCAATACCCGCGCCAACCAGCTGGCACGCATGCTGTTGGCGCACGGGCTGCGCCGTGAAGGCGTCGTCGCCGTGGTGACCGAGCGCAACCTGGACTGGATGAGCGCCGTGCTCGCCATCTTCAAGGCCGGTGGCGCGTACCTGCCCATCGAGCCGCATTTCCCGGCCGACCGCATCGCGCGGACGCTCACCCGGGCCGGCTGCCGGCTGGTGCTGACCGAACGCGGCAGCACCGAGATGCTGGATCAGGCGCTCGACGCGCCAGCCGGAATCCAGAAGCTGTTCATCGACGCGGTCTTCGAGGCGGGCTTGCCTGGCGGCGATCTCGGCATCGACGTCACGCCCGATCAGCTCGCCTACATCTACTTCACCTCCGGTTCCACCGGCGAGCCCAAGGGCGCGATGTGCGAGCACGCGGGCATGGTCAACCACCTGTTCGCCAAGATCGACGATTTACAGATCGGCGATGGCACCGTGGTGGCCCAGACGGCTCCCCAGTGCTTCGATATCTCGATGTGCCAGCTGGTCTCCGCGCTGCTGGTCGGCGGGCGGACACTCTTGGTCGAGCAGGACGTGATCCTGGACGTCAAACGCTTTGTCGACAAGATCGTCGACGGCCGGGTCAACGTGCTGCAGGTCGTGCCGTCCTACCTCGACGTCGTCCTTTCCTATCTGGATCAGCACCCCCGCGAGCTGCCGGACCTGCGCTACGTGGCGGTCACCGGCGAAGCGCTGAAGAAGGAGCTGACGCAGCGCTGGTTCGCGGCCCTGCCCGGCATCAAGCTGGTGAATGTGTACGGGCTGACCGAGACCTCCGACGACACCAATCACGAGGTGATGGACAGCGTGCCCTGCCGCGAGCGGGTTCCGCTCGGCCGCCCGGTCAACAATGCGCATGTCTACGTCGTCGACGAGCAGCTGTCGCCGGTGCCGCTCGGCGCCCCCGGCGAGATCGTCTTCTCCGGAATCTGTGTCGGGCGCGGCTACGTCAATGATCCCGAACGCACGCAACGCGCCTTCCTGGCCGATCCGAACCGCCCAGGGCAGCGGCTGTACCGCAGCGGCGACTGTGGCCGCTGGCTGCCCGAGGGCAAGCTGGAGTTCCTCGGCCGGCGCGATTCCCAGGTCAAGATCAGTGGTTTCCGGATCGAGCTGGGCGAGATCGAGAACACGCTGTTGCGCTTGCCGGGCGTGCGCGACGGTGCCGTGGTGGTCGCCGAGCGGCCTGACCGCGGCAAGCAGCTGGTGGCCTTCTACTCCGGCGAGCAGCCGCTCGATGCCAACGAGTTGCAGCAGCAGCTTGGCGCGTCGCTGCCCAGGTACATGGTGCCGTCGGCGTTCCATTGGCAGAGAACGCTGCCATTGACGGACAACGGCAAGATCAACCGGAAGGCGTTGGTGGCACTGGTCGGGGAGCTCGATAGTGCCAAACAGGACCACGACCGGACGAGTACGCCGACCGAGCAACGGCTGGCGGACGCCTGGGCCGAGATTCTCGGCCTCCCGCCGGAGCAGATCGGCCGGGAGGCTCATTTCTTCGAGCTCGGCGGCACCCCGCTGTCGGCGCTGAGGCTGGCGATCAAGCTGAACCGCACGGTGTCCGTAAAGGATCTGGCGGATCACCCGGTTCTCGCCGATCTGGCCCGCCTCGTCGACGCGCGGTCCGTGTAGCGACGGGCTGCCCTTCAACAACAGCCATAGAAAAAAGAGGTAATCCGATATGTCATCACTCTTTGCAACAGCACAATCTTCACCACCGACCTCATCGCTCGATGTGGAGGTGCGATCCGGTAAGCCGCCGATAGTGCAGGTGGATGCCCGCGGGGATGCAAGCCGCTGGGCCGCCGAGCACCGTGACGCGCTGCGAGCCGCCGTCGTCGAACACGGTGTACTGCTCGTGCGCGGCCTCGGCTTGCGCGAGGTGGAGGAGGTGGGGGCCGTCTTTCGGCAGTTGGGCAGCCCGATGATCGAGCGCGAGGCCTTCGCCACTCGGCAGCGTTATGCCGATGGGTTCTATTCCTCGTCGAAGTGGCCGCCCAGCCAGCCCATGTGCATGCACCACGAGATCAGCTACGCGCTCGAATTCCCCTCCCTCATGCTGTTCGCCTGTCTTGCTGCGCCCACCGAGGGCGGCGCGACGCCGGTGGCCGACGAGACGGCCGTGCTGCAAGCGCTGCCTGCGGAGCTGGTCGAACGCTTCGAGCGGGTGGGCTGGTTGCTGGTGCGCAATTACAACGACGAGATCGGGGCGACGATTGCCGAAGCCTTCGGCAGCGACGAGCGCCACACCGTCGAGAGCTACTGCCGGGCGAAGGCGATCCGCTTCGAGTGGCAGCCCGACGGTGCCTTGCGCACCTGGCAGCGCCGCAGTGCCGTGGTGCGGCATCCACGCACCGGCCGGCGCTGCTGGTTCAACCAGGCTGCCTTCCTCAACGAGTGGACGATAGACCCGGAGGTGCGCGAATACCTCGTGGACGTCTACGGCGAGGACGGGCTGCCGTTCAATACGCGCTTCGGCAACGGCGACCCGATCGGCCCGGACATCGTGCAGTTGATCAATGAGGTCTACACGGCAAACACCGTAAGCGATCGGTGGCAGGCCGGCGACATGATGCTGGTGGACAACATCCGCACCGCGCACGCCCGGGAGCGCTTCGAGGGGCCGCGCGACGTGCTGGTCGGCATGGCCGACGCGGTGAACGTAGCCGACTGCTCGCCGACGATCGAGGTGACCGGTGATTGACTAACCGCCTCCCAAGTAAAGGAGTCCGTCATGTTGGAAGAAAAATACGAGACGTTAAGGCAGGACGAACAGGTTTTATCGGATTTCATCGAGGAGCAGGGCCGACGATCGGAAACGGACACCGTTTCCCGGGTGGATTCCGCCCGGGTCCTGGTTTGTGACCCGATCCCCGCCGTGGCCGTCGAGCGGATGCGCGCGGGAGGGCTGCGGGTGGACGAGTGGGGCGGCCTCTCGCCTCAGATGCTCGAGGATCTGATCGGCGATTACGACGCCGTCGTCGTTCGCTCCGCCACCCGTCTCGGGGAGCGGCCGCTCGCGGCGGCGCGGCGGCTACGGTTGATCGTGCGCGCCGGGGTTGGCACCGACAATATCGACCTCGCCGCCGCCGCGTCCCGGGACATCGCGGTACTCAACACGCCCAAGGCCTCGACCGGCTCGGTGGCCGAGCTGGCCCTGGGCATGCTCCTTGCCCTCGCGCGGCGGATTCCGCAGGCCGACGCCGCCGTGAAGTCGGGGCAATGGCCGAAGAAGGAGTTCTCGGACGGGATCGAACTCGCCGGCAAGACGCTCGGCATCATCGGTGTGGGCCGGATCGGGGGCACCTTGGGGCGTTGCGCCTCGGCGCTCGGCATGGCCGTCGTCGGTGCCGACAAGGCGCGCGAGCCCGCGGGCTGGTTCGAGGGCCTTGAGCTGCTTTCCTTCGAAGAGCTCCTCCCGCGTGCCGACTTTATTTCGATACACACCCCTTCGAGCGAGGAGGGGCGTGCCGTGATCGGTCGGGAGGAGATCGTCCGGATGAAGGATGGGGTCTTCCTGCTCAACTGCGCACGGGGCGGCCTGGTGGACGAGGAGGCGCTCCTCGCTGCCCTCGAGTCGGGCAAGGTCTGCGGAGCCGCCCTCGACGTCTTCGCCGGGGAACCGCCCTGCGACCTGCGGCTCGCCCGCCATCCCCGCGTCGTCTGCACGCCCCACCTGGGGGCCTCGACGCAGGGAGCCCAGGCGCGCATCGGCCTGGAAATCGCCCAGCTACTGCTGGAGCGGCTGTAGCGTTCAGCCCGGCGCCGGAGTCCGGAATGTTTCCCCTGCCACCCCACGAAGTGCATATCTGGCGCGCCAGTCTCGACGTTTCTCCGGAAACGTCGGCGCGCCTCTATGCGACGCTCTCTGCCGACGAACGCAGCCGGAGCGCACGTTTCCGCTTCCAGCGCGATCGACAGCGTTTCGTCGCTGCGCATGGGGTGCTGCGCGAGCTGCTGGGGGACTATCTCGAGACCCGGCCCGACCGCATCAGCTATGCCTACAACGCCTTCGGCAAGCCCGAGCTCGGCCCTGCATTCGACGGCCGGCTCAAGTTCAATCTGTCCCACTCGACCGGCCTTGCCCTGATTGCCTTCGCTACCGATGCCGATGTCGGCGTCGATCTCGAATATCTCCGGGCGCAATCCGATTACGCGGACATCGCGTGGTATTTCTTCTCGGCGGCCGAAGCCGACCAGTTGAGTGCGCTCCCGGCCCCTCTTTACGCCGATGCCTTTCTCGCTTGCTGGACAAAGAAGGAGGCGTACCTGAAAGCCTGTGGCGACGGTCTCGCCGTACCGTTGGATGGTTTTTCCGTTCCCCTCACTACCGATCCTGAGCATGGTCCTGTGGATATCCATGTAGCCTCGAACAATATCGTTCCGGCAAGGCGTTGGTCACTCTATACGCTCCAACCTGCTCCGGGTTATATCGGGGCGCTGGCCATCGAGGGTGGCGGCTGGTGCTTGAGTCAACGGCAATGGGATATGCACCAAGGCTGAGGGGAAAACGGTGGATCAACCCGGCAATGAATCAGGGAAGAGGGGTAGAGGAGACGGCTCAATGCTTGATCGGTTGCGGCAACGGGTTTTTCAACTTGGTTGGCCAGAAGCAGCCATTCACCCTGCCTTATTCGTAACCATAATGGGGTCATGGAGGCGGTGTCGATTAACACACGGTCTGGGGTTTCTCTGGCTACATGGCTCCCGCAAAGCGCATGTCCTTGAGCATGCCATGGCGTTTTCCCCGTCAACTTGGCAACTAAAGGCAGCTGGGCTTGCCTGACACTGAAGGGGGCCGTTTCACGCCCGGTGGGGGATGCCCGGTGCGGGGATTGCCAGCGAGGGCAGCGTGCTCTCGCTGTTGCTCGTCCCCGGTGTCATCCGTGCCAACAGCTTCACCGTCGCAGGCCCGTTACTGTCTCAATGACCATCGTTGCGATGGCCGTTTATTCCATTGGAGAACAGAACATGCGCTATCTCCTGATTTTGTTGTCGATACTGCTTCTCCCTGTGCCTGCGAGCCAGGCCGAGGTCAGCATTGGTATCGGCATTGGATTCCCCGGCATTGACATCGGTATCAACTTGCCGGCGTATCCGAGATTGGTCCGGGTGCCGGGCTATCCGGTCTACTACGCTCCGCAAGTGGATGTGAACATCTTCTTTTACGACGGACTGTACTGGGTATACGAGGACGACAGCTGGTATGCGAGCAGCTGGTACAACGGACCGTGGGAGGAGGTGGAGCCGGTATATGTGCCGCTGTTTGTGCTGCGCGTTCCGGTACGCTACTACCGCCGGCCTCCGGTGTATTTTCGCTATTGGCAGCCCGACCGGCCGCCCCGTTGGGGTGAACACTGGGGGCGTGACTGGGAACGACGTCGTAGCGGATGGGACCGCTGGGACCGACACTCCGCCCCTCCTCCCGCCCCGTTGCCGCTCTACCAGAGGGAATATTCGGGCAACCGCTATCCTCGCTCGGTAGAGCGGCAACGTCGGATTCATTCCGAGAATTACCGCTATCAGCCGCGTGAATCCGTAACGCCGCAGCATTTCCAACCGCGGGATAATCCGGACCGGTCGCGTGGCGAGCCGCGTCAGCAGGCGCCCGACAGGGAGCGAGCACCGTTGTATCAGCAACGGCAGCCGCATGAGCCGCCGGGCCGGTCGCGCAGCGAGCCGCGTCAGCAGGCGCCTGACAGGGAGCGAGCGCCGTTGTATCAGCAACGGCAGCCGCAGGAGCAGCCGGGCCGGTCGCGTGCCGAGCCGCGTCAGCAGATGCCCGACGAGCAGCGAGTGCCGGGGCAGCAGCCGAATGAGCGACGCCAGCAGGAGCGGCGCAAACCGCTGCCCCCGGACATGGAACGTCCCCAAACGGAACAGTAAGAGGGAGGGGGACTCGCATTGCTCTCGGGAGGTGCCACCCGGCACCTCCTGATCGCCCGCCCTTTGGCCAGTAGTGGCGGTGGTCGTCTGAAGGCAATGATTTGTCGCATGAAGACATGCTTGTGTGATCGAAAAATGACGATGATGAGGTAGATGCCTTCACGTTCTCCGGCCGGCGGGTGGCTTGCTGCCGCCGGAGAAGGTGATCGAGTCCTTGCAATGCGCACCCGCCTTGGCGGGTGCTTTTGGTTTGTAATCCCGATGACGACTTTTCCTGTGCATGCGCCGGCCGTAAGCGGCTGGCGGGCCATCCTGCGTTCGGTGGCGGCGCTGCTGCTGGGCTATGCCATCCTGATGGCGGGCAACGGGCTGTTCACCACGCTGACCGCCTTGCGGCTGATCGGCAGCGGCCTGTCCACGCCGCTGACCGGGCTGGTGCAGTCGCTCTACTACGTGGGTTTCTTTGCCGGCACCTTCGCCTGCAGCGTGCTGATCCGTCAGGTGGGACACCACCGTGCCTTCGCCGTGATGGCGGCGACCATCACCTGCGTGGCGCTGGCGCAGTCGCTCGCGTTCGATCCCTGGCTGTGGGCCATCTGCCGGCTGCTGACCGGCATGGCGCTGGTGGGGATCTTCATGGTGATGGAGAGCTGGCTCAACGGCTGCGCCGCCAACCATCTGCGCGGCCAGGTGATGTCGGTGTACATGATCACCGGCTATCTGGGGGTCAGCGCCGGGCAGTGGCTGCTGAACCTGCCGCTGCCGGCCAGCGGCAGCCTGTTCAGCCTGGTGGGCATCCTGTTCGCGTTGTCGGCGATTCCGGTGACGCTGACCACGCCGGGAGTGCATCTGGCGGTGTCGGCCAACCTGGGCGAAACCGTTTGGCGCCTGTTTGCCACGCTACGCCGGATCGGCCGGCTGGCGCCGGTCGGGCTGGCGGCGACGCTGGTGGCGGGCGCTCTCAACGGGGCATTCTACACCATGATCCCGGTGTTCTTCGCCGGCCAGGGCTACGGCGAAGCGGATATCGCGCGCTTCATGGGGCTGTCGATGCTGGCGGCGCTGTCGCTGCAGTGGCCGATGGGGCGGCTGTCGGACCGGCTGGATCGGCGCCTGTTGCTGACCCGGCTGTGTCTGGCCATCGGCGCCATCTCCCTGCTCATCGCCGTGCTCGGCACGCAGAGCGGGCTGTTGTGGCTGATCCTGTGCTACGTCAGCGTCACCTTCACCCTGTACGGCCTGGCCAGCGCCATCGTCAACGATGTGATGCCGGCCGAACTGCGCATCGACGTCAGTTCGGTGCTGCTGCTGGCGTTCGCCGCCGGCGGGGTCGGCGGGCCCTTGCTGGTGTCGCTGTTCATGGCCGGGCTGGGACCGGCGGGCTATTTCTACTGCTCGGCCGTGCTCAGCCTGGGCCTGCTGCTGGCCGTGGTGAACCGGCGCCGGCCGGCGCCAAGCGCCTGAACCGGGCGGGCGGAAAGCGGCCGCCGGCTTGTCAGACGCGGGGGCGGCGGCAATAATCGCGGCTCGTTGGCGAACAGGGGAAGCAGGCATGGTGATCGGTGAAGCAAGGGTGGAGCGGCTGGTGGTGCATCGCGTGGGCAATCCGGCGCGTGCCGAGCCGCTGCAATTGTCGGATCGCACCACGGCGGTGGACGACGAGGTGTCGGCGCTGATCCTTGACGGCTATCTCAAGGGCATCGTCTCGGACAAGAAGAAGTACCAGTTCGTGCACGAGTCCGACCTCAATCTCAACGAGCTGTACCATTACTCGCGCCAGTTCTTCCGCGAGGAGCTGGATTTCCTCGAGCTGTCGCGGCGCATCGCGCGCCACCTGTACGCGCGCTCGCAACACCCCAACATCAGCGCCGGCGACCTGCTGGTGGTGCTGTTTTCCGGGCTGAGTGACGGCGACGAGCCGCAGCGCGCGCTGGGCGTGTTCAAGTCGGAGATCCGCGACGACTTCCTCACCGTGATCGAGTCCGGCAGCGTGTTCGACCTCGGCCACGCTTCCGGCATCAACCCACGGCTGATCGACAAGGGGGCGCTGCTGCTGGAGCACGGGCCGACGGTGTACGCGGTCGACCGCCTCGGCCAGCAGGCCAAATTCTGGCTCGACGACTTCCTGCAGGCGATGCGCGTGCCCGATACCGCATCGCGCAGCCGCATGGTGGTCGAGGTGCTGGAGCAGATCTCCGGCGAGATCGACGACCCGCTGCAGCAGGCACGCTTCAAGGACGAGTGCCTGGCGCTGTGCCAGGCGGAGGAGGCGGTGTCCACCGGCCAAGTGAGCGAGATGGCGGAGCGCTTCGTGCCGCGCGAGCAGGTCAGCCAGGCCTTCGACACGGCGGCCGAGTCGTACGGCTTCGCGCTCGACGACGAGGCGCGGCTGCCGGCGCAGGGCATGGCGCGGCGGCTGGAGCGCACGCTGAGCAAGGTGGGGGTGGGGCACGGTGTCAGCCTGCTGCTGCCGTCCTCGCTCGGGCTGGAGAATTTCCACTCGCTCGACGATGGCGAGGGCGGGTTGACGCTGACGCTGAAACTGCGCCGGCGCGGCTAGCGGCGCGGCCGGGGGGCCGAGGCTGCTTGGCGGGCTATGTATAGACAAATCGGGCGCGTGCTATAGTGTGAGGCGTTCCCATTCCTCCCAGATCGTGCCCCATGTCCCTCACTGCCAGCAAACCCGTTCCTGCCTACGTGCAAATCAAGGACTACGTCCGCCGCCAGATCGAGAGCGGCACCTGGCCGATGGGCAGCTTGATCCCCTCTGAGCACGAGCTGGTGAAGCAGTTCGGGGTATCGCGCATGACGGTGCACCGTGCCCTGCGCGAACTGACCGCCGACCAGGTGCTCAACCGGGTGCAGGGGGCGGGCACCTTCGTCACCGGGCAGAAGTATCAGTCGACGCTGATCGAGATCAAGAGCATCGCCGAGGAGATCAAGGGGCGCGGCGACCGGCACAGCAGCGAGGTGCTGATCCTGGAGCGCACCAGCGATGCCAAGGCGCTGGCGGCGCTGGAATTGCCGGCCGACGCCTACGCCTTCCATTCGCGCATCGTGCATTTCGAGAACGGCGTGCCGATCCAGCTGGAGGACCGCTTCGTCAATCCGCGCCTGTATCCGCATTATCTCGAGCAGGATTTCCGCACCATCACCCCCAACGAGTACATGACGCGCGAAGCGGCGCTGCAGCGGGCGGAATACGTCATCACCGCGCGCCTGCCGGACGCCATCGCACGCCACCGCCTGCAAATGGACATCGGCGATCCCTGCCTGGTGCTGCACCGCCGCACCTGGGCGCACGATCAGGTGGCGACCGATGTCACGCTGTGGCATCCGGGTTCGCGCTTCCAGTTCAGCGGCCGCTTCTGACGAGGTTTTCTCCTTCGTCTGTCTTCCGGTGTCCTGCCAGGTGGGTTGCGTACTTGTATAGACAAGATGGCTGCGCTACACTGACTTCACTTGTATAGACATTAGGGCGTCCTGGCGGCCGCCCGACGGGAGAAGCCAGATGAGCAAGCCGCAGCACGACGCCGGCGACACCGCTACGGTGCCGGGTCGTCCCCCCCGCTACACGCTGATTCGTGGCGCCAGCCTGCTGGCGCGGCCGTGGAAGAACGGTGGCGGGGTGACGCGCGAGATCGCCGCCGGGCTGGATGGCGCTGGGCTGGACGATTTCGTCTGGCGCGTCAGCCTGGCCGACGTGGCGCAAGCCGGGCCGTTTTCGTGCTTTCCCGGCGTCGACCGCACGCTGGTGTTGCTGGCCGGCGACGGCATGCGGCTCGCTCAGGACGACGGCACGGTACACGCGCTGGCCCGGCCGCTCGACTTGGCCGCCTTTGCCGGCGAGACGGCGATCGACGCCACCTTGCCCGGCGGCGCCACGCGCGACTTCAACCTGATGCTGCGCCGTGGTGTGGCCGAGGGCCGGGTCGAGGTGTGGCAGGGCGCCGGCCGGCACCGTCTGGACGGCGATGTGGTGCTGCTGTTCTGCGCGCGGGGCCGGCTCGAGCTGCTGCTCGGCGACGGCGTGCCGCTCGTGCTCGAGGCCGACGACACGCTGCGCCTCGACGCCGCTACCGCGCTCGACTGCCGCGTGGCCGGCGACGGCGCGCTGCTCGCCGTCAGCATCCGCCTGTTGCCGCATTCCTCTTCAGACCGTTCTTGAGGTTGACCGATGACCCTCGCTACCCATTCCCTGTTTGCCGAACGCGCCTTGCTGCCCGAGGGCTGGCGCCGCAATGTGCTGCTGCGCTGGGACGCGCACGGCTTGTTGAACACCGTCGAGCCCGACGCCGCCCAGCCCCCCGGCACGGCTCGTGCCGCCGGGCCGGTGATCGCCGGCATGCCCAACCTGCACTCGCATGCCTTCCAGCGCGCCATGGCCGGGCTGACCGAATACCTCGGCCATCCGCAGGACAGTTTCTGGAGCTGGCGCAGCCTGATGTACCGCTTCGCCGCGCGGCTGACGCCGGACACTCTGGAGGCGGTGGCGCGCCAGCTCTATGTCGAGATGGCCAAGGCCGGCTACACCTCGGTGTGCGAGTTCCACTACGTGCACCACGATGCCAACGGCAAGCCCTACGCCAATCCCGCCGAGCATGGCGAGCGCCTGATCGCCGCCGCCGCCGAAGCCGGCATCGGCCTGACGCTGCTGCCGGTGTTGTATCAGCACAGCGGCTTCGGCCAACGTCCGCCTTTGCCGGAGCAGGCGCGTTTCATCGCCAGCACCGACTGGATGCTGGAGCTGCTGGCCGGCCTGCGCCGCAGCCATCCGCCGCACGCCGGCCTGCGTTACGGCGTGGCGCCGCACTCGCTGCGTGCGGTGTCGCCGGCCACGCTGGAGGCGCTGCGCAGCGGCCTGCACTGCGACGACCCGGGCGCGCCGATCCACATCCACATCGCCGAGCAGACCAAGGAAGTGGACGACTGCGTGGCCGAGCTGGGCGCGCGCCCAGTGCGCTGGTTACTGGATAACCAGCCGCTTGATGAACGCTGGTGCCTGGTGCACGCCACCCACATGACGCCGGACGAGACCGCCGGTCTGGCCGCCAGCGGCGCGGTGGCCGGCATCTGCCCGACCACCGAAGCCAACCTCGGCGACGGCATCTTCGACGGCGTGGCCTATCTCGCCGCCGGCGGCCACTGGGGCATCGGCTCGGACAGCCACGTCAGCGTCTCGCTGGTCGAGGAGCTGCGCTTGCTGGAATACAGCCAGCGCCTGCGCGACCGGCGCCGCAACGTGCTGGCCAGCGCCGACGCTCCCGTGGTGGCCGACCGGCTGTACACCCAGGCGGTGGCCGGCGGGGCACTGGCGGCCGGGCGCCCGGTGGCCGGTCTGGCGGTGGGTCAGCGCGCCGACCTGCTGGTGCTCGACGCCGAGCACCCGAACCTGATGCAGCGCGCGGATGAACAACTGCTGGCCGGGCTGGTGTTCTGCCAGCACGGCGAGACGCCGATCCGCGACGTCTACGCCGGCGGCCGCCAGATCGTCGCCGAGCGGCGCCATGTTGCCGAGGAGGCGGCGGCACGCGGCTATCACCAGGCGCTGGCCGAGCTGCTGGCCTGATCCTTAACCACTTCGTACGGGATTCGGATAATGGATAACCCGAGCTACACCCTGCACTGCGGCAACGCGCCGCTGTTGATCTCGATGCCGCACGTCGGCACCGAGCTGCCGGCCGACCTCGCCGGGCGCCTGGCGCCGGTGGCGGCCGAGCTGGACGATACCGACTGGCACCTGCCGCGCTTGTACGACTTCGCCGTCGAACTGGGCGCGTCGATCCTGGTGCCGCGCTACTCGCGCTACGTGATCGACCTCAACCGCCCGCCGGACAACACCAACCTCTACCCGGGCCAGGACACCACCGGGCTGTGCCCGGTCGACACCTTCGCCAAGGTGCCGCTGTACCGCGCCGGCGAGGAGCCGGACGCGGCCGAGATCGACCGGCGCGTCGAACGCTACTGGCGTCCCTACCACCAGGCGCTGCAGGACGAGCTGGCGCGGCTCAAGGCCGAGCACGGCGTGGCGCTGCTGTGGGAGGCGCACTTGATCCGCTCCGAAGTGCCGCGCTTCTTCGAAGGCCGCCTGCCCGACTTCAACCTGGGCAGCGCCGATGGCGCCTCCTGCGGCGCCGGTTCGGGCGAGCGCCTGCTGGCCGTGGCGCAGGGCCATCCGGCCTACAGCGCGGTGCTGAACGGCCGTTTCAAGGGTGGCTACATCACCCGCGCCTACGGCGCGCCGGCCGACGGGGTTCACGCCATCCAGCTCGAACTGTCGCTCGCCACCTACATGGAAGAAGAGGCGCCGTACGCCTACGACGCCACGCGCGCGGCACGGGTGCAGCCGGTGCTGCGCGAACTGCTGGGCAGCCTGCTGCAGTGGGCTGCCCAGCCGGCCTGATGACGCTCTTGCCTGGCGGCGCGGCCCCGTTCCCCGTGCGGAGAGCGGGGCCTTTTTTGTTCTGTTGCCGGCAGGGTGGCGGGTCGGGCGCCAAGCCGGTTCTCCTCGGCGCGCTTGTCAGGCAGACTATCGGCTGTCCTTCACCGCCCGCGCCGCTTGCACCATGACCCCGACCCTGTCCGTCCGCCATTACCTGCCCGAGACGCAGGCCCACAGCCACGATCACGCCCAGCTGGTGTTCGGGCTGGATGGCGCGCTGCAGGTGGACGTCGAGGGCCGCGCCGGGCGCGTCGCGGCGCAGCAGCTGGCGGTGATCCCGTCCAGCCGGCGCCACGCCTTTGCCGGCGACGGGGCCAGCACCTGCCTGGTGCTGGACGTCCCGTCCGGCGCCGACGGGCTGGCCGAGCTGCTCGGCGGCGGTGCCGACGCCGTGCGACACCTGCTGGACACGCCGGGTACGCGCTCGCTGAGCCCGGCGCTGGGGGCTCTGGTGAGCGGCCTGGCAGCCCTGCCCATATTGGACGATGCCATCGGCCGCCACGGCGGCGCCTTGCTGCTGGCCGGCCTCGCGCAGCAGCCGGCGGCGGCGTTGCCGGGCTTGCCGCTGGCACGGCTCGATGCCTTCATCGACCGCCACTGCGCCCATCCGCTGCAGGTGCGCGATCTGGCCGAGTTGGCCGGACTATCGCCGTCGCGCTTTCACGAACGCTTCCTGGCCGAGACCGGCTTGCGCCCGATGGAGTACGTGCGTCGACGCCGGCTGCGGTTGGCGCGGCGGCTGCTGGTGACGACCGTGCTGCCGGTGGGCGAGGTGGCGGCGCGCACCGGCTACGCCTCGCAAAGCGCCTTCACCAGCGCGCTGGTACGCGAATACGGCGAGACGCCCAGCGCCATGCGCCGCGCCGCGCGGGCGGAGTCGCGCGCCAAGCCGGCGTAGTCCAGCGACAGACTTTTCCCGTCCGGCTCACTACACTGCGAGGCAAATGGGGTGGCGCGCCTGTGCGCGCCGCGCCGGAACGGATAGACGGGAGTGAAGGTGATTCAAGGAGTGTTGTACGGCTTGGCGGCTGGAGCCCTGTGGGGCATGGTGTTTCTGGCGCCGCGCGCGCTGCCGGCGTTCTCGCCGCTGGAGCTGGCCTCATGTCGCTATCTGAGCTACGGCGTGGTGTCGTGGCTGATGCTGCTGCCCTTGTGGCGCAGCATGCGCTGGAAGCTCCAGCGCGAGGACTGGCTGGCGCTGCTGCGGCTCTCCCTGATCGGCAACATCGTCTACTACCTGCTCTTGATCAGCGCGGTGCAGCTGGTCGGGGTGGCGCCGACCTCGCTGATCATCGGCGTGCTGCCGGTGCTGACCACCCTGGTCGGCAGTCGCGAACACGGCGCGCTGCACCTGTCGGCGCTGGCCTGGCCGCTGGCGCTGATCGTGGCCGGGGTCGCGGCGATCAACCTCGACGTGTTCCTGTACGCGCCGGAAGCGGCCGACGGTACCGCCGGCTGGCTGGTCAAGCTGGGCGGGCTCGCCTGCGCCGTCGGCGCCCTGCTGACGTGGACGCTGTACGCGGTGAAGAACGCGCGCTACCTGCGCCAGCATCCGCGCTTCAACAGCCACGAGTGGTCGCTGCTGACCGGCGTGAGCACCGGCGTGCTGGCGCTGCTGCTGGCAATTCCCGCTGCGCTGTGGGCGTGGCTGGCGCCGGCCGGTCCGGCGCGCGACTGGCCGCTGTTCTGGGGCATCACCATCGCGGTGGCGCTGGGTGCCTCGGTGCTTGGCACCGGCTTCTGGAACGCCGCCAGCCGCCGCCTGCCGCTGACCTTGAGTGGCCAGCTGATCGTGTTCGAGACCTTGTTCGCGCTGTTGTACGGTTTTCTCTACGAGGGGCGCTGGCCGCGTCCGTTCGAGGGCGTGGCGATGGTGCTGCTGCTGGGCGGCGTGCTGTGGTCGTCGTGGCTGCATCTGCAGCCGGCCGAGCCCTTGGCCGACGAGATGCCGGTGTGAGCCGCCTCAGCCCGGCCGTTCGTAACCCGGATGCCCCGGTGGCACCAGTTCCTCGGCGAGGAAGTCGATGAAGGCGCGCACCGCCGGCACCAGCCCGCGCCGGCTTGGAAACACCGCGTGCAGGATGCCGCCCGGGATGTCGTAGTCCGGCAGCAGCCGCACCAGGCGGCCGTCGGCCAGCGCCGCGTGACACAGCTGCGCCGGCAGCAGCGCCACCCCCAACCCGGCCTCGGCCGCCTCGGTCAGCACCATCAGGTCGTCGGTGATCAGCCGTGGCTGCTCGATCTGCACGCTGTAGTCGTGGCCGACCGCGTCCAGCAGCGCGAAGTGGCCGCGGCCGTCAGGCCAGTTCATCGACAACGCCGGCAGCCGCGCCAGTTCGGCCGGGCTGGCCGGCGTGCCGTATTGCTCCAGTAGCACCGGGCTCGCCACCAGCAGCTGGAGGTTGATGCCGAACCGGCGCGCCACCAGGCTGGCGCTATCCTCGATCACGTTGCGTACCCTCAGCGCGACGTCGATCCCTTCCTCGATCAGGTCGACGCGGCGGTTGGTCGCCTCCAGCAGCAGCCGTACCTGCGGGTGGCGCTGCATGAAGCGCGGCAGCAGCGGGCCGAGCAGGGTCTTGGCCAGCAGCTCCGGGCAGCTCACGCGGATCAGCCCGCGCGCCTCGGCGGTGACGCGCGAGATGCTTTCCTCGGCGGCGTCGGCCTCGGCCAGCATGGCCTGGCAGTGCTCGTAGAAACTGGCACCGACCTCGGTCAGCGCCAGCTTGCGGGTGGTGCGCTGCAACAGCCGCACGCCGAGCTGCTCCTCCAGTCCGGCCACGCGCCGCGACAGCCGCGACTTGGGAATGCCCAGCACGCGGGAGGCGGCGTTGAAGCCGCCGTGTTCGACTACTTTGGCGAAGAACAGCAGGTCGTTGAGGTCGCGCATGATAATTGTCCTGTCAGTGGAACAATGCTTCTTATTTTAGCTGTCTAGTGGCGATTGGCGATAAAACCTACCATGCACCTGTACCCACTTTCTACAGGAGCACCACCATGAAACTGCTGCACATCGATTCCAGCATCCTCGCCGGCAACTCCGTTTCGCGTCAGCTGACCGCCGCCCTGGTCGACAACGTGCGTCGCCAGCATCCGGCCATCGAAGTCAGCTACCGCGACCTGGCCGGTGCGGCGATCGCCCACCTGTCCGGCGAGATCATCGGCGCCAACTTCACCCCGGAAGCCGACTGGAACGCCACCCAGCGTAGCGAGAAGGCGCTGTCGGAAGCGCTGATCGCCGAGTTCCTGGCCGCCGACGTGATCGTGATCGGTGCTCCGATGTACAACTTCTCGATCCCGTCGCAGCTCAAGGCCTGGATCGACCGCGTGGCCGTGGCCGGCCGCACCTTCAAGTACGGCGAGAACGGCCCGGTCGGCCTGGCCGGCGGCAAGAAGGTGCTGATCGCCTCCAGCCGCGGCGGCGTCTACTCCACCGAACAGGGCCGTCTGATGGACTTCCAGGAAGACTACCTGAAGACCGTGCTGGGCTTCCTCGGCATCACCGACGTCGAGATCGTGCGTGCCGAAGCGGTCAACATGGGCGACGACAAGCGCGCCACCGCGATTCATGCGGCCAAGTCGGCGATTGCTTCCATTGCCGTGTAAATCACGCCATGCAGCGAACCAAAGGGGCTTCGGCCCCTTTTTTCATGCTGTCGCCCGCGCCGCGTCCGCGCTAGCATCAGGGTAGAGGAGGACGTGGCATGGACATCCTGGCGCTGATCGGGGAACAAAGGCTGGCCGAAGCGGCGGAGAAGGGCGAGCTGAGCAACCTGGCCGGCGAGGGCCAACCGCTGCCGGAGGACGACATCAGCCCGCTGGTGCCGCCCGAGCAGCGCATGGCCTGGCGCATCCTGAAGAACGCCGGCTACCTGCCGCCGGAGCTGGAGGCGCGGCGCGAGGCGGTCACGCTGGCGTTGAACCTGGCCAACGCCGAGGGCGAGACGCTCTCGCGCGGGCTGAAGCGCCTGGCGCTGCTCAACCAGCGTCTGGTCGAGGCCGGGTTGCCGCCGGTGAGCGCGGAGGGCGTCTACGGCGCCAAGCTGCTGCGCCGGCTGGAGTAGGGGGGCGGGAAGACGGACGGCGTGCCGCGCTGTTACGATGACAGGTATCGTCTGCCATCCATCCCGTCATCCCGGTCCCGTCATGAGTCAATACTGGAGTTCCACCGTTTCCCGCCTGACGCCGTACACCCCCGGCGAGCAGCCGCAGCACGAGCGCCTGATCAAGCTCAACACCAACGAAAATCCCTATCCGCCGTCGCCGCGCGCCATCGAGGCGATGGGGCGCGAACTGGGAGCGGCATTGCGCCTTTATCCAAACCCGGACAGCACGCCGCTCAAGGCCGTCATCGCCCGACGCCACGGCCTCGCGCCGGCCAACGTGTTCGTCGGCAACGGTTCGGACGAGGTGCTGGCGCACGCCTTCTGCGCGCTGCTCAAGCACGAGCTGCCGATCCTGTTCCCCGACGTCAGCTACAGCTTCTACCCGACCTATTGCAAGCTCTACGACGTCGACTACCGCACCGTGCCGCTGGCCGAGGACTTCAGCCTCGATATCGACGACTACCTCGTGCCGTGCGGCGGTATCGTCTTCCCCAACCCGAACGCGCCGACCGGCCGGCTGCTGGCGCTAGACGCGATCGAAAAGCTGCTGGCGGCGCAGCCGCAGCGCGTGGTGGTGGTGGACGAGGCCTACATCGATTTCGGCGGCGATAGCGCCATCGCGCTGGTCGAGCGCTATCCCAACCTGCTGGTGGTGCAGACGCTGTCCAAGTCGCGCTCGCTGGCCGGCCTGCGTGTCGGCTTCGCGGTTGGCCAGCCGGCGCTGATCGACGCCCTGGAGCGAGTGAAGAACAGCTTCAACTCCTACCCGCTGGACCGCATGGCGATCGTCGGCGCCACCGCCGCGATCGAGGACGAGGAGCACTTCGAGAGCACGCGCCGCGCCGTGATGGCGAGCCGCGAGACGCTGACGACAGGAATGGAAGCGTTGGGCTTCGAGGTGCTACCGTCGGCCGCCAATTTCGTGTTCGCGCGCCACCCCGGCCACGACGCCGCCACCCTGGCCGCCGACTTGCGCCGCGAGGGCATTATCGTGCGTCACTTCAACAGCCCGCGCATCGCCCAGTTCCTGCGCATCACCGTCGGTACCGATGCCGAGTGCCAGGCGCTGCTGGAGTCGCTGCGCGCGCGGCTGGGTTGAGTCCGTAGTACTCCGCCACGGCCGGATAGCATCATGGCCGCCGTCGCTCACGCGATGGCGGCCATGCTTTTTTCGGGCTAGCCCACACTGCCTTGCACCCGACCCGTTCGACCGGAGGTAGGACGCTGTGCCGGAGCAGGGACTTAACGTGCGGGTGGCGCGGGACGACTGGCGCCGATCACCCCGGCCACGATCAGCACCATGCCGAGCAGCGAGCCGGTGCCGGGCATTTCGCCGAACAGCGGCAGCGCCAGCAGCGAGGCCAGCACCGGGGTCAGCGCGCCGGCGGCGGCGGCGGTCTCGGCGCCGAGACGGGAGATGGCGACGGCGTAGCACAGCGTCGAGACCAGCCCCACCCCCAGCCCCTGGATCAGTCCCTGCAGCATCAGCTGGCCGGCCGGCAGCGCCATCAGCCCGAGCGGAGGGTGAAGCAGCAGCCACGGCAGCAGCAGCGCCAGCGAGCCGGTTGAGATCAGCGCCGCGCCCTCCAGCGGCGACAGGCCGGAACGGCGCAGCGCCAGCGTGTAGTTGGCCCACATCAGGCTGCCCAGCAGGAACAGCGCGTAACCCTGCCCCAGTTCACCCTGGCCGTGGTTGAGCGTCATCAGTGTCAGCACCCCGGCTCCGATCAGCAGCAAGGCCGGAATCCGGGAGGACGGCGGGCGTTGGCGGTACAGCAGCGTGCCGAGCAGGGCGACGCAGAGCGGCAAGGTGCCGGGAATCAGCGTGCTGCCGTCGGCTACCGGGGCGTGGCGCATGCCGAGGCCGGCGACCAGGAAGTAGGGCAGGCCGCTGCCAACCAGGATCGATGCCAGCAAGGGCCACGGCACCGCCGCGATGCGGCGCCAGCGGGAGATCAACAGCGGCAGGAAGCCGAGCCCGGCCGGGGCGAAGCGGATCAGTGCCAGCTCGTCCGGGCGCAGCTGGGCGCGCGCGCCGGCGCGCAGCGACACGAAGAAGCTGGCCCAGATCAGTACGGTCACGGCCAGCGCGGCGACGCCGGTGACGAGGCCGGAGCGCTGCGGTGCGGCGGCTGGCAGGGCAAGGGTGGTGGCAGACATGGCGCGGCTCCAGCGAGGGGGAATGCTGATTATCGGCGCCGCGGCGAAGCGTAATCGGGCAAAGATCGGCGCAGGGGTGGTGATTATTGGCTGGAATCGGCGTGATATGGCTTACTATTGGTGGATTCGACTACTTGTGAGAAAGCCATGGACCGCATCGACCGGCGCATTCTGGAACTGCTGCAGACCGAAGGGCGGCTGAGCACCGCCGAACTGGCCGAGCGCGTGGCGTTGTCGCCGACGCCGGTGGCGCGCCGGCTGAAGCGGCTGGAGGAAGAAGGCTTCATCAGCGGCTACCGCGCGGTGCTGGACCGCCGGCGCCTCAAGCTCGCTACCACGGTATTCGTCAGCGTGCGGCTGATGCATCACCGCGAGGACGCGTCGCGGCTGTTCGAGGATGCGGTGCAGCTGATGGACGAAGTGATCGACTGCCACGTGGTGTCGGGCGCCTACGACTACCTGCTGGAAGTGGTGGTGCCCGACCTGCCCGGCTACGAGCGCGTGGTGCGCAAGCTGCAGACGCTGAGCATGGTGCAGGACATGACCAGCAACTTCGCCATCCGCACCGTCAAGAGCGGTGCACCGCTGCCGCTCGACGCGCTGGAGTGAGGGGGATTACAGCCAGTCGCGCGCCGGCAAAAACTTCTCGTACAGCTCCGCCTCCGGCGAACCCGGTTCCGGTTGATAGCCGTACTCCCAGCGCACCAGCGGCGGCATCGACATCAGGATCGACTCGGTGCGCCCGCCCGACTGCAGGCCGAATAGCGTGCCGCGGTCCCACACCAGGTTGAACTCCACGTAGCGGCCGCGCCGGTAGAGCTGGAACTGGCGCTCGCGCTCGCCCCATGGCATGTCCTTGCGCCGGGCCACGATAGGCAGATAGGCGTCGAGGTAGCCGTTGCCGATCGCCTGCAGGAAGGCGAAGCTCTGCTCGAAGCCCCAGGCGTTGAGATCGTCGAAGAACAGTCCGCCGATACCGCGTGCCTCGTTGCGGTGCTTCAGGAAGAAGTATTCGTCACACCACTGCTTGTACTTGGGGTAGACCTCGGCGCCGAACGGCTGGCACAGCTCGTGCGCCACGCGGTGCCAGTGGCGCGCGTCGTCCTCGAAGCCGTAGAACGGCGTCAGGTCGAAGCCGCCGCCGAACCACCACACCGGTGCCTCGCCTTCCTTCTCGGCGATGAAGAAGCGCACGTTGGCGTGGCTGGTCGGAACAAAGGGGTTCTGCGGGTGCACCACCAGCGATACCCCCATCGCCTCCCAGCGCCGTCCCGCCAGCTCCGGACGGTGCGCGGTGGCCGACGGTGGCAGGGTATCGCCGGTGACGTGCGAAAAGTTGACGCCAGCCTGTTCGAACACCGCGCCGCCGGTCAGCACGCGGCTGCGTCCGCCGCCGCCCTGTGGGCGCTGCCAGCTGTCCTCGATGAAATGCGCGCCGCCGTCGGCTGTTTCCAGCGCGGCGCAGATGCGGTCCTGCAAGTCGGTGAGAAAGGCGTGCACCACCGTGGAGCTGAAGTGACTCATTCGCGGTATCCTAACGTGATCGTAGCGCGGCATTGTACCCGACAGTGCCGCCGGGCAAGGAGCGTACATGATCACGTTATATACCTGGGGCACGCCCAACGGCAGGAAAGTCTCGATATTGCTCGAAGAGCTGGGGCTGCCCTACCAGGTTGAGCCGATCGACATCGGCCAGGGCGACCAGTTCTCCCCGGCCTTTTTGGCGGTCAACCCCAACGGCAAGATCCCGGCCATCGTCGACAGCGACGGGCCGGAGGGTGGGCCGATCACCGTGTTCGAGTCCGGCGCCATCATGATCTACCTGGCGGAAAAGCACGGCCGCTTCCTGCCGGCGAGCGGCCTGCCGCGCTACCAGGCGTTGCAGTGGCTGATGTTCCAGATGGGCGGCTTCGGGCCGATGCTGGGGCAGACCCACCACTTCCTGCGCTACGCGCCGGAAAAGGTGCCGTACGCGATGGAGCGCTACCACAAGGAAACCCAGCGGCTGTACGGCGTGCTCGACGCCCGGCTGGCCGAGGCGCCCTACGTCGCCGGCGACTACAGCATCGCCGACATGGCGCTCTACCCGTGGGCGGCGCGCCACGAGTGGCACGACACCGACCTGGCCGCCTATCCCCACGTCGAGCGCTGGTACCACGAGGTCGGGGCGCGTCCGGCGGTGCAGCGCGGCATGCTGGTGCCGGGCTGAGAACCTGTTCACGATCTTGCTGCGCGTCCCTGATCAGGACTCATGTGCTGCTCTGCGCGTGCGAATCTATCACTGGGCCAATCGAAGATTGGCACGCAGAGATTAGCTCAGCCATGATCCTTAGGACCTGTGTGTACATTCCGGTTTCTGTGCTCCGGCGACTCTCAACATCTGGAGCGCTTGTAATCCCGCTTGGCTCGCCGGGCCAGAAAGAAAAAAAGCGGCACCCCGCTCCAGGGTGCCGCTTGGCGTCGTCGGCCCGGCTACCGTGTCACAGCCAGAAATCGCGGCGCGCGCGGTGTGCCTCGACCAGGCGCTGGAACACCTTGGGATCCTTGATGTAGGTCAGCTCACCGGCTTGCGGTTGGTACAGGTCCAGCAGGCGCGAGGTCCAGAAACGCAGCGCGGCGGCGCGCAGCATCACCGGCCAGCCGCGCTTTTCCTCGGCATTGAGCGGGCGGATCGACTGGTAGCCGGCCAGCAGCGCGCGCGCCAGTTCGCCGTCGATCTCACCACCGGGCTGGCGCGCCCAGTCGTTGACGGCGATCGCCACGTCGTAGAGCAGCACGTCGTTGCAGGCGTAGTAGAAATCGATGAAGCCGGCGATGGCGTCGCCGTCCATCAGCACGTTGTCCTTGAACAGGTCGGCGTGGATCACCCCGGTGGGCAGGTGGTCGAAGCGGTGGCTGTCCTGGAAGTGCATCTCGGCACGCAGGCTGGCGGCGTCGGCCTCGTCCATGTAGCGGTAGACCGCGTCGGCGGTGTGGCTCCACCAGCGCGGGCCGCGCGGGTTGTGCATCTTGCGCGGGAAGGTGGAACCGGCCAGATGCATCTGCGCCAGCATCTCGCCGACGGCAAAGCACTGCGCCGCGTTCGGCGCCTCCACGTCGCTGCCGGCCAGGCAGGTGACCAGACAGGCCGGCTTGCCGGCCAACAGCGAGGCGAAGTTGTCGGTGTGGTCGGCGATCGGCGCCGGGCAGGCCACGCCGTGGCGCGCCAGATGGCTCATCAGCTCGAGGTAGTAGGGCAGTTCGTCGAGCGTCAGCACTTCGAAGATGGTCAGCACGTAGCGGCCGTGCGTGGTGGTGACGAAGTAGTTGGTGTTGGTGATGCCGGCAGCAATGCCTTTGAGCTCGACCAGTTCGCCCAGCGCGTAGCGCTCGAGCCATTTCTTCAGGGTGTCGTTGTCGACGGTGGTGTAAACCGACATGCCGCCCCCGTCAGAATCGGAACAGGACCCAGCGCGGGATCACCACGCGTCGGTCCGAGTCGATCTGTTTCATGCTGCCGTTACCTTCCTCGTCCATCAGGTAGTACGGCACGCCATGGGAGGGCGTGACCTTGATCATGTAGAGCTGGCCGTTGATACGGTATTCCTCGATCTTGTCGGTGCCTTTCTGAATGATGCGCACTTCCGGTTCGACGGCGGCATTGCCGTCCACCGCGACGTTGGGTGGCGGCGGGACCACCGCCTTGGCGGGGGTGTCTGCCAGGGCCGGAACGGCCACAAGCAGCAGGAGGGGGAGCAGGCGGCGCATGGCAGCGTTCCTTGTCTTGATAATGATTTGACTACAGATTGAGCAGTTGTTCGCGTTCTTCCGGCAGCGCCTCGAAGCCGCGCGTTTCGTAATGCTTGAAGATCGCCTCGACGATCTGCTGCGGGTCATCGATCAGTTTCAACAGGTCGAGGTCGTTCGGGTTGATCAGCTGGTCGCCGACCAGCCGCTCCTTCACCCAGTCGAGCAGCCCTTTCCAGAATTCCTGGCCGCACAGGATGATCGGGATCTTGCGGCTCTTGCCGGTCTGGATCAGCGTCAGCGCCTCGAACATCTCGTCCAGCGTGCCGAAGCCGCCGGGCATCACCACGTAGGCGATGGCGTGCTTGACGAACATCACCTTGCGCGGGAAGAAGTGGTTGAACTTGATCGCCAGGTCCTGGTAGTCGTTCGGTTTCTGTTCGTGCGGTAGCATGATGTTCAATGCCACCGACGGGCTGCGGCCGTAGAATGCCCCCTTGCTGGCGGCTTCCATGATGCCCGGGCCGCCGCCGGAAATGACCGCAAATCCCGAATCGGACAAAAGCCGGGCGATTTCCTCGGCCAGCTTATAATAGGTGTGGTCTCGCGGGGTCCGCGCGCTGCCGAAGATGCTGACAGCCGGCTGGATCCCCTGCAATTCTTCCGCCGACTCGACGAACTCGGCCATGATCTTCATCACATGCCACGCTTCGCGCGAACGGAAACGTTGCATCTGGGCGTGACGGTCGCTCGTCTGCGGCAATTTATCGGACAAGCTCATAACTATTTGCCTTCTATGAAAACGTTATTATTGATCGACGGTTCTTCTTATCTGTATCGCGCTTTTCACGCCATGCCCGATTTGCGTTCTCCGGAAGGCCAGCCGACGGGGGCGATCTACGGCATGATCAACATGCTGCGTCGCCTGGAGAAGGAGGTCCGGTTCGATTATAGCGCCTGCGTTTTTGACGCAAAAGGCAAGACCTTCCGCGACGAGCTCTATCCCGAGTACAAGGCCAACCGGCCGTCGATGCCGCAAGAGCTGGTCAGCCAGATTACGGCGGTGCACGATGTGGTGCAAGCTTCGGGCTGGCCGATCCTGGTGGTGGACGGCGTAGAGGCCGACGACGTGATCGGCACGCTGGCACGCCAGGCCGAGGCCGCCGGCATGCAGGTGATCATTTCCACCGGCGACAAGGACATCGCCCAGCTGGTGTCGCCGGTCGTCACGCTGGTCAACACCATGACCAACGAGACGCTGGACGAGGCCGGGGTGAAAGAGAAGTTCGGCGTGCCGCCGAAGCTGATCATCGACTACCTGACGCTGATTGGCGACAAGGTCGACAACGTGCCGGGGGTGGACAAGTGCGGCCCCAAGACCGCGGTGAAGTGGCTGGAGCAGTACGGTACGCTCGAGGCGGTGATGGCCAACGCCGCCGGCATTTCCGGCAAGGTCGGCGACAACCTGCGCGCTGCACTCGACTGGCTGCCCAAGGGGCGCGAGCTGATCACCATCAAGTGCGACGTGCCGCTCGACGGCGAACTGCCGCAGGGCATGGCCACGCTGCTGCACCGTGAGCGTGACAAGCCGAAGCTGATCGAGCTGTTCACCACCTTCGGTTTCCGCAGCTGGCTGCGCGAGGTGAGCGAAGCCAACGGCGATGCCAAGGCCGATGCCGCCACCCCGGCTTCCGCCAACGCGGGTGTCAACGGCGACCTGTTCGGTGAGGCCGCGGCGGACGATCCGCCTGCCGCCCGGATCGAGCGCCGCTACCAGACCCTCCTGACCGAGGCCCAGCTCGATGCCTGGTTGCACAAGCTGGAGACGGCGCCGGTGGTGTCGCTCGACACCGAAACCACCAGCCTCGACCAGATGGAAGCGCGCCTGGTGGGCATGAGCTTCTCGGTCGAGGCGGGCGAGGCCGCCTACCTGCCGCTGGCGCACCGCTACCCCGGTGCCCCCGAGCAGCTCGATCTCGACGCCACGCTGGCCAAGCTCAAGCCCTGGCTGGAAAACCCGGCCAGGAAGAAACTCGGCCAGAACCTCAAGTACGACCGCCACGTGCTGGCCAACCACGGCATCGCGCTGCGTGGCATGGCCGACGACACGCTGTTGGCGTCGTACGTGATCGAGAGCCATCTGACGCACAATATGGACGACCTGGCGCGGCGCCACCTCAACGAGACCACGGTCAGCTACGAGGAAATCTGCGGCAAGGGCGCCAAGCAGATCGGATTCGCCGAGGTCGACATCGACGTCGCCAGCCACTACGCCGCCGAAGACGCCGACATCACGCTACGCCTGAACCGGGCGCTGGCCGGCAAGCTCGAGGGCCGGCTGGCCACGGTCTACCGCGACATCGAGCTGCCGGTGGCCGAGGTGCTGTTCGCGATGGAGCGCACCGGCGTGCTGATCGACCGGCAGCGCCTGGCCGAACAAAGTCACCAGCTCGGCAGCCAGATGCTGCAACTGGAGCAGGAGGCCTACCAGCAGGCCGGCCAGCCGTTCAACCTCAACTCGCCCAAGCAGCTGCAGGAAATCCTGTTCGGCAAGCTCGGCATCGACACCAAGGGCGTCAAGAAGACGCCGTCCGGCGGCTTCTCCACCGACGAATCGGTGCTCGAGGCGCTGGCGCTCGACCACCCGCTGCCCAAGCTGATCCTGCAGTACCGCGGTCTCGCCAAGCTCAAGTCCACCTACACCGACAAGCTGCCGGCGCTGATCCGCCCCGACACCGGCCGCGTGCATACCAACTACGCGCAGGCGGTGGCGATCACCGGCCGGCTGGCCAGTTCCGACCCCAATCTGCAGAACATCCCGGTGCGCACCACCGAGGGCCGGCGCGTGCGCGAAGCCTTCATCGCGCCGCCCGGCCACCGCATCGTCAGCGCCGACTACTCGCAGATCGAGCTGAGGATCATGGCGCACCTGTCCGACGATGCCAACATGCTGGCGGCCTTCGCCAGCGGCGAGGACATCCACAGGACCACCGCCGCCGAGGTGTTCGGGGTGGCGCGCGAGCAGGTCACCTCGGACCAGCGCCGTGCGTCCAAGGCGATCAACTTCGGCCTGATCTACGGCATGAGCGCCTTCGGCCTGGCC
>JACPUY010000039.1 GCA_016192025.1 Pseudogulbenkiania sp. | reverse complement strand
CGACATCGTCAAGAACATCGGTTCCCCGGCATTGAAACTGTCGTACATCGCGCCGCACACCTTCTACTACGGCGACGACCTGGCCGCGCTGATCCGCGAGGCGGCACCGGTGCTGGCCCACGTGCGCGTGGCCGACACCTTCAACCACAAGGCGTCTTCCCAACTGCGCTACATCGTCAACCCGCCGGGCTCGACGCAGATCCGCGTGCACCAGCACCTGGACATCGGCCAGGGCGAGATCGACTGGGACGTGTTCTTCGGCACCCTGGCCGAGGTGGGCTTCGACGGCGTGCTGTCGTCCTGCGTGTTCGCCTGGGAAGAACGCGCCGAAGAGTCCTCGCGCTTCATGCGCGGCGAGATCCAGCGCTATCTCGACAAATATTGCGGCACCAGCCGTAGCTAGCTGATGACGAAGTAATTAGGTATTTGCTCTCATCCTTCGGGGGAGCCGGCTCTTGCCGGACTCCCCTCTTTTTTTGTTCCTGCCGGTCGCTGAGAGCAGACATTCGCAGTAAGAAAAATGCCCTGTCTGGGGCATTCTGTCATACCTGAGGTCAGATCAGGCTCAGGTCTTAGACCCAGAGACACACCGGCGAGGAGGCTGCCTGATCGGGCAGCCAGATATGGACCGGCGCGTCGCTCATGGTTTCCCCTTCTCCAGCGCAAGAACGTCGTCTTCCGGCACCGGCAGGAAGGTGCCGGGCACGTCCAGCAGCCAGATCGCTCTGGCGTAGTGTCCGATCTGCGCCGAATCGCGACCGTGTTCGATGGAGACGTAAGTGGTCTTGGAGATGCCGAGCATCTCGGCGACTTCCCGCTGCGAGAGGCGGCGTTCCTTTCGCGCGCGGGTGATGCGCTCTCCCAAGGCTTCCAGAGCGAACTGGGCCTCTATCGGGAGCGGGCTCAGCTTGAGCAGGTTGCGTTTCGGCATGGAGTTCAACCTATTGGTCCAATTGGCTCATTATGGACTAATAGGTTGGTCTTTTCTACGCATTGAGAGGACGTGGCACCACGCCATGCGCTTGGGCGCAGTACCTTGGCCCAAGTTATCTGTATCAATCTATTGTTCTAAATGAGCGATTTTGGACCAATAGGTTGGTCTTGTATCTGTAGGTAGGGGTAATTAAAGAGGATGGTGTTTTTCAGCGGCTTTCACGGCTCACAAGCTAAGCTTGCCCCACACTGAGACGTTCCAATTGCTCCTGCAACACCAGCTTGGCACTATTGGCTGGCATTGGCCGGTGGAAATAATAGCCCTGCACGTAATCGCACCCCAGCTCACGCAGCTGCTTGACCTCGCCTTCGGTTTCCGCGCCCTCGGCGATGACGGTCAACCCGAGCGTGCGCGCCAGCAGCACGATGATCTGCGTGATATTTTGCTTTTCTTCGTCCACGTCCATGTGGCTGACGAATGAACGATCCACCTTCAGCACATCCAGCGGCAAGCGCCGTAAATAACTGAGGGACGAATAGCCGGTGCCGAAATCGTCCAGGCTCAGCTGGATGCCCAGCCCCTTCAGCTCCTGAAACAGCTGGCAGCTTCGTTCGGCGTCGCTCATCACCACGCTCTCGGTCAACTCCAGTTTCAGGCTGCCGGGCGCAATGCAGGAAGATTGGACAATCTTCGCCACCCGCCCAACCAAGTTGGCTTGGTTGAGCTGCCTGGCCGAGATATTGACGCTCATGGTGAGCGGCGGCTCGCTAGGGAAGGCACGCTGCCATTCGCTCAATTGCCGACATGCTTCCTGCAGCACCCAATCGCCGATGTCGCGGATCAGCCCGATTTCCTCGGCCAGGCCGATGAATTCCGCCGGCGACACCAGGCCGAGGCGCGGGTGCACCCAGCGGATCAGCGCTTCAAAGCCGCGCACCACGCCGTCTCCCAGCGATACGATCGGCTGGTAGAACAGCCGGAATTCCTGCTCGCGCACCGCTCGGTGCAGGTCGGCCTCCAACTGCAAGCAGGCCACTGCCTGATTGTGCATCATCTGGTCAAACATCGCCCAGCGTGAGCGACCCAGCGTCTTGGCGCGGTACATCGCCGGGGCCGCATCGCGCAGAATGTCCTCCTCCACTGCGTAGCCGGTGGAGCTGAGTGCGATGCCGATGCTGACCGTGGAGTACACCGCTTGGCCATCGACGTCGAACGGTGTCACCAATTCGTACTGGATGCGCTCGGCCACGCGGATCGGGGCACTGGCGTCGCGGATGTCGTCCAGTATGATGGTAAATTCGTCGCCGCCGAGGTGCGCAATGCACTCGTCCCAAGCCCAGCGCTCGCTCTCGTCGTCCGCCTTGAGATGCGCCACCACATCGGTAGAGCGCAGGCAGGCCCGCAAGCGCTGCGCCACTTGCACCAGCAGCTGGTCGCCGGCCAAATGCCCCAGGCTGTCGTTCACCACCTTAAAGCGGTCCAGATCAAGAAACAGCACCGCAAATTGGTAGTTCTTGTTGCGTTTGAAGCGGCTGAGCGTGATATGCAGGCGATCCAGAAACAACGCGCGGTTGGCCAACTGGGTGAGCGGGTCGTGAAAGGCGTCGTGGAGCAGCCGCTCACGCGCGCGCTGGCGCTCGATCACGCGCCCCAACTGGGTGCCGATCTGGCCCATGATCTTGAGCAGGCGCCCGTCCGGCTGCAGCGACTCTTCGGCGAAAAACTCCAGTACGCTCACGACTTCGGCACCGACCAGCACCGGAAAGCCGAACGCCGCCTTGAGCCCCACGAGCCGCGCTTGCGGTGCGCGCGGGAAATTGGGGTCGGCGCGTACGTCCATGATCCAAGCCGGCTTGCTGCTTTCCAGAATACGCCCCGGCAGCCCCACCCCGGTACCAAACTCCAGACCACTGCTGAGTACCTGAAACGTCGCAAAACGCTGTGTGTCGCTGCAATGCCAGATGTTGGCCGACACCATGCAGCTGGGCGATTTTTGGCAGTCGGCATACAGCACATGCCCCACCGGCCATTGGGTGTAGCGGCAGATTTCGCGCACCGCGAACGCCATCACCTCGTCGACGCCCACCGCTTCGTTGGCGGCCACGGCAATCGCTTCGAGCAGTTCGATTTCCTGCTGGCGCTGGTACAGTTCGCGCAGGCCGCGCTCGGCGATCGACTCGGCCTCTTGCCGCGCGCTGGCTTCGCGCTTCAGCCGCTTGTGCAGCCGGGCCAGTTCGGCCTCAAGGCTAGCTTGCGTCTCGGTCACGGCTCGGTGTGACTCGCGATAAAACGCAGTTGGAATAGGCACTTCTCATCGCCGCGATGCATGCACAGCGGATGTTCAAAACTGACCGTCTCGCGGTAATAGTCGGCGGCGCCTTCAATAAAGCCCAGCGCCAATGCGCACAACTTGCGCTGAGAGCGGTAGCCCATCACCAGCACCTCATCCGAATTGGAATCAAAATCGAATACCGGGGTGGATGCGCCGGGATACAGCTTGTTCACTTCCGGATGAATGATGTCGTTCAGCGTCAGCAGGAATGGCCGGGCCGAGCGATGCGGGGTAAAGAATATCGGATAGCGCTCGGCCAACAACGGCATCGCCTGGCGGCCGAACCAATGCAGGATCTGCTCCGGCGGCAGTTTCAGCGCCTGCGCCGCCGCCATCACCAGTTGCCCCATTTCTTGATCGGGATAGCTGCCTAGCGAGGTATAGGCACCCTCGACGCTGGCCGCATCGAGCAGATCGTCCCAGGTGTCGTCACCGTAATCACGCCGCACCACGCCTTCGAGCAGGTTGAACACAATGCCCTTCACGACCACCTCCGCTGTGTTGTTCCGCCAGGTGGCGGCCCATGTCTCATTTTCCGGATATGCCAGCGCGCTGGCCGCATTATGGCATTTGCTTGGACACAGTATAGATGGCTTGCTGTAAAGATTGGGTTTGCCGGGCCTTCCCGGTGAAGACGGTGTTGATTTTGAGGAAGAAACAGGCATTGTCGGGGCAGCCGTAAGCCATCCGCTTGATGACCTTGATGCGATTGCGGACTGTCACCCCCCTCTTCCCTGCAAATCCGCGTAGCGCCAAAGAAAACGCCCCACGAATGGGGCGCTCTGTCGTGTCGGACGGTTTGGGTTCAGACCCAACCACCCAGCAGGGCCACGCCGGTGGCGGAGATGGCCACGCCGGCGCCGCGCACCAGCAGGTGGCTGGCACGCACGCGAGCCTGACCGGCGCCCAGCAGCAGACCGGCAGCGTGCAGCAGACCGGAGGCCAACACGAAGCCGGCGGCGTAAGTCAGGCCCGAAGTGTTGTCCGGCATTTCCAGGCCGTGCGCCATGCCGTGCAGTACGGCGAAGGCACCGATCACGCTCAGGGCGGCGAGTCGGCCCGGCTGCATGGCGAAGGTGATCAGCATGCCGGTGGCCACCACCGAGGCGGCGATGCCGGTTTCCAGACCCGGTACAGCGAGGCCGGCCCAGCCCAGCACGCCGCCGACGGCCAGCATCAGCATGAAGGTCAGCGGGCCTTGCCAGCGTGCGGAGCCGCCGATCTGCCACGACCACAGCCCGACCGCCAGCATCGTCAGCAGGTGGTCCAGGCCCGAGAACGGGTGAGCGAGGCCGCTTTCCAGGCCACTGACGCCGTGACCGGGGTGAGCCTGGGCGGCGGCGCTCAGGGCCAGCAGCAGCGCTGCCGGGATGAGGGTGTGTTTACGCATGGGTGGTTCCTTCCTTGTTAAGTGTCAACATGCCTTTGTCTTCGATGAAGCGAATGATGTCCTGCAGCCCCTGCCCGCTCTTGAGATTGGAAAACACGAACGGCCGCTCGCCGCGCATCTTTTTGGCGTCGCGGTCCATCACCTCCAGCGAGGCGCCGACCAGTGGCGCCAGGTCGATCTTGTTGATCACCAAGAGGTCGGACTTGCAGATGCCCGGCCCGCCCTTGCGCGGAATCTTGTCGCCGGCCGAGACGTCGATGACGTAGATCGTCAGGTCGGACAGCTCCGGGCTGAAGGTGGCCGCCAGGTTGTCGCCGCCGCTTTCGATGAAGATCACGTCGAGGCCGGGGTGGCGGGCGTTGAGTCGCGCCACGGCTTCCAGGTTGATCGAGGCGTCCTCACGGATCGCGGTATGCGGGCAGCCGCCGGTTTCCACGCCGATGATGCGGTCGGGTGACAGGGCTTCGTTCTTGACCAGGAATTGCGCATCTTCCTGGGTATAGATGTCATTGGTAACGGCGGCGACATTATAGATATCGCGTAGCGCCTTGCACAGCGCCCAGGTGAGATGGGTCTTGCCGGAACCGACCGGGCCGCCGATCCCGACGCGCAGCGGGGCTTTTTGCATGATGTTCTCCTTAGATTCTCAAGACCGGAACAGCCGGCTGTATTGTGTTTCGTGTTTCATCGCCACCCAGGCCAAGCCCGGGGCGAAGTTGCTGAGTTCATCGTCGGGCAACTCGCGTGCCGTTTGCACGGCGACGGCCAGTTCCGGCAGCAGGGCCGACAGAAGTTGCTGGCCGGCGGTCTGCCCCATCGGCATCGCCTTGAGCAGTACCATGATCTGGTTTTCCAGCCAGCCCCACAGGTAACCGGACACGGCCGCGTCTTCATCGAGCCCCAGCGCGCGCGCCGCCACCGCCCAGGCGACCGGCACTGCCACCGGGGCGTCGGCCAAGCCCACGGGCCACGGGAAGCTGCGGCTCTCCGGCAGGGCAGCGAGCAGTTGGCGCAGTGAGTAGCCCATCTGCTCGGTTTCCTGCCTCAGTTCACGGCTGTCGCGGCTCGCCAGCAGGCGCTGGTTGATGGCGTCCAGACGGGCTTCGTCGCCGTCGACCAGCGCACGGCAGGCCTGCGCCAGCAGCACCGCCTCGAAGCGGCTCAGCGGCCCGTGCAGCACGTCGAGCAGCCAGTGCCGGGCGCTGGCGGCGTCATGCACCAGGCCGAGATCGAGTGCGCTTTCCAGTCCTTGTGAGTAGCTGTAGGCGCCGATCGGCAGGCCAGGGCTGGCCAGACGCAAGAGTTGCAGCGCCGCGAGTCCGCCGTTCATGCGCCCGGCCCGTACTGGTGCAGCTTGGGGGCGTACTGGAAGGCCGCTTCCTTGCCGTGCGAGTGGTGATGGCCGCCGCCGTAGGCGCCGTGCTCGGGGTTGAACGGCGCCGAGAGGCGCTCGACGGTGGCACCCAGTTGCAGCAGCATCTGCGCCAGCACGTCGTCGTCCAAGAGGCGCAACCAACCCTCGCCCACTTCCAGGTGGACGTGGCGGTTGCCCAGGTGGTAGGCGGCGCGGCACAGTTCGCGCGGGTTGGCGCAGCTGACGTGCAGCAGCGCTTCGGGCGCGGCGACGACGCGCACGCGGCGACCGTCCTCGGCCTGGAGCACTTCGCCGTCGCGCAACGGCTGGCCGGCTTCCAGGAACAGGCCGACCTCCTCGCCGCTGCTGGCGGCAGTGCGCAGACGGCTCTTGCTGCGCAGCTCGAAGGTCATGACGAGCTCGGCGTCCCAGTGGCTGGCGTCGTCGGCGCGTCGGGTGATGACCAGCATGTTGTCTCCTTCACATAGCATCCAAGTAGCAAGGCGGGCACATAGCGTTTTGCCCACCCTGTAAAATCCATCCCATTCCCATCAGAACAGGAAGTAGCGCTGCGCCATCGGCAGCACGTCGGCCGGCTCGCACCACAGCAGTTGGCCGTCGGCCTTGACCTGGTAGTTCTGCGGGTCGACCTCGATCTTCGGCAGGTAGTCGTTGTGGATCAGGTCGGTCTTCTTGACGTTGCGGCAGCCCTTGACCGCCACCAGCCGCTTCTTCAGCCCCAGCGCCTCACCCACACCCGCCGCGAGCGCCGCCTGCGACACGAAGGTGACGCTGCCCGCCGCGATGGCGCCGCCGTAGCTGCCAAACATCGGCCGGTAGTGCACCGGCTGCGGGGTCGGGATGCTGGCGTTGGCGTCGCCCATCGCGGCGGCGGCGATGATGCCGCCCTTGAGGATCAGGCTCGGCTTGACGCCGAAGAACATCGGCTTCCACAGCACCAGGTCGGCCAGCTTGCCGGCCTCGATGCTGCCGACTTCATGGGCGATGCCGTGGGTGATGGCCGGGTTGATGGTGTACTTGGCGAGGTAGCGCTTGATGCGGGCGTTGTCGTTGCCGGAGGCGTCGCCGTCCAGCGGGCCACGCTGGCGCTTCATCTTGTCGGCGGTCTGCCAGCAGCGCAGGATGGTTTCGCCGACGCGGCCCATGGCCTGGGAATCCGACGACATCATGGCGAAGGCGCCCAGGTCGTGCAGGATGTCCTCGGCGGCGATGGTTTCGCGGCGGATGCGCGACTCGGCGAAGGCGACGTCCTCGGCGATCGCCGGGTCGAGGTGGTGGCACACCATCAGCATGTCGAGGTGTTCGTCGATGGTGTTGACGGTGAACGGCCGCGTCGGGTTGGTGGAGCTGGGCAGCACGTTGAGTTCGCCGCAGGCCTTGAT
>JACPUY010000109.1 GCA_016192025.1 Pseudogulbenkiania sp. | reverse complement strand
CCAGCGCCTGCGCCGGGCCTGCCTCGATGGCGACGCCGCCGCACGAACGGCGCTGCTGGAGATCTTCCGTCTACAGTATGCTGCGCCGCTGGAGCAGCACTTCCGGCACGAAGAAACGTGGCTACTGCCACATCTGGACGAAGGGATGGGCGCACGCCTGCTGGCCGAACACCAGGAGTTGCGAGAGCTGGCGGCAGACCCTTCGGGCAATCCATCCAGATTGGCCGAAGCCCTGATCACCCACGTCCGCTTCGAGGAGCGCGAACTGTTCCCATGGCTGGAGCAGAACCTGTCCGCCAAGCAACTGGGTGCGCTGCGGATGGAGCCGGGCCAAGCCTAGTAAGCCGACGTCGTCGCCGTGTCGATCTCCTTGCTGACGACCTTGCCGTTGACGAAACGCACGGTGATGACCGTCTTGCCGTCCCGCCAAGTAGCCGTCCCGCCCGAGAAGCCGAGCAGACTGGCGCTGCTGACATCGCTCGGCTCGCCCAGAATCTCGACTACCTGCTGCCGGGTCATATCGTCCTGGATCTTCTCGAAGTTGGCCGGGGTCACCTTGCTGCAAGCAAGCAGAAACAGGGCAAGCAGCATCACGGCAAGTGGCTTCGACAGCGCTTTCATGAGCAATCCTTGTAGAGTGGGATGGAGTGTCCACAGCATAACAAAAGGGGAAAAGCCCGGCAGGGCAAAGGCGAATGGCGGGTCACTAGGAGGGGAAACAATTATTTCCTATATGCACACAAAAATCGCTTGCCATGCGCGACAACTCGGTGCACTATCCTTCTCGCAAGATTTTCAAGTCGTAGATGTGTAGTTGTCGTCGTGGCCTAAGTCCGTACCTCAGTTCGCCATTTTCCTTGATTTTCATGCACATATTCATATCGTTATTTTTATAGATGGGAAATACCATGGCAACTGGTACCGTTAAGTGGTTCAATGACTCCAAGGGCTTCGGCTTCATCACCCCGGACGAAGGCGGCGACGACATCTTCGCTCACTTCTCCCAGATCAAATCCAACGGCTTCAAAACCCTGGCCGAAAACCAGCGCGTAAGCTTCGACGTGACCATGGGTCCGAAGGGCAAGCAAGCCTCGAACATTCAGCCGCTGTAATTTTTACCGCGACTAAGCGTTTCAGAAAAAACCCGGACACGTTCCGGGTTTTTTCATGCCTCCCATTTCCCCGCTACAATAGCGCTCACCCCCATTCGCCACAGGTTCCACCATGACCACTCCGACCGATACCGAGATCATTGAGGCCACCCGCCACTGGCTGGAAAAAGCCGTCATCGGACTCAACCTGTGCCCGTTTGCCAAGTCCGTTTACGTCAAGAACCAGGTGCGCTTTGTCGTGAGCCATGCTCCGCACATCGACGCGCTACTGGAAGAGCTCGAACGCGAGCTGCAGCTGCTTGATGACACCGATCCGGAAGAAGTCGACACCACCCTGCTGATTCATCCGGACATTCTGACCGACTTCCTGGATTACAACGACTTTCTTGACATCGCTGATGACGTCGTCGAAGAACTGGGATTCGCCGGCATCCTCCAGGTTGCCAGCTTCCATCCGGACTACCAGTTCGAAGGCACAGAACAAGACGACATCGAGAATTTCACCAACCGCTCCCCCTACCCCACCCTCCATCTGCTGCGCGAAAGCAGCATCGACCGGGCGGTAGAAGCCTTCCCCGAAGCGGATGCCATCTACGAGAAGAACATCGCGACGATGAAAGAACTGGGACACGAAGGCTGGGCGGCACTGGGCCTCAACAATCCATCCAAGCAGCACTAAACCTGGCTCACGGGGCAGGCATCGCCACTGATGCTTGCCCCGACCGCCCCTGCCATGCAACATACGGCGAGACCGTTACCCGCCAGGCTCCTCCGTGCCCCACACCCGCCTACCTCTCGCCTGTTTGATCCCGCTATGTCTGCTTGGCCTGCTCGCCGCCTGCTCCTCCCCGCCGGGCAAGAAGCCGGTGGCTGGCGACAGCTTCAGCATTGAGCAACTGGGACAAAGTGATGGTAACCGCGTTGCCAACCTGATCATGCGCGACAATCTGGATAGCCTGAGTCTGCTGCTCGACAAGCTCTACAAGCGCAACCCTTCAAGCTGGCGGGCCGGCGGCACAGCCAGCCGCGAGGAGGCGCACCGGCAGATCATGCAGGCCATACGCCACAACCAGCCCCTGCCGGCGCTGGGCAAGGTGCGCTCGGTCGCCGCGCTCACCACGGCGTTCGACCCCCATTTCAAAGGCGATCGCGCCGGCGTACTGGTTTATGGCGTGGGCAGCATGCTGCTCGACTGCTACTCGGGCAAGACCGAACACCACCTGCTGGACGGCCTGGACGCTGGAAAGATCGCCAACGCCTCCTACAATATCGAAGTGGCGGCATGGCTGCTATCCAACCGCAAGGGAGAGGATGGCAAGCCATTGCTACTGGCGAACGAACTCTCCGAAACCGAGCGTAACCTGACATTCGAGCGCGAATTCGGCAAGATCGTCGGGCGACTGGACCTTCTGGCCGCCTTCTCCAACGAGAAGTATCGCCGCGCCGCCATCCACTACAGCCAGGCCATGCTGGGCGCTCCGTTGCTGCAGTTCCTGCCACTTGATGCCGCCGCCGCTATCACCGGCGCCACCCGCTAGTCCCGCCAGCCTGCAGCAGAACGAAAGCTCCACAAAAAAAAACAAAGCGGCACTCGCGTGCCGCCACTCACCTCAATCTGCCGTACACACTCAGGCAGACAGGCCCTTCTTCAACAATTCCGTCGCCAGTTCATTCATGGCCAGCTGGCGCTCCTGAGCCAGTGCCTGCAACTCTTTGACCAAGTCTCCCGGCAACTTCACCGCAAAGGGCACCAGCCCCAATGCCTGATCAAGCTTGCGCTGCTCCTTCTTGCCCAGCGCCTCGGCCGCCTGCTGGCCATAGCGGGCGGGCACGCCCGCCTGGGCCATCTTGCCATTGATCTTCAGCCCCTTGTTCTTTTCCAGGTCCGTTCTTTTCATGTGCAGTATGCCTTGTCGTCATTTCTCGGTTAATGTGCACATTCTACACCTCGGCCAGGCACTTCAGTCTCCTTTCGGTCGCCCTTGCCGCCCAGCAACACCGCCAGGCACCATAGGCACCAGGACTGACCCGCCGCTGACAAGCCTGTGTCGAAAAGGCGAAAAAGCCCCTTTCTGGTTGGCACCACGGATTTGTTCTAGCATGGATTGACTACCCTGCCGGAGAACTGCGCCATGGCTACGCCGCGATCTTTTACACCCCACCCCGACGACGAGCGTCGCCACTTCTTGCAACTGGCGATTGGCACCGGCTTTGCACTGGCTGTCAGGCCGGTGGCGGCCACCACCATCGTCACAGACAACAAAGGCCTGACCGCCGGCCCTGTCGGCGTACCCATCAACGGGGCAACCCTGCCGGCGTATATGGCTCGCCCCGCCACAGCCAAGGGAGCCTTGCCGGTAGTGCTGGTCGTACAGGAAATCTTTGGGGTTCACGAGCACATTCAGGATGTATGCAGACGGCTGGCCAAAGCCGGCTACCTGGCCATCGCCCCCGAACTCTACTTCCGCCAAGGCAACCCGCGGGAATACCCTTCTACCCAGGAACTCGTTTCCAAGCTGGTAAGCAAAGTACCGGACAAGCAGGTCATGCAAGACCTGGACGCCACGCTGGCATGGGCGGGCAGCAACGGAGGAGACGCCAAGCGCGCCGGCATCACCGGGTTCTGCTGGGGAGGCCGCATCGTGTGGTTATATGCGGCTCATTCGCCCTCGATAAAGGCCGGCGTGGCGTGGTACGGCCGACTGGCCGCAGACAGCAATGCCATGACGCCCAAGCATCCACTGGACCTGGCGGGCCAGTTGAAAGCCCCTGTCTTGGGGCTGTATGGCGGACTCGACAAGAGCATTCCCCTCGACACCATCAAGGACATGCAGGGCCGGCTCGCCAAGGCGGGCAGTTCATCGCGCCTTATCGTCTACCCGGATGCCGAGCATGGCTTCAATGCGGATTATCGCCCCAGTTACAACGCCGAAGCCGCTCGCGACGCGTGGGGCAAGATGCTGGACTGGTTTGCGCAGCATGGCATCAAACCATGACCCTCCTGCTTACATCATCTTAGCGTTGTACCCGTGCAAGCCTCCCGGAGAGCAGTTGCACATATCTTGCAAGAACCTCTTGGCAAACCCATGTTAAAGGGATATAATTTTTTCCTTCAATGGCGGGCCTCCCCGCATTGCACAATAGCGAACCTGGTCAGGTCCGGAAGGAAGCAGCCACAGTTATTCAGTGCAAGTGCCGGGGGTCAGGCTCGCCACCCCTCCCTATTTGCTTTGTAAATCCGTTCCAGTCCATCCGGATGGACAATCGCGCCCATCGTTCCGGTTAACGGTTTTGCCGACTTGCAACATAAGAAATATGGAATATTCCAGCGGGAAAGTGGGAACTATTTTTTTTTGCATGCTCTAATATTCCTAATGGATTTCTTCTGCTATT
>JACPUY010000066.1 GCA_016192025.1 Pseudogulbenkiania sp. | reverse complement strand
TGAGCATTTCGCTGCAGCTTGCCCCCAACCGGGTAAAAGCCCGACTGGACCAGGTCGTTCAGGCCGACGACACGCCACTCGACACCGGGTCGTCATCGGCCTGGGTCGAGAAGGCCATCAAGATAGCCACGCCGCTGGCCAAACTGTCGGTACCTGCCGACGGCTGGGAGAGTTCCCCCATCCGCATCCGTTTCATGAATGCGGGTTACCGGGGCACCTCTGCCGTGCCGTTGTACTTCGGTGCCAAAACACTGCTGGCGCTGCTGTTCCCCGGCATCCTGTTTCTTTATGTCGGTTTTACCGGCGCCCACTTGGAGGGCAATAACTATTTGCTGTTCATGTTGTGTGCTGCCGCCTTTGGTTACTACTTGCCCAATATCGTTCTGGCGCGACGCATCGAGTCTCGTCAGCGGGAAATCTTCAACCACTTCCCCGATGCCATCGACCTCTTGCTGGTGTGCGTGGAGGCCGGGCTGGGACTGGATGCGGCCTTGCTGAAGGTGGGGGAGGAAATGCGCATCAAGAGCCCTCTCCTCGCCGACGAACTGCATCTGGTTAACCTCGAACTGCGCGCCGGCAGCAGCAAGGAAAGAGCGCTACGCAATCTGGCGATGCGCACCGGGGTACTGGAAGTGGACACATTGGTTGCCATGCTGATCCAGGCAGACCGTTTCGGCACCAGCATCGGCGAATCACTACGGGTGCATGCGGATGACCTGCGCACCAAGCGCAAACAACGCGCGGAAGAAGCCGCCGCCAAGATTCCGCTCAAGCTGCTGTTTCCGCTGATTTTCTGTATTTTCCCCTCGCTGCTCCTGGTGCTACTTGGGCCGGCATTCATCCAGATTTACCGCATCCTGCTGCCGACACTGGCCGGAGGCCAGTAAACGGCGCTTGCCCAGATTCAAGGCCAGTATCCATGGGAGATGAGGTCATGAAGAAGATTCATCTGATTGTACCCCTGCTCTGCAGCGCCCCTCTGCTGCAAAGCTGCGAATCCACCCCACCGAAACAAGCGTGGGAGATGCAGCCCGTCATGCGGGTGCGCCACTCCAACGAGAGTCCGGCAGGCTATTACCAGCTCGGCCGCTATTATCAAGGCCAGAACCGCCCGGACAAGGCCATTCCCGCCTTCCAGAAGGCACTGGCATTGGATAGCCACTACGCCGAGGCCCATAACGCGCTGGGCGCACTGCACGCCACGCAAGGGAACTACGACTTGGCCATTACCGAGTTCCAGCAGGCCTTGGCCGCGTCGCCAGACACCGCCCATTTTCATAACAACCTCGGCTATGCCTACTATCTGCAAGGCCGTTACGCCGAGGCGGCCTCCACCTTCGAAAAGGCCGCCGCACTGAACCCCGGCGACGCGAAAATCACCAACAACCTCGGTCTGACCCTGGCCAGACTGGGCCAGCCGCGGCAGGCGCAGCAGGCCTTCATGCTGGCGGCGGCAGCCCGCTCGGCCGATGCGTCGGCCCCACCCACCGTGACGGAAACAGCAATAGCAAGCACCACACCGCTATCCCTACCCAAGGACCGCGGGACAATCACGCCGGCAGAAGCCATCCCGCTGGCCCGTGCCCCGCTTCCGACCGCCACGCCGCTGACGACACCGGCAGAGGCCGTCCGTGCCACGCAGAAACCGGACATGGAACTGGTCAAGTCGAGCCCGAACCAATATGAGTTGCGCCACAGAGTAGCCGCGCCGGCGGCCGTATTGGCCTTGCAGGAAGCGGCCACCGTACCCGGCGCGACAACCCGCGCCCGCCCCCACTTCGAGGTCGCCAACGGGAACGGCATCACCGGAATGGCGAAGAGGGTCAGCCGGGTTCTGGTCAGCCAGGGTTTCCCAAACGCACGGCTCACCAACCAGAAACCCTTCCAACAACCGGTAACACTGGTTGAGTACCGTCAGGGCTTCGCCCACGAAGCCGAGCGGCTCAGTGCCAGCCTGCCCGTCAAGCCGGCGATCAAGGAAAAAAATAGTCTGAGAGGCAGCACCGACATCCGCCTGGTGCTGGGCAAGGACGTGATGCACAACGTCGCCTTGGTCACGCCACATCAAGAGGGTATCCAGCTCGCGCTCAGATGACAGGTAAACGGCGGGACAAGTGGGAAGACACCAGTGCACTTGGGCCACTTATCCTGCCAGCAGGCTCCCCGCATGGCGGGAGCGTCACATCTAGTAGCCCTGCGGATTACTACTCTGCCACTTCCAGCTGCTCTGGCACATGTCCTCCAATCCACGCTCGGCTTTCCAGCCAAGCAGATCAAAGGCCATTGCCGGATCGGCATAACAGGCGGCGATATCTCCCGGCCGGCGGGCAACGATTTCATAAGGAATAGGCTGGCCACATGCAGCCTCGAAGGCCTTGACCATGTCCAGCACGGAATACCCCTGCCCGGTGCCCAGATTGACCGTAATCAGACCCGATCGGGACAACAAGGCATCCAGCGCCTTCAGATGACCGATGGCAAGATCGACCACGTGGATGTAGTCACGCACGCCGGTGCCGTCGTGGGTGGGATAGTCATCGCCAAACACCTTCAGACACGGCAGTTTGCCGATGGCGACCTGGCTGATAAAAGGCATCAGGTTGTTGGGAATACCGTTAGGGTCTTCGCCAATCTGCCCACTCTCATGCGCCCCTACCGGATTGAAGTAACGCAATATGGCGATACTCCACTCTGGCTCGGCACAGATGAGATCGCGCAGCATGTCTTCGATCATCAGCTTGCTACGGCCATAGGGGTTGGTCGCCGACAGCGGAAAGTCTTCCCTGATGGGTACCGCATGTGGATCGCCATACACGGTCGCCGACGAGCTGAACACCAGTCTCTTGACCCCGTGCCGCTTCATCGCCTGTAACAAGCACACAGTACCCTGCACATTGTTCTCGTAGTAATCAAGTGGCTTGGCCACCGATTCGCCCACCGCCTTCAGCCCGGCAAAATGCACCACCGCATCAACGGAATGAGCAAACACGGCCTCCAACGCGGCAGCGTCACGGATATCACCCTGGACGAAGGTAAGCGGACGGTCGGCCAGCGCCTGCACCCGACGCAACGCCTTGGGTTTGCTGTTGCAAAGATTATCGAGCACCACCAGTTCGTGACCGGCGGCCAGAAGTTCAAGGCAGGTGTGGGAGCCGATGTAACCCGCACCGCCAGTGACAAGAACGCGCATGAGTATGAAAATAACCTAAATAAAGCATCAAAAAACCTGGCCACGCCAGAAGCGGCATAACATCAAACAATGATATTATCATTGCAGGTGCCAATTTTTTATAGAGACAAGACGCCAAAGTGCACCAGTCTCAAATTGTGCCTTGCACCATGCAATATGGCTAATTTACACTATACAAAGCCAACTGGCCTATGCACTCTTTTATAAGGAGTTAATAATGAAACATGCATTTGTTCTTGCAGCCCTGGCTGCTACACTCGCTACCCCGGCATTTGCTGATGTTGCCCCGATTGGTGCCAGTGTCCAAGGCTCAGCCACTACGGGTACTGGCGCCACTACGGGTACTGGCGCCACTGCGGGTACTGGCGCCACTGCGGGTACTGGCGCCACTGCGGGTACTGGCGCC
>JACPUY010000086.1 GCA_016192025.1 Pseudogulbenkiania sp. | reverse complement strand
CATCGCCTTCGAGGATCCCTACTCCACCTCGGCCTTCGTCCTACCCCTGGCCGAACTGGCCCAGCAGGGGCTGACCGCTGTCCCCAAGGCCCAGGCCGGCGCCAACAGCGTCGGCTACGTCTTTGCCGAGCAAGAGCTCAACCAGGCGTTCCTGGTTGCCGAGAAGCGCACCGACGCCGGCGCCTTCAACAACAACGACTGGGACAAGCTGCCGGTCAAGCTGCAGGCCGAACTGCGTATCGTCCACCGCACTCGGCCCATACTGCGCTGGCTGGCCTGCTTCTCTCCCCGCACACCGGCCAGGCTGCGCCAGGCGGTGGAATCGGCGCTGCTGGGGATGGAAGGACAGCCCGAGGGGCTGAAGGCACTGGCCGCGGACCACATCAAACGCGTCGAACGGATGACTTCCGACGACCGCGCGTCGCTTGATTACGTCAGACACATTGTGGCGACTTCCGGACGATGACGCATCGCGCCACACTCAGCCGCCGTTATGCGCTCTACATCGGCGGCACCTGCTTTGCCGCGCTGTTGCTGTTACTGGTGGCAATCGCAGCCATCGTCTTCTCGGACGGCGCGTCCCTGCGCGACCGCCTCAAGCAGCAACTGCATGCCGATCACATCCAGGAGCAACAGGCTGAACGCAGGCAGCTGGCCGCCTACATCGGCAAGGAGTTCTTCAACCCGCTCTACCAGCTCGACATCTATTACATCAACAAGCGCATCCGGCGGATGAAGGCCGAGCTGCCCATCGAGCAATTCCTGATCGCCGACGCCAGTGGCAAGGTACTGACCGACGGTAGCGCCGCCAACCCTGCCTACGGCATGCGCCTCAACACGGGCGACGCGGACGGCACCCCCCAGCTCAGCCGCTTCTCCATCGTCTCGCCCGATGGCCAGACTATAGGCTACGGCGCCATCCACTGGTCGGACCACCCGCTGCATCAGGCACTGGCACGACAGGATGGACAGATCGCCGCCGCCTGGCACGCGCTCATCCAGCGTTTCCTCCTGCTTGGCGGCCTGGGCTTGCCGGTGCTGGCGCTGATCGCGCTGGCCGTCGGCAACCGACTGTCGCGGCGGCTGAGCGCGCCGCTGCTGACCCTGCGCGATGCCGCCCGGCGGGTGGCTGAGGGCGACCTCGACGTTCAGGTTGATACCGATACCGCCGACGAGCTGGCCGAGCTGACACGGGACTTCAACCACATGGTGCATCGCCTGCGCAAGACCACCGTCTCGCGCGATACGCTGCGCAAGTCCGAGGCGCGCTTCCGCAGCTTGGTCGAGGTCAGTTTCGACGGTATCGTGCTCATCGATGAAAGCGGGCTGGTGCTCTACGCCTCGCCGGCGGCAGAAAGCATGATCGGTTACCCGAACGGCGAGCTCTCCGGCTTGCCTATCGCCACGTTACTGGCCGAGAGCGAGCAAGCCTCCTTCGCCGCCGCCCTCGGCCAGGTCCTGCAGGGCCAGCCGCTCAGGGGAATATCGCTGGAGGCCAGGAACAAGCAGGGCCACCCCCTGCCGCTCGAGGTCAACGCAGTGCCGGTCAGCGGCGACGCAGGCGTGCCCTGCATCCAGCTGGTCCTGCGCGACGTCAGCGAGCGCCTGCGCCAGCAAAGGCAACTGGAATACCAGGCAAACTACGACTCGCTGACCGGCCTCTCCAACCGCAGCCACTTGGCCACCCGGCTGACCGGCACGCTGGAACTGGCACGCGACAACGGTATGCTCGCCGCCATCCTGCTGCTCGACCTGGACCGTTTCAAGACGATCAACGACAGCCTGGGACACGGCATCGGCGATGGCGTCCTTCAGGAGGTGGCCCGTCGCCTCAAGGGGTGCATGCGTGACATGGATACGGTCGCACGCCTGGGCGGCGACGAGTTCGTGCTGGTGGCGGCCAATCTTGACGACAGCGACGCCGCCGGCAGCGTCGCCGAACGGGTGATCCGGGTTTTTACCCAACCCTTCAACGTGGGCGGCCACGACCTGCTGATCACCCCCAGCATCGGCATCAGCCTCTACCCCCAGGACGGTGGGGATGGCGAAACCCTGCTGAGCAACGCCGACGCCGCGATGTATCGCGTCAAGGGCCAAGGCCGTCACGGTGTCGCCTTCTACACGCCGGAAATGAGCTTGCACGCGATGGAGCGGCTGGAGCTGGAGACAGCACTGCAGCAGGCGCTGAGGAACGAGGAATTCACCTTGCACTACCAGCCCCGGTTTGCGCTGGATGATCGCCGTATTCTCAGCGCCGAGGCGCTGATACGCTGGCAACGCCCGGGAAGCGGCCTGGTGTCGCCGGCCCAGTTCATCCCGCTGGCCGAAGAAACCGGCCTGATCGTCCCCATCGGAGCCTGGGCGTTGCGCACCGCCTGTACCCATTGCCGTGCCTGGCAGGAGGCCGGTTGGCCAGGAGTCAGCGTAGCGGTCAACGTCTCCGCTCGCCAGTTTCACAACGACGACATCGTTGCCCTGTGCCGCCAAGTACTGGCCGAAACCGGACTACAGCCCCATCTGCTGGAACTGGAGATCACCGAAACCCTGGCCATGGTCAACCCGGCGGCCACCATTGCCACCCTGCAAGAGCTGAAGGCGCTGGGGCTGCGGATCTCGCTGGACGACTTTGGCACCGGCTATTCGTCGCTGAACCAGCTCAAGCGCTTCCCCATCGATCACCTGAAGATCGACCGTTCCTTCGTCAAGGACATCACCATCGACCCCGATGATGCCACCATCACCGTCACCATCATCGCCATGGCCCATGCCATGGGGCTGGCGGTCATCGCCGAAGGCGTGGAAACTGAAGCGCAGGCAGACTTCCTGCGCCAGCACCGCTGCGACGCGTTCCAGGGCTATTACTTCAGCCGTCCGCTGCCGCTGGATGTCCTGCTGCAGCGGCTCCCGGCCAGGTGCCTGGAGGAGCCGGCATCGTAGGGCGAAAGCCCCGGCGGGGCAGATCATCACGACAAGCCGGCTCGATGAATACCAAAGCGTTTCGGCCAACCTGGAGTGATCAGGCTTGGCCGAAGTCTTTTCTGAGGTTGCAATAGCTCAGCCGCTCGCCACTCGCCGCAAATAATCCGCCACTTGCTTCGCCGCCACCTTCTGGATGCCGCACAACAGGGGGTGCGACACCTCGGCCAGGCCATGCTGAACCCGCAGCAGCTGTGCCAAATGGCCCATCAGATTGGCGGCCATTTCGGCGTCGGCCATGGCGCGGTGCGCCTGCCCGGTGGCGGGCAGGCCGGCCCAGCGCGTCAGCGTGCCAAGCTGATGATTGGGCGCGGCCGGCAGCAGCCTGCGCGCCAATAGCAGGGTGCAGGCGAAGTCCTGGCGGCGGGTGCGGCCCAGCCGGGCCAGTTCGAAGTCCCAGAACTTGCGGTCGAAGGCCGCGTTGTGCGCCACCAGCGGCGTGTCGCCGACGAACTCGGCCGCCTCGCGCATCACCGCGTCGGCCGGCGGCGCGGACTTCAGCATGGCGTTGCTGATGCCGGTCAGCCGCTCGATCTCCGGCGGCACCCGCACTCCGGCGTTCATCAGGCTCTGGAAGCGATCGATCACCCGGCCGTTTTCCACCAGCACCACCGCGATTTCGGTGGCGCGACAACCGGTGCCGGGGCTCAGGCCGGTGGTTTCGAAGTCGATGACGGCGACGCGTTCCATGCCGCCCTTGGCCTGCCGTTCAGTCATTCAGCGCCGCCTTGGCCGCCTCTTCCGGCGTCAGTCCGTCGTAGAACTGGTCGGTAAACCACTCAGCCTGTTCCTCGATATGTTCCTGCGCCTGTCTCGGTGTGGCACCGGCAGCCACCAGCAGAGCCTCCACCTCGGCGCACCATTCCAGCAGGGCCTGGGTTTCGGGGTCGAGATCCTTGTTTTTTGCCATGATGATTCGCGTCCTGTAGAGGGAGTCGGAAAAACGATGCGGCATTGTACGCGTGATCGCGGCGGGCGGGGTTTTGGGGGACGTGCCGGACTCAGGCGGCGGGCCGCCGTTTTCCGACGTGGGGGGAGGAGGAGGGGCTCGGCCTGCCACAAGTCCCACGCGCCTTGCATTCCCAGCCACAGCTCCGGACTGGTACCCAGTGCCTCGGCCAGGCGCAGGGCCATGTCGGCGCTGATGCCGGCGTGGCCCTGCAGAATGCGCGACCCGCCGGTCTGCCCACCCCGCCTGCTATAACGAGTCAGAGGGGTCCATAACAAGGAGAAATGACATGGACGACGAGGTGTACTGGCTGCTGGAGCTGGCCATCCAGCCCGGCAAGCGTGACGAGTTTCATCAACTGATGCTCGACATGGTCGACGTCACCCAGGCCAACGAGCCCGGCACGCTGAACTACGAATGGAGCATCAGCGCCGACGGCAAAGTCTGCCATATCTACGAGCGCTATCAGGATTCGGCGGCGGTACTGACCCAGCTGAGCACGTTTGGCACCCACTTTGCCGATCGCTTCTTCGCGCTGCTGACACCGACCCGCTTTGTCATTTACGGCTCGCCCAGCTTGCAGGTAAAAGAAGCACTGGACGGCTTCGGTCCGGTCTACCTGGCGCCGATTGGCGGCTTTCACCGCTGAGCTCTGCAGGCGCGGGTTGGCCGAAGCGCTCGACCTTTCGGCCCACCTTTTCCGTCGTTATCCCCCTACAATGGGGCACTCTTCACTCCGAGGAATGCCCATGTCGACCAGTCTTGCCGCCCCTGCCAGTTACCCGATGTCGCGCCAGCGCGTCGCTGCGCTCACCGTACTGGCCATGATCGCGTTTGCTGGCAACTCGCTGCTGTGCCGCCAGGCGCTGAAGCACACCGCCATCGACGCCGCCAGCTTCACCGCCATCCGTCTCGCTTCCGGCGCGCTGGTGCTGTGGTTGATCGTGAGCCTGCGTGGCGGCCATGCTGCCGGCGCGGGCCGCTGGCGTTCGGCGCTGGCGCTGTTTGCCTATGCCGCCGGTTTTTCATTTGCCTACCTCAGCCTGCCGGCGGCCACCGGCGCCCTGCTGCTGTTCGGCGCGGTGCAGGTAACGATGATCGGCTACGGGCTGGCCAAGGGCGAGCGCCTGAGCGGCCGCCAGCTGGCCGGACTGGGCGTGGCGCTGGGCGGACTGTTCGGCTTGCTGCTGCCGGGGCTGTCGGCGCCGCCGCTGGCGGGGTCGGCGCTGATGCTGGGCGCCGGCGTGGCGTGGGGCGTCTATTCGCTGCTCGGCAAGGGAGCGGGCGATGCCACCACGGTGACGGCGGGCAACTTCCTGCGCGCCGTGCCGCTGGCGATCTCGCTGAGCCTGCTGCTGATGCCGGCGGCGACGTGGGATAGCGCCGGCGCCGGCTATGCCGTGCTGTCTGGAGCGCTGGCCTCGGGGGTTGGTTATGCCATCTGGTACAACGCCCTGCGCGGACTGAGCGCAACCAGCGCGGCCACGGTGCAGCTCACCGTACCGGTGATCGCCGCAGTCGGCGGCGTTGCGCTGCTGGGCGAGCCCGTGACGCTGCGCCTGATGCTGGCCTCGGTCGCCATTCTCGGCGGGGTGTGGCTGGTGATCGCCGGCAAGCGGCGCGTGGGGTAGCAAAAGAGGTAGTGATCAACATGAGCAGCACCGAACTCGACGCCCTGCTGGCCGATATCCGCGCCTGCCAGCACTGTGCGCCGCATCTGCCGCTGGGGCCGCGCCCGGTGCTGCAGGCGGCGACGACGGCGCGCATCCTGCTGGTGGGACAGGCGCCCGGCGTGCGCGTGCACCAGACCGGCCTGCCGTTCAACGACCCCTCGGGCGACCGGCTGCGGCGCTGGCTCGACATGGACCGCGACACCTTCTACGACCCTGCCCGGCTCACCATCGTGCCGATGGGCTTCTGCTATCCCGGCAAACAGGGCAGCGGCGACGCCCCGCCGCGCCCGGAGTGCGCCCCGCTGTGGCGCCGGCAGCTGCTGACACAGTTGCCCGAGATTCGCCTCACGCTGCTGATCGGCCAGTACGCGCAGGCCTGGCACCTTGGCACTCAGCGCAAGAAGACGCTGACCGACACCGTCAAGGCGTGGCGCGAGTACCAGCCGGACATCTTCGTGCTGCCCCACCCCAGCCCGCGCAATATCCGCTGGTTCGTCACCAACCCGTGGTTTGAGGACGAAGTGGTGCCGGAACTGCGCACCACGGTCGCCAAGGCGCTGTGCCGGAGCTGACGCCCCCCTTCACGGCCCCGACGCCACACCCCGCCAGAGCAACGAAAAACGCCCCGGCCTCCATCAGGAAACCGGGGCGTTGCCGTTCAAGCCGGCTTGGAGGATGCGCTCACCTCACAGCTTGAACTGCGACACCAGCCCGCGCAGTTCGTCGCCGCGTTGCACCAGCAGCTGGATGGTTCTCAGCGCATCCTGCAGCGAGGCGTCGGTCTGCTGTGCCATCGCGTTGACGCGCTCGGCGCTACGCGCCATCTCGTTGGTGGCCACGCCCTGCTCCGAGGTCGACGAGGTGATCTCGCTCATGCGCACTGAGATATCCTCGGCATGGCCCTTGATCTGCTCGACCTTGCCGGCCGCTTCGCGCGACAGTGTGACGCCGGTGGCGACGCGGGCGTTGGTGGTGTCGGCATGGGCGATGGCCTGGCCGGTCTGCTCCATCACGCGGTCGATCATCTGGGCGATCTGCACGGTGGCGACGGCGGTGCGTTCGGCCAGCTTGCGCACCTCGTCGGCCACCACGGCGAAGCCGCGGCCCTGTTCGCCGGCACGCGCCGCCTCGATGGCGGCGTTGAGCGCCAGCAGGTTGGTCTGGTCGGCGATGTCGCGGATCACCGCCACGATGCCCTTGATCTCTTCCGACTGGCCGGACAGGCCGTTCATCACCTGCTGCAGCGACGACACCGAGTGCACGATGGATTCCACCTCGCGCGCCACCTCGGCCATGCTCCGGTGCGATTCGATCGAGTTCTGGCGCGACTCGGACACCAGCGATTCGGTCTCGCCGACGTGATCGGCGATATGGTTGATGCTGACGGTGATCTGTTCGATGGTGGCGGCGGTGGCCGACAGCTCGCCCGACTGCACGCGAGAATCCTCGGCGATCTGCTCGGCCACGCGATTGAGCTGGGCGGCGTCGTCGGCCAGCGCCTGCGATTCGTGGCGAACGGTCAGGAACATCTCGCGCAGCCTGGCCATGAACTGGTTGAACGCCTCGGCGATCTGGCCGACTTCGTCTTGCGACTTCACCGGCAGGCGCAGCGTCAGGTCGCCGTGGCCGCTGGCCACGTCGCGCATGGCGTCGCGCATCAGCGACAGGCCGGACATCATGCGCGCCACCCCACCATACACCACCACCGAGGTGATCGCCACGCCGACCACCAACAGGCCGACCATCAGCAGCAGCAGGTGGTCGAGCTGGCTGGTGGCCGCCGCCAGCGGCACCATCACGCCGAGCAGCCAGCCGGTCTTGCCGACCGGGTAGAGCATGGTCATGAAGGTCTTGCCGTCCAGGCTGATCTGCTGGATCTGCCCGTCCTTGCTGACGGCCGCCGGATCGTAGCCGGGCATCACCTCGCTGATCTTCTTCAGGCCGGAATCCGGCGCCGGGTGGGCGATGGTCAGACCATCCTGGGTCATCAGGAAGGCGTAGCCGTCGCCGGGCAGCTTGGCCGAGACGACCTCGTCGACCACGCGCTGCAGCGTGACATCGCCGCCGGCCACCGCCACCAGACTGCCGCCGTCACGACGCGCCTTGGCGAAGGTGATGATCGGGCGCTTGGTGGCGGCGTCGATGTAGGGCGGCGAGGCGATGGCTTCTTCGGAGGCCGCAGCGGCCTTGTACCACGGCCGGCCGGTCGGGTCGTAGCCCGGCGGCACCGGCGCGGCCTTGCTGAACTGCGTCATGGTCTTGTCCGGCTGGCCGACGTACATGTCGTCGAAGCCGCCGGCGTCACGCGCCTGGTCGAGCATCGGTTGCAGATCCCCGCTGCCGAAGCGCGGCAGCACCGAGGCCACGACGGCCTGGCGCGACTGCACCCACTCGGTGACGAAACTGGCCTTACCGGAGGCGGCCTGGTGGATCTCGTTGCGGATCGACTCCAACAGGCTGTCGCGCATCTTCCAGTAGGCGGCGCCACTCAACAGTGCGGCCAGCAGCACCACCACCACGATGACGAAGGCCATTATGCGAGTACGTAAGGATTTCATAGCGTGTGTCTCATTATGATTATTTGTTCTTCACGGCAACGGTGGCGGTGTCACCCCGCCTGGCGCGCTGCCGCCTTCCCCTGATTGTTGCATCTGCCCGCGTCGCTTCGGTCCGGCTGCGTCGGGCGGACACAGTATACAAAAAACACTTACAAAATCACCGATCAATTAATACAAATTTCATACAAGCCTGATTGGCACGTCACACCAGCATGTTTTCACCACACGAAATAGCCGGGCTGCTGCCCCGCTGTTGCTGACCTATCTGCTGTACGCGCGGCTCAATGCGGAGGGCATGGAATGAACGACTCCCCCCATGGTGCAATTGGGACTCTACCTGGTCCTGCTGTTCGCCCTGGCCTGCCCGCTGGGACGTTATCTGCCGTGGTGATGGCCGGCCACCTCAGCACCCGCTGCACCTGGCTCGACCTCACCCGCGCCACCGGCAACGTGCGGCTGCCGCTGTCTTTCCTAATTCGCCCTCCTCCTAGCCTGAATGTTGCACAAATTTTGACTCGTGCCTCTTCCTCGCTCGGCTGGCCATTTTTTCGAT
>JACPUY010000085.1 GCA_016192025.1 Pseudogulbenkiania sp. | reverse complement strand
GTGAGGTAGGCCACCGGCGTCTGCAACGCGCCGTGGCGCACGCGGCGGCCGCGCGCGTCGTCCATCCAGGCGCCGGAGCGCTTGCCTTCGCGCGCGTACAGGTCGAAGTAGAAGCCGCCGATCACGGCGCCGTCCTTGACGATGTCGAAGAAGCGCACGTCCTTGTGCCAGTTCGGCGCCTGCTCCTCTTGCACCGTCACGCCGTACAGCGTGTTCACCACGCCGAACAGCCCGGCCAGCACGCGCTGTTCCGGGAAGTACTGCTTCACTTCCTGGTCGGAGAAGGCGTAGCGCGCCACGCGCAGTTTTTCCGCGGCGTAGGCGAGGTCCCACGCCTCCAGCGTATCGAGGCCGAGTTGATTGCGGGCGAAGGCTTCCAGTTCGGCGCGGTCACGCAAGGCGAACGGCTTGGCGCGGCGCGCCAGGTCGCGCAGGAAGTCGACCACCTGGTCCGGGGTCTCGGCCATCTTGGTCGCCAGCGACAGCTCGCCGAAGCTGGCGAAACCGAGCAGATGGGCTTCTTCGCGCGCCAGTTGCAGCTTTTCGCGGATCACCGGGGTGTTGTCGAGCTCGGCCGGGCCGAACTCGGAGGCACGCATCACGTAGGCGTCGTAGAGCTGGCGGCGCAGTGCGCGGTTATCGGCGTACTGCATCACCGGCAGGTAGCAGGGGAACTGCAGATTGAGCTTGTAGCCCTCGCGCTCGTCGGCCTTGGCCATCTCGGCCAGCATGGCGACCACGTCGTCCGGCAGGCCGGAAAGCTGGGCGGCATCGTCCAGATACAGGCTGAAGGCGTCGGTGGCGTCGAGCACATGCTGCTCGAACTGGGCAGACAGCTCGGCCAGGCGCGTCTGGATCGCGGCGAAGCGGGCCTTCTCGGCCTCGGGCAGTTCGGCGCCGGACAGGCGGAAGTCGCGCAGGTCGTTGGCGATGATCTTCTTCTTCGCGGCGTTGTAGCCGGCGTACTCCGGCTGTTCGGCCAGCTTTTTGAAGCGGGCGAACAGCTCCAGGTTCTGCCCCAGCTCGGTCCAGAACGCCGACACCGCCGGGATGTTGGCGTTGTAGGCCTCGCGCAGCTCCGGCGTGTTGACCACGGCGTTGAGGTGGCCGACCACGCCCCAGGCGCGCGACAGCTTCTCGGTGGCGTCGGTCAGCGGTTCGACAAAGTTGTCCCAGCTCGGGGCGGTATTGTCGGCGGTCAGCCGCGCCACGGTGGCGCGCGCCTCGGCCAGCAAGGCCTCGACGGCCGGGGTGATGTGGGCGGGAGTGATCTCTGCGAAACGCGGCAGGGCGGAGAAATCGAGCAGCGGATTCTGGCTCATGGACGTGGCATCCTTGGACGGTTCGGCTTGTGAACACCTCGAAAATCCCTCATTTTCGTCGCATTACGGCGTTGCGCATGAAAAATTCTTCCTTGCATATCAACGACATGCCATGTCGGAATGTTTCATTCGCGCCTTGTCTTGCTTGGAAACTGAAGTTTTGCGAGGTGCCCTTGTATCATAATGATAATTTCTAAATGAGGACGTTCCGATGAATCGCAATATCCGCCGCTACGACGGCCACACCCCGCAAGTACCGGACTCCTGTTTCGTCGACCCGTCCGCCGTGGTGATCGGCGAGGTGACGCTGGGCGAGCGCGCCTCGGTCTGGCCGTGCGCCGTGATACGCGGCGACGTCAACAGCATCAGCATCGGCACCGGCAGCAACGTGCAGGACTTCGCCATGCTGCACGTCAGCCACAAGCGCGACGAAGACCCGTTGGGCGCGCCGCTGGTGATCGGCGACAACGTCACCATCGGCCACCACGTCACGCTGCACGGCTGCACCATCGGCGACGAAGTGCTGGTCGGTATCGGCAGCACCGTGCTCGACCGCGCGGTGATCCAGCATCAGGTGATGATCGGCGCCGGCAGCCTGGTACCGCCGGGCAAGGTATTGGAGTCGGGCCACCTGTATCTCGGCAACCCGGTGAAGCCGGTGCGACGCCTCACCGACAAGGAAATCGCCTTTCTGAAATACTCGGCCGAGCACTACCAGCGCCTGGCGGTGAAACACCAGCAGGCGCTGGACGAAGCCGACGGCGCAACGGGCTAACGCGGGCTGTAGCTGATACCGTTGGGGCCGGCCCCGACGACATGGGTCGCCACCACCTGCCGAGTAGCGGTATCGATGACCGAGAAGGTCCCGTCCTCGATATGGCTGACGAAGGCGTAGCCGCCGTCCTGGCTCATGGCCACGCCATGCGCCCCCTTGCCGACGGTGACGGTGGCGACGAGCCGGCGTTTCGCCGGGTCGATCACCGACACCCGGTTGTCCGGCTGCTGCGCCGTCCCCTGGTTGGCGACATAGACCTGGCGGCCGTCCGGCGTTGAAAAGAGCTGCACCGGGAGACGTCCGACCGCGACCTTGCCGAGCAGCCGGCGCCGCGCCCGGTCGATCACCCCTACCTTGTTTTCCGCACTGAGCGAGACGTAGACCTGCTGCCCGTCCGGCGTGAAACCCACTTGCACCGGAGCGCGCCCGACGGCGATGCGGGCCGTCTCTTCCTGCTTGTCGACGTCGATCACCGACACGCTGTCGTCCTTCATGTTGGCGACGTACAGTTCCTTGCCATCCGGGCTGAGCCGCAAGCCATGCGGGTACGGTCCGGTCTTGATCGCGCCGACCTTGGAACGGCTGACCAGGTCGAACACCAGCACGGCGTTGGCGCCGGAGTCGGAGACAAAGACCAACCGGCCGGCCGCGTCGGTGACCACATGCGCCGGATGGGCGCCTGCTGCCAGGGTGAAGGCCGGCCGCTCTAGACTGGCGGCATCGAACACCAGCAGCTGCCCGGCGTTTGCCGCGTCGCCATGATGGCCGGCATGGGCGCTCATGCCCACGGCCAGCAACCATGCGCCGTCCGGGGTGACCTGCACGTTGTGCGGCGCGATGTCGAGCGGGATGGTCCGGGTGGCACCGTCCGCCAGCCGCACCGCGCTGATCGACGCGCCGCGCTCGTTGGCGGTGAACACGGTGCCGCTCGGCCCCGCCAGGGCCATGCCGGCGGCCAGCAGCAGCGCACTGGCCAGCAGAGTGAATCGGATTGGGAGCATGTGTTGCTACTCCTGCCATGTAAAGGGTTGGATCAAGAAAAGGCCTGTGGCTGACAGGCCCTTGGATTTGCGCCTCATCCAGGCGCCCGGCCTCGATCGGCCAGCAGGCCGTCTCAGGCATGCCGACGTGACGGCCCGCCTGACGTCGTCACGGCTTCATCGGCATGCGCCCGCCCTCCCGGTCCATCATCATCTGCATCATCATTTGCATCATGTCCATGCGCTTCATCATCATGTTGTTGCCCATCTGATTGTCCATCATGCCCATGCCGCGCTGCCCCATCATGCCGCCCATGTCCTTCATCATGGCCATGCCGTCCTGCATCAGTTTCATCTGCTCGTCCATCAGCTTCTGATGCTCCTCCGGGGTCTTGGCGGCCATCATCTTCTCGTGCATCTCCTGCATCTTCTTCATCTGCTCGTCCATCTGCTTCATCGGCGGCATGGCGGCCGGCGCCGGGCTGGCGGGAGCCGCCTGCTTGCCCGCCGTCTTGATCAACTGCGTGGATGAGGGGGTGGACTGTGCCGGATGATGAGCCTCGTTCGCCCAGGCCTGAGCGGCGAACAGCGGCAAAACGGTGGCGGCGACAACAACGATCGACTTTTTCATGGTGTGGCTCCTTGATGGTAACGCGGTCGAACAGTCGGCAGAGAAAGCAGCGCCCGGCGCCCTTCGGGCAGGCGTGCCGATGCTTTCCCGGCGCGGGGAAAGGGCGGCCGAAGGCTAATTGTTGAAGCGGTGGAAACGGATGGTAGGCGGTGGCGTGCCGACGACGACGGCATAGCGACCGATACTGTAGCGGGTGAGGGGCGCCGCCAGCGGCAAGGGCAGGCGCAACAAGGAAAACACGACGAAAGCCAGGACTGCGATCAAGCCGAAATCGGGAGCGGCGGGTTTCAGCACCCCGCCAAGCTCGCCCACGCACTGCTTGGCGCAGACGAGCCATTCCCCGGCCTCGTGAAGGCGGGCGGCATCGGATCGCACCGGGTCATGGCCGTGCCCGGCCAGCCCCAGATGCTTCATGCCGGCCGCGGCAGGCATCTGTCCCACGCCATGCGGCCCGAAGCAGGCGCCGAGCAGACCGGCAGAGGCAAAAAACAGCCACAGCGCGGCCAGCAGGCCGCACAGCAATGGCAGGTGTTTTCGCAGCAGGGTCATGGCATGGCTTCGGGTAGAAGACTGCTTTCAGCCTAGCAGGCCGCACGCGGCACTTCATTGCTCAAGATCAAGTCGGCGTGCCGGGACACCGTCATCATCATGTCATGGTGGCGCGCTAGACTCCCCCCACCTTTTCTTGCCGCCATCCTTCCCATGACCCTTGTCAAACGTCTGTGGCTGACGGTGCTGTTCAGCGTCGCCAGTTTGATCCTGGTGCTGGCGCTGACCGGCTACCAACTGACCGCCCTCACCCGCCAGTTCGACCACTACCGCGAACGTCAGACCCTGTCGGCCAACCTGAACGAACTCAAGGCCTCGGTGCTGTCGCTAGCGCGCGCCGACCCGTTGCTACCGGACACGGCAGAGCGGCTGGCCGGCATCGAAAGCACGGTGTCGCGGCTGGCGGGACTCATCGCCCCCGCCCTGCCCGCCGCCCAGCGCCAGGCCTTCGGCGGTGAGCTCGGCCGCCACTGGGGTGAGTTTGCCAAGAACCTGAAGAGCGCCATCGCCATCGCCGAGTCCGCGCCGCAGGATGCGCTGTCGATTCCCGAGCAGGCCTATCAGCTGCATATCGTGCCGCTGGTCGAGCTGATCGACGCCAGGCTGCAGGTCGAGCAGCAGGGGCTGGCCGCCGAAGAGAGCCGCATGCAAAGCGCGCTGGGCGAGCTGGCACTCATGGTGCTCGGCCCCTTGGCGCTGGCGAGCGGCCTGGTGGTGCTGATCCAGCTGGCGCTGGCGCGCCACCTCAAGCGCCAGCTCGGCGCCATGGCGCAAGCCGCCGACCGGCTCGGTGAGGGCGACCTTGGCGTGCGGCTGCCGGCGCACGGCAAGGACGAACTGGCGCAGGCGGCCGCGTGCATCAACCGCTTCCTAGACCAGCTGGGTAGCTTGATCCGAGCCGTACACGACAACGCCCAGAGCAGCGCGCGACACAGCCACCAGGTGCTGGCGCTGACGGCCGAGGTGGAGGAAGAAAGCCGGCACCAGGCGGCCAAAAGCGAGGACAGCCGGCTCGCGGTCGGGCTGATCGCCGAGGCCTCGGCCAGCATCGCACGCCACGTCAGCCAGGCCGGGCTGGGCACCCAGGACGCCGCCAGCCGCACCGAGGAGGCGCGCCGCGTCGGCGAGACCGGCGCCCAGGCCATGCACCGGCTCGCCGAAGGCATCCGGCACGCGCTGGCCGACATGCAGGCCCTGCAGCGCTCGATCGGCGACATCTCGCAGATCAGCACACTGATCCGCGACATCGCCGAGCAGACCAACCTGCTGGCGCTCAACGCCGCCATCGAGGCCGCGCGCGCCGGCGAAGCCGGGCGCGGCTTCGCCGTGGTGGCCGACGAGGTGAGGAAACTGTCGGAACGCACCTCGGACGCCACCACACGCATCTTCGGCACGCTGCAGCAGGTCGAGAAAGCCACCCGCACGCTGCAGCAGACCATGGACGAAGCGCACGGCGCCAGTGTCGAAAACACCGCCGCGCAGCAGACGCTGGATGCCGTGCTGCTCGCCGTCGACCAGGCGCTGGCCGAGGTCAACCGGCTGATGGGCGACATCGGCCAGGCCACCGAGGAACAGGACGAGACCAGCCAGCAGATCCGCCAGTCGGGCCAGGAAGTGGCCGAACTGGCCGCCGGCATCAACCGGCAGATGCAGGAAATCACCCCGGTGATGGAGCAGCTCTCCGGCGCCGCGCGGGAACTGAACCAGAACCTGGCGTGGTTCCGGCTGGACGGGCTGGTAGCGCCGGCCGCCACGGAACCCACAGCACGGCCGGCCTACGCCGGCTGAGCGGGCCAGACCGGCATGAAAAACGGGGCGATAACTCGCCCCGTTTTTCATGGTCTCTCGACCAACCTTACAGCACCGCCAGCGCGGCGTCGTAGTTCGGCTCGCTGCCGATCTCGGCCACCAGCTCGCTGTGCAGCACGGCGTTGTTCGCGTCCAGCACCACCACGGCACGCGCGGTCAGGCCGGCGAGCGGGCCGCTGGCCAGCTTCACGCCCAGCGCCTCGGCGAATTCCGGGTGACGGAAGGTAGACAGGGTGGTGACGTTCTCGATGCCTTCGGCGCCGCAGAAGCGCTTCTGCGCGAACGGCAGATCGGCCGAGATGCACAGCACCACAGTGTCGGCACGGCCGGCGGCCTTCTCATTGAACTTGCGCACCGAGGTGGCGCAGGTCGGGGTGTCGATGCTCGGGAAGATGTTGAGGATCTTCTTCTTGCCGGCAAAGGAGGCCAGGCTGACTTCGGACAGGTCGGCCGCGGTCAGGGTGAAGTCGGCGGCGTTGCCGCCTTGGGCCGGGAGCTGGCCGGCGACGT
>JACPUY010000084.1 GCA_016192025.1 Pseudogulbenkiania sp. | reverse complement strand
GTTGTGGAACAGGATGCGCTCGTTGCCGCCTTGTGCCTGGTAACGGACGTCCTGGTCCTCGGCGATCACGAAGCCGTCTTCCAGCCGGGTGAAGTTCTCGACCTGATCGTGCAGGTGCAGGCGGAACTGGTCGCTGTGCTTGACCAGGTCGTATTTGGCGCGGAATAGCTGGAAGCGCTCATTGGCAAAGGCCGGCAGCGGCTGACGCTGCCCGCTCAGCAACCGGCGCAGCGCCTGGTCAATGCCGGCGAAGCGCGACAGGTCGTTCTGGCCGAAGGGGCGGGCCTTGCCCAGCTCGAGCGTTAAGGCGTCGGTCTGGCAGTGGCGGCTGGTGTAGTAGCTGAAGGTGGCGGCGGGTTGGCTGTGCAGCAGCACCGTGGTGATGTCGGCCGATTCCAGCCAGCACAGCTGCTCGCGGTTGTAATCGCATCCGTGCAGATAGGGATAGATGGCGAAGCGCTCGAACACCGAACCGCGAATGGCGGTGTGCAGGTCGTAGTGCAATCTGCGGCAAGCGGCCGGGGCGCGCTCGAAGAACTCGCTGGCCACCTTTTCCAGCAAGGCAGCGCGCAGCGCTTCCTGCGCTGCGGGGTGCTTGGCGTGCTGGCCGTTGAACAGGCGGTTCATGTCGTAGTCGAGAAAGCGCTCGCCGGCCTGCATGGCCGCCGGATTGCCCAGCATCAGCAGCACATGCGCCGCGAGCGGCAGGCGGCCATGCTGGATGTCGAGCAGGATGCCGTTGGCGACTTCGATCGGCGCCGTTTCGTTGCCGTGCACGCCGCAGGAAATCAGTATCCGGTCGGTAGTGTTGTCCAGGCGTTCAGGAACCAGTTCGAGAATGCCGCGTTCATGCCAGCGTGCCGTTGCGCCGCTGGCCAACGACCATTCGCGTGCAGCCGGAGGCTGGTTTTGCAGGGTGCCGGTCAGGAAATCGTAGTGAGTGGAGGGCAGGTTCATCGGGCACGCTTTTCGTGGGAATGGTGATTCCATTCTTCACGAAAGCGCGGGCGGCGTCTGTAGCGATGCCGCAGAGATGAAGTTTGATGGCGTAATTGCGGAAATGCCTCAGCCAAACGGTGCGGCTTGGCCGAGAGGATTAGCTCCATAACCGGCGCTAGTTGAGCCAGGCCGGTGCCCGTTGTTCGATGAAGGCGGCGATGCCTTCCTGGCCTTCCGCGCTGCTGCGAACCTGGGCGATCCGCTCGACGGTCAGGTCGAGGGTGTCGGCGCTGATGGCTTGGCCGCCCAGTTCCCTGACCAGCTGCTTGGCTTCCGCCATGGCCTGTGGGCCGTTGACTAGCACCTGGCGCGCCATCTGCTCCACCGCCAGATCCTGCTCCTCGTTTTCGACGACTTGGTGGAGCAGTCCGAGGCGTTTGGCCTTGCCGGCATTGAAGCGCTCGGCGGTGACGAAGTAGCGCCGCGCGGCCCGTTCGCCGATGGCGCGGATCACGTACGGTGCCACGATGGCCGGAATGACGCCGAGCTTGACGTCGGAGAAGCAGAACAGGGCTTCGGAAACGCCGATGGCGACGTCGCAGCAGGCGATCAGGCCGACACCGATGCCGAAGGCCGAGCCCTGTACCCGGGCGATGGTCGGTTTGGGGCAGGAGTCGAGGGTAAACAGCAAGTTGGCCAGCAAACGGCCGTGCTGTTTGAGCTCCTCGCTGTTGAATCCGGCCATGTGCTGCATCCAGGCGTTATCGTGACCGGCGCAAAAGCTGATGCCGTCGGCCGCCAGCACGATGGCGCGCACGCGAGCGTCGGCGATCAGGCTTTCCAGCACGGCGGTGAACTGGAGGATCATGTCGTCGTCCAGCGCGTTGTGTAGCTCCGCCCGGTTGAGTGTGATGGTGGCGATGCCCTTGTCGTCTACGGATTGCAGGACGGGGTGCAGCACGATGGGTTCTCCTTATAGGGGGTCAGGGCGTGCAGAAACGAAGAATCTCGTGGGCGAACACGTCGGGGGCTTCGATGTGCATGACGTGGCCGATGGCGGGCAGTACATGCAGCGAGGCGCCGGGAATGCTGTTGGCCAATATTTCCGACTGGTAGAGCGGCGTCAGGCGGTCTTCGTTGCCGACGATGACGCGCGTGGGCACCTTGATCTCGGCCAGCCAGGTGCGCGCGTCGTGGCGTTTGACTCCGGCGATCAGCCGGGTGACGGCGGGCCAGTCGACCATGCCAGCGATCATTTTCAGCTCTTCCAGCTGGGCGGCATTGCTAACCAGGAAGCGGCTGGAAAAGAACCAGGGGATGCTGACGTCGTAGCGCAGGTCGAGGCCACCGGCCGCCTCGGCGGCGATCCAGCTGTCGCTGATGCGGGCGTTGATTTCGTCCGACCAGGCCAGGGTTGAGGCAAGCAGCAGGCGATCAAGGCATTCCGGGTAGCGGTGGGCAAAGTGCTGAGCCACCATGCCGCCGTAGGACAAGCCGGCCACATGCACCTTGTCGATCGACAACTGATGCAGTAACTGCCATGTCAGCTCGGCCTGCTGTTCCAGCCGGTAGGCGTCGGCCACCGGTTTGTCGCTTAGGCCCTGCCCGAGGAAGTCGAGCCGGAGTAAGCGGTAATGGGCCTCCAGCGGTGGGGCCATCATGGTCCACGCGGCGGTGGACATGGTGATGCCGTTGAACAGCACCAGCGTCTTGTCGCCGTGGCCGCTCAGTTCGTAGTAGATCCGTTGTCCGTTCAGTGTGGCATGAGGCATGGCAGTGCTTCCTACCGGTGTTATCCAGATTTCATTCTATTCCCAAGACTCGGCGAATGGCCAGTTGCAACGAGGGCGTGTGCTGAACCCGTTCTGGCATGGGGCCTGTCGTGATCGGGAGCGAGGCGTGGCGCCATGTTTGCATCGGTAATTATCGGGCGGTTACCGTCACGATTCTGTCATCGTTTAACGCTATATTTCAGGACTGTTAAGAAAATAGTTACGCCAGGAATGGGTTTCATATGTTGGCTTGCGATATCTCCCTTTGTCATGAACTGGATGTCATCATCAACGAGCGCAAGCTGCTGCCGGTTTTTCAGCCCATCGTGGACATGTAGGAGGGCAGCGTTCTCGGCTACGAGGGACTGATCCGCGGGCCCTCCAATAGTCCGCTGCATTCGCCGGTCAACCTGTTTGCCGCGGCGGAGCAGTGTCACGCGCTGGTGTCGCTGGACCGGACTTGCCGGCGGGTTACGGCTGAGGCGTTTGTCGAGCATCAGCTGCCCGGCTGCCTGTTTCTGAACATCAGCCCGCAAGCCTTGCTGGCGCCCGAGCACAAATCGGGCGAGACGCTGGCCTACCTCAATATGCTGGGCCTGCCGAGCGAGCGCATCGTCATCGAACTGACCGAGACCCACCCCAACGCCAGTTACCAGGCGCTGCGCGAGGCCGCTAGCCATTACCGCCGCAGCGGTTTCCGCATCGCGCTGGACGATCTGGGGGAGGGCTTCTCCAATATGCGCCTGTGGTCGGAGCTGCGTCCCGACGTGGTCAAGCTCGACAAGCACTTCGTCCAGGAAATCCAGGGCGATCCGCTGAAGGAGCAGTTCGTCCGTTCGATGGTCGACATCGCCCGCCAGTCCGGCGCCTTGCTGGTGGCGGAGGGTATCGAAACGGTGGCTGAGCTGCGTGTGCTGCGCCGGCTGGGGGTGCGCTACGGACAAGGTTACCTGTTTGCCCGGCCGGCCCCGCTGCCGGCGCGCGAGGTGTCATCCGAGGTAAGCTCCTTGCTGTATACAGGCGCCCGTGAGCGGCTGGGCGGGCCGCGTCTGGCGATGGCGCGCGATCTGCTGGTCGAGGTCATGCCGCTGGAGCAGACGGTGGTGAACGAGGTCGCCTACCGGCTGTTTGCCGATGCGCCCGAGCGTTTTGCCATCCCGGTGGTGAGCGAGGGGGTGCCGGTCGGGCTGTTGCGACGCCATGATTTTCTGGAAAGCTTTTCCCGTCCCTTCAATCGCGAGTTGTACGGCAAGAAGCCGTGCCGCACGCTGATGGACAAGCAGCCACTGATCGTCGGCGCCGAGATGGGGGTGCAGGAACTGTCCAGCCTGGTGGTGGCCGCGGAACGCCGGCACCTGATCGACGGTTTCATCATTACCGAGAACGGGCGCTATCTCGGCATGGGGACCGGCTTTGACCTGATGCGCAAGATCACCGAGATGCAGATCTCGGCCGCGCGTTATGCCAACCCGCTGACCGGTCTGCCGGGCAACGTGCCGATCTCCGAAACCATCGACCGCCTGCTCGACAGTGGCGAGCCTTTCGTCATCGCCTACGCCGATCTGGATCACTTCAAGCCGTTCAACGACCTCTACGGCTACGCCGCCGGGGACGACCTGATCCGCCTGCTGGGGCATCTGCTGCTGCAGGTGGCCGACCCGTCCCGCGACCTGGTGGGGCATATCGGCGGTGACGATTTCGTGCTGCTGATGCAGAGCGAGGGTTGGGAGGCGCGTCTGCTGGAGGTGATCGCCGCCTTCGACCGGCAGGTCCAGGCGCATTTCGACGAGGCGCATCGCGAGGTAGCCGGGTTCGAGGTAACGGCGCGCAACGGCGAGCTGACCTTCTTCCCGCTGACCAGCGTGTCGATCGGCGTGCTCATCGCCGGGGTCGGGCAGTTCCTGTCGCATCACGAGGTGTCACTGGCCGTGGCCGACGCCAAGAAGATGGCCAAGAAACAGGCCGGCAGTAGCTTGTTCATCGAGCGGCGGGGCCGTGGCAAATCCTAGGGTGTGTGCTTGATATTTAAACAATCCTGACCGGCTTCCGCCGGTCTTTTTCTATGTCGCGCCGTCGATTTTGGCCCGATCGTTGTGGCAAATATGGCTATTCCTGACCTTCTCCGTCGTCTTGTTATGTGTCTGGCTTGTCAATTTTATTAAACGAAATTACTCTTTCCTGATGCTGTACAGACGGCCGACACTGCGCCGCTCGAATAATTAAGACAAGCCGGGTGTTCGGTCATGACCCAAAAAGTTGGTCAAAACGGGCTGGCTGCAAAGGAGGATAACGAAAGTGCCACTGCGTTGCCGTCCGGAGGAGCCGCCTGCCCTGGCCTATTTTTCGCTGCTCAATCCTTCCCACTTATCCCGGCTATTCGGAATATTTAAAATAAGACCCTTTTTTGCGGTTTTGGTATCCTTTCCCGGTTTCAGGGGGGCCGCACGGCGGCGGGTTGGCACGTGCGGTCAGGCAAGAACACCGGTGACCCGAATCCGGTGACAGAAAATGAGCCAGCATTCCGCTGGCCGGGGTGTATTTCGATAATTGGTGGGTGCCGGGGGTCGTCCGGTGAGCGCCAGAGGGAGGTGTAACAATTATGTTGGATGCTGTCGCAGAGCGTAAGACGGCGGCTGGGGCCCCGGTGGAAGAGACGCCCTATCTGCAGATATCCGGGATCGTGAAGAAGTTCGGCGACAACTTCGCCGTCGATCATGTCGATCTCGCTATCCGCAAGAATGAAATCTTTGCCCTGCTCGGCAGTTCGGGCTGCGGCAAGTCCACGCTGCTGCGCATGCTGGCCGGCATGGAGAGGCCGACCGCCGGCAAGGTCATCCTCGACGGTCAGGACATCACCGGTCTCGCGCCATACGACCGTCCCATCAACATGATGTTTCAGAGCTATGCGCTGTTCCCGCACATGACGGTGGAGCAGAACATCGCCTTCGGCCTGAAGCAGGACCGGCTGCTGAAGAAGGCGATCGTCGAGCGCGTGCTGGAGATGCTGGACCTGGTGCAGCTGCGCAAGTTCGCCACGCGCAAGCCGTACCAGCTGTCCGGCGGGCAGCAACAGCGGGTGGCGCTGGCGCGCAGTCTGGCCAAGCGCCCCAAATTGCTGTTGCTGGACGAGCCGCTGGGTGCCCTGGACAAGAAACTGCGCCAGCAGACCCAGTTGGAGCTGGTTAATATGCTGGAAACCGTTGGCGTGACCTGCATGATGGTGACGCACGATCAGGAAGAGGCGATGACCATGGCCAGTCGCATTGGTATCATGAGCGAAGGCCAGTTGCTGCAGGTGGGTACCCCGACCGAGATCTACGACTACCCGAACTGCCGCTTCACCGCGGAATTCATCGGCGAGACCAATCTGTTCGCCGGCCAGGTGGTGGTGGACGAGCCCCACTATGTCGAGATTGAGTCGGCCGAACTGGGCGAACGTATCCATGTCGATCACGGCATCACCGGACCCAAAGGCATGCAGGTCTGGGCCAGCATCCGTCCCGAGGACGTGCGGCTGGACCGGCTGGAGTTCACTCCGGCGCCGAACGCGGCACGCGGCGTGATCGAGGATATCGCCTACCTGGGCAGCTATTCGATCTACCACGTGCGTCTGCCGAGCGGCAAGATCGTCAAGTCGGTGGTACCGTCGTCGCGCTGGTACGAGGCCGGCGAAGAGGCGCCGACTTGGGGAGAGAGCGTGAACCTGCGCTGGCGCTCCGACCTGCCTGTCGTGCTGACCATGTGAGGGAGGAATGATGGATATTCTGCGTTCCGTTCGCGACCGGCTCCGGCCGGGCAAGGGCACCGTCATTTCGCTCCCCTACCTGTGGCTGCTGGTGTTCTTCTTCGTGCCGTTCCTGATCGTGTTGAAGATCAGCTTCGCCGAGCAGGAGCTGGCGATCCCGCCGTTTACGCGTCTGCTCCAGTATGACAGCGATATGGGCATGCTGAACATCTCGCTCAACCTGTCCAACTACCTGTTCATCTTCACCGACGAGCTGTACCTGGACACCTATCTGTCGTCGCTGCAGGTGGCGCTCTTCACCACGCTGATGTGCCTGCTGATCGGCTACCCGATCGCCTACGCCATCGCCCGCGCCAACCCGGCCGCGCGCAACGTGCTGCTGATGCTGGTGATGCTGCCGTTCTGGACCTCGTTCCTGCTGCGAGTGTACGCCTGGATGGGGCTGTTGCAACCGACCGGCATCATCAACAACCTGCTCATGTCACTCGGACTGATCAGCGAACCGCTAATGCTGTTCCACAACCAGTTCTCGCTATACCTGGTGATGGTGTACGCCTACCTGCCGTTCATGATCCTGCCGCTCTATGCACATCTGGTGAAAATGGACGTGACCCTGCTGGAGGCGGCCAACGACCTTGGCGCGCGGCCGCTGAAAGCCTTCTGGACTATCACGCTGCCGCTGTCCAAGAACGGCATCATCGCCGGATCGATGATGGTGTTCATCCCGGCGGTGGGCGAATTCGTGATTCCGGAACTGGTGGGCGGGCCGAACGTGCTGATGATCGGCAAGGTGCTGTGGAACGAGTTCTTCGACAACAACAACTGGCCGATGGCCTCGGCCGTCGCCACTATCATGGTGGTGATGCTGATCGTGCCGATCGCGCTGTTCCATCGCTACGAGACCCGCCAACTGGAGGGGGAAAATGTATAACGGCAATCCGCTTCCGAAGACGCTCAAGGGGGTGCTGCTGCTGGGTTTCCTGTTCCTCTACGTGCCGATCGTCAGCCTGATCATCTATTCGTTCAACGCCTCCAAGCTGGTGACGGTGTGGGGCGGCTTCTCCACGCGCTGGTAC
>JACPUY010000038.1 GCA_016192025.1 Pseudogulbenkiania sp. | reverse complement strand
CCGCTCCCCAGCTTTTCGACGATCTGCTGGCTGCGGGTCGCCGACGGGTTGGGGGTCGAGTTGGGACGGAAGGTCTCCGACGTCTGCTCCACCTCGGAGAAATCGACGTTGGCGGTGACCTGCGCCCGCACATTGCCGCGACCGAAAATCGGTTCCAGGATCGCTTCGATGCGCTTGACGAAATCGCTCTCGATCTGGTGCACGTAGCTGAGCTGACGCTGATCCAGGCCGGTGGCGTTGTTGACGTCCGCCAGGCTGGACAGCAGGTTGCCGTCCTGGTCGACCACGGTCACGTTGCGGGCCGACAGGTTGGGGACCGAACTGGAAACCAGGTGCAGGATGCCGGCAACCTGTCCGGCATCGAGAATGCGCCCGGGATAGAGATTGAGCATGACCGAGGCCGTCGGCTGCTGCTGGTCGCGCACGAACACGCTCTGCTTGGGAATGGCGATATGCACGCGCGCCGACTCGACCGCTCCGACCGCCTCGATGGTGCGCGCCAGCTCGCCCTCGATGGCACGCTGGTAGTTGACCTGCTCGGCGAACTGGCTGATGCCGAACTTCTGGTTGTCCATCAGTTCGAAGCCGACGCCACCGGCCTTGGGCAGGCCCTGTGCCGCCAGCTTCAGACGCACGTCGTAGACCTTGTCGGACGGCACCGAGATGACGCCGCCGGTGCCGATCTGGTAGGGCACGTTCATCTGCTGCAGCGAGGCCGTTATCTGGCCTCCGTCGCGGTCGGCCAGATTGGCGAACAGCACCTTGTAGTCGGGCGTGCGATTGAGGATGAGCAGGCCGACGATGACCGAGAACACGGCGGCCAGCGCCGCGAAAAGGAGAATTTTCTTGTTGTTGGGAAGTGCCTTGAAGCGTTCGCCCGCTTCATTGACGCGCCTTCGCCATGGTGGTGTAGCGTTGTCTACCAGATCAGCCATACAGTGGTTTTATGCTTTCAATTTCAACCGCTGCCGGCATGATACGGGCAGCGCTAGATCTGTGTATTCATGATTTCCTGATAGGCGGATACCAGCTTGTTGCGCGCCTGGACCATGGTCTGGAACGACAGGCTGGCTTTCTGCAAAGACACCATCACGTCCTGCAGGTTAACCCCTTCTTCCCCCAGCTCAAACTGCTTCTGCATTTCCTGCGAAGTCTGCTGAGCGGAATTCACCTGCTCGATAGTGGACTTGAGAACATCCGCAAAGTCAACCTGCGGCGCCTCCTGCGGCTGCGGCGCCTTGCCTGCCGCCAGCGCGGCGGAAGCCCGCAGTTCACCCAACAGCTGGTCAATACCCTGTGTCGCCATGCTTACTCCCTGCTGTCCGGCATCGCGATCCGCCCTTCGTCCGCCTCCGCCATCGAGTCTTCCTCCCGATAACGCTGCAGCTTGTAACGCAAGGTGCGTTCGCTGATGCCCAGCCTTTCCGCCGCGAGCTTCTTCACTCCGCCTACGGCAGCCAGTGTGTCCAGAATGTGCCGGCGCTCCAGCGTCCTCATGTCGGATTCCGCTGAGGGGGCGACGGCAACCGGGGAAGAGGCAACCGGTTCCACAAAGCAGGAATTGTCCGGCAGCATCAAGTCGGCGGCAAGAATTTCCACCCCGGCGGCAAGAATCACCGCCCGCTGCATGACATTTTCCAGTTCGCGGATGTTACCTTCCCAACTATAGGCCGTCAATTGACGCTCCGCCCCGCTCGAAAGCCTGAGCGGGCCCCGTCCGGCGGCCTCTGCATACCTTTTAAGCACAAGACGTGCCAGCGGCAGGATATCGTCGCGCCGGGCGGCCAGCGCGGGGATGTTGAGCGGGAAAACATTGAGCCGGAAATACAGGTCCTCGCGAAAACGCCCAGCCTCCACTTCACGGACGATGTCGCGGTTGGTGGTGGCCAGCACGCGGACGTCCAGCCGGATGGTACGGGTACTGCCGACCCGCTCCACTTCGCGTTCCTGCAGCACGCGCAGCAGCTTGGCCTGCAGCGCCAGCGGCATCTCGGTGATCTCGTCGAGCAGCAGCGTGCCGTCCTGCGCCTGCTCGAACTTGCCGGGCAGCGCCTGCGCGGCGCCGGTAAAGGCGCCCTTCTCGTGGCCGAACAGCGTCGACTCCAGCAACGTCTCCGGTATCGCCGCGCAATTGACCGCCACGAACGGCCCGGCCACACGCCGCGAATGGCGATGGATGTACCGCGCCAGCACCTCCTTGCCGGCCCCGCTGGGGCCGGAAATCAGCACAGTGGCATCGCTTTGCGCAACCCGGCTGGCCAGCGAGAACAGCTGGCGCATGGCGGCCGATTCCGCCACCACGCCGTCGCTCCCCTCGGCCGGCATCCTCAATAGATGCTTCTCGACTTCGCCAATCAGGCTGGCCGGCTCGAACGGCTTGAGCAGATAGTGGGTGGCGCCGGCGCGCAACAGCTCGATAGCGCGTTCGATCACGCCATAGGCGGTCATCAGGATGAAGGGCAGACCGGGATGGCGCTTCTTCACCTCGTCAAACAGTGTGTAGCCGTCCATCGGCTGCATCTGCGCGTCAGACACGATCAGCCCGACCGCCTCCTTCGCCAGTACCGTCAGCGCCTCCTGGCCATCCCCCGCCTCGAGCGTGGGGTAGCCGGCCAGGCCGAGAGTATCGACGATGGCTTCGCGCAGATCGGCATCGTCCTCGACCACCAGAATGGGTAAAAACGTCATGATTATCCTGTTACGACACCGGCGGGCGCTGTTGCACCAGCGCCACCAGACGACCGGCGATGGAATCCAGCGGCAATATTTCGTGCGTCCCGCCCTGGGCGATCGCTTCCTTGGGCATGCCGAATACCACGCAGCTGGCTTCGTCCTGGGCGATATTGTAGGCACCGGCCTGTTTCAGCTCGACCATGCCATTGGCGCCATCCCGTCCCATGCCGGTGAGAATGATACCGATGCAGTTCTTGCCGGCCATGTTGGCGGCGGAGCGGAACAGCACGTCGACTGAGGGACGATGGCGGTTCACCGGCGGGCCGGCGTTGAGGCCGGTGGAAAATCCGATGCTCGGCGCCGCCTTGGGCAGCAGATGGGAGGGTCCGGGCGCGATATAGACGGTATTGGCCTGCAGCCGCTCGTTGTCCTCGGCCTCCTTCACGGTGAGCCGGCACAGCGAATCGAGCCGGGCAGCGAACGATTTGGTGAACATCTCCGGCATGTGCTGGGCCACCAGGATCGGCGGCATGTTTTCCGGCAACGCCGTCAGCAAGGCGCGCAAGGCTTCGGTACCGCCGGTGGAAGAGCCGATGACGATGACGGTCTGCCGTGACAGCGGCACCCGGCCCGGCTGCCACGCCAGGATGACATCGGCCGAATGACTGGGGGCAATTTCTATCGGCTTGCCATTG
>JACPUY010000073.1 GCA_016192025.1 Pseudogulbenkiania sp. | reverse complement strand
GGCTGTCTACCTGTGCCGGTGGTTGCCGATGCGTGTAGCAGCATGCCGGGCCTCCTTGTCTTTTGTGTGGCTTTCCGGTGGCGTACGTAAAAAGGACCGGTCGGAGACCGGTCCTCAGTCTAGTGGCGGGTGCCGCCTGGTTTATTTGCTGGCGCAGTCCCCGGCTGCCTCGTTGGCATCCTGATGAGACTCTTTCGGATCGGCATGACCAATCACCGTACCATCCTGGTCGATGATGGCGACGTCGTCACCCGAATTGTTGTACGCATCGAGCAGCGACTTCAGCCGCAGGATGTTGTTCCGGTCGCAAGCCGTGTTCGCGTTGTTGTCGTAGCAAGCCGACAGGGCGTTTTGCTCTGCCTTGATGATATCCAGCCCGCTCTTAGGATCGATCGGCACTGCTTTGCCATTGTCGAGAGCCTGGTTGAAGAGAGCCGCCAGCAGTTGGAACGAAGACAGTTCTGTAGCTTGGCAGAGCTGGCTGCGTTTGCTGCCGTCGGTGTTCTTGGCGGCACTGGCCCAGAATATGCCAAGTGCATCATCGCACGTTGTCAGAGTCTTCCAACCCAGGTTGGCGTTGCCGGCCAGATGGTTGCTGCTGTCGAACACGTGGCACGTGTAGCCGTCCAGCCCACCATGGGTCTTCCAGAAGCCCGGCGTACGACTTGCCCCACCCTGTTGGACGGTGCAGCTGGCATTGGCGGACTTGTCGATGACGTTCGGCAGCTTGAACTGATCAGGCAAGGTTGCATGGATATCGACGGTGTTGCTCACCTCGGTGCCGGTCGCAATGATGCCGCCCTCGATCTGGTAGCAGCCGTCTGCCGGATTGTCGTCATAGATGCAATTGCCACCGGATACCACTCCCAGCTGGACATCCTTCAGATCGACCGCCGGTGTGAACGGTGCCGGATCCAGGATATCGAGCAACAGCGGAATGTCACCGCTATTCGCGATCTTGATCTGGAAGTTGGCCGAAGCTCCTGCCGGTACCGGCTGGCTCACGCACGATTTCGCCACCGTGTAGTCCGGATGAACCAGATCCACGCTGTGGGAAGCGCTTGCCGACGCGGTATTGCCAAACTCATCCTGAACGCCAACGGTGACCGTGTTGTTCAACGGGTCGGGATCACCCGCTTGCACCGTGCGCGACACGTTGATTGTGCAGCTGGAACCGGTTTGACCTATTGGAGCCAGTGTCGGTGGGCAGTAGCTCGCCAGATTCCCGAGCACCGTGTCGGTGAGCTGGGTAATGGTAACGGGAACGTTGCTCAGGCTGGTGATTACGATCGTGTAGGGGACCACATCCCCAACCTTGGCGTACTGCGGCCCGGTCTTCGTTACCGTCAGTTCCACTCTAGCCGGCGTTACCACCACTTTCGCTGTGGCTGTCTTTTCGAGCACGTTCGGCCAATCCTGCGGAGAGCACGTCGCCGTCGCGGTATTGGTGCACTCGAGGAGCCCGACGTTGTTGAGCTGGCACCACGACAGCGACTGGGGATTAGTGAACGTAAACGACGGTGTCAGCGTGTAGTCGGCGTTCGGTCCCAGGTTCGTCACCTGCTGGTTGATGCCCAAGGCCGCATCGGTGATGGTGCAGTTCAGCAGTGGCGTGTCGGTAGAGCTGGTGTTCGTCAACTTCACGGTGTAGTTCACCGTTCCACCTTGCAACAGTGCGGTCGGGGTCGCCGACTTGGTCAGGGTGATGGACGGCTGGAAGAGGTTGACATCGTGGTTGGACGTCTTGCTCAATGCGACACCGCTGAAGTCGGCTTTCTCCGTGTACACCACGCTCGCCGTGTTCGTCAGCGGATCGGGATCGCCCGCCTGCACCGTGCGACGCAAGGTCACCACGCAGCTTGCTCCCGGGGCCAGGCTCGCGCTGCAGGTGTTGCTCAGCACGTTGGAGTTGGCCTGGTCGACGCCATTCGTCGTGATGGTACCGAGGACGGTGTCGGAGATGGTCTTCTTGTACAGCGTCTGCTGGCCGGTGTTGGTGATGGTGATGGTGTAGTCGGCCGGGTCGCTCACCTTGGACAGGATGTCTCCTTCCTTCTTCACATCCAGCGCGCAGACTTCGAACTTCCCGAGCGCAAAGTCCTTCAATTGCGCGCTGAGCTCATGGGAAGAACGGGTCTCGGCCAGGAACGAGCTGAAGCAGCCGAACTCCAGGCCTAATTTGGTCAGGTTGATCCCGCCCTCGAGCAGGGCGCCTTTCTGGTAGGCCGACTGGCCGTCCTTGTTGGTATAGGACCAAGGAGGCGCTTCCCCCGGCAGATTGTTGATCACGCCGCAAACCGGGTCGCTGGGTCCCACTACCGCACAGTCAGCCTCGCCTTTGTCGGTGACCAGGCTCAGCGTCGGTACACCCTTCGCATCCACGGAAGTCACTTGATAGACCGTAATCTGGCCAACTTTCCCGCCCTGGTGGAAGTCTGACAGCACCAGGATGTCGCCCACCGAGTGTTGCCCGACAAAATTGGGTTTGGTACCCAAGGTCACGGGCGAACGGAAGAACCAGAATCCCATCTGGGCATCGCCGTTGGTGTCGAAGCGATCGGCGCCGAAGTAGAAGATCTTGTCGCCATTCGGTGCGGTGTAGGCTGCGGCAAAAGCGTGGGAAATGTCGTCCTTGTCCGGGACCACGTCGTTGTTGTTGTCATACAGCCAGGACTTGTTCGCCCCGAGTGAGGTGCTGATCGCTTCCTCGTCCTTCGAACCGCCGATGTCAAAGAAACTGGCCTCGGCAGATCCGACCGGGTCTTCGATGAACGTTTTCGTCTTGGCGCTATTGGGGCCTGAATAGATATTGGCCCAGTCATCACCCGCTACGGCGTCATCCTTGACGTTGGCGGCGCCGCATGGCGAGGAATTACCCTGGTTATCCGTACAGATCGCCCCGGTGTCCAGCTCGAACAAGTTATCGTCGTGAACCGCAAAAGCGGGGCTGGTCGCCAAGGCGCCAACCAAGGCTGCCCCCGCCAGCAGACTCAAGCGGCGTACCTTGGTCATATCTGCAGGACGCCAATCTAGCAGGCGTTTGAAAAAACGTAGTAAGGGTAATAAATAGCCCGCCGTTATTGCTGTGGCGGAAGAGGGCGTCTTGGGGGCTTTTTGTCGCCACCTAAAACAGCTAGTACTCATTTCACACCTCCTCTGATTACTCAAAGGCGGTTCCTGCCAAGGAATCGCACGCATGATTCCCCTCTCGCCAGCGAAATGATCGCCAGGATGTTCTAATTACTATTCCTTCTTATTGGCCATAGAATCATCCAGCGAAGCACTGGGGCGTGACTCCCTGGTTGCTGGTCATGGCTCTTTTCAGAGTGACGTCCGGTGGTTTGGCTTTTACCTCCTGCTGCCTTGCCGATGACAATATACACGGTTAATTTTAGTCAACGCTATCAGAAGATTCAAAGGGGTATTTAAAATATTATTTCGTCAATTCTTGAGCATAAGCTAGAGTCAAGATAGGTTTTCAGGCTGGTAATGACTGCAGAAGGCGGCATGTACTAGCTATTGATTGCTGACGCGCGTGCTACCGATTTTGGGTGCTTTATTGGGCGTTTGCCAATGCGCCGGAGTGGGGGATGAATTATAGCAATGCTTATTAAGATGTGGATGTGAAAGTTGCGCAGGCTCTGCGTGCCCTGTGCAATAAGAACGCATCTGGTCTATATCTGACTTCAATCTTGTTTCCCTGTGTTCAGGGTTTTCAGAAGGAGAGGGTGATGATGAGAAAAAATAGCATCACATGTGCTTGCTGGGTTGTAGTGTTATTGAGTAGCTTGGCCAACGCCGACGAAAAAACGGTTAAACCGCTGTTCGAAGAGCGCTTCCCCGGCGCCAAAGTGGAGTCGGTCGTGAAAGAGCCGCTCTCGGGTCTGTACGAAATCTATGCCGCCGGACAAATATTTTATGCCGATGAGCAGGTCAGTTACGTCATTCAGGGCAGCCTGGTCAACGCCAAGACCCGGCAGAACCTGACTAGCGAGCGCCTGAAGAAATTTACCGAGATTCCCTTCGATAAACTGCCCTTCGACCAGGCCATCAAGATCGTCAAAGGCAACGGCAAGCGGCAGCTGGCCGTCTTCGAAGACCCGGATTGCCCGTTCTGCAAGCAGCTGGAGAAGGAGCTGCAGAAGGTCAACGATGTGACGGTCTACGTGTTCCTCTACCCGCTGGAGCAACTGCACCCCGGCGCCACGGCCAAGTCCCAGAAAATATGGTGTGCCCCGGACCGGGCGAAAGCCTGGCTGAGTGCGGTACACGATGGCATTGTTCCTGACGGGAAAGCCGATTGTGATAATCCCATCGCCAAACTCGCCGAATTCGGGCGCCCACGCCGTATCACCGGCACGCCGACCATGATGTTTGAAAATGGTACCCGTATCGCCGGGGCTGTTACCGCCGACAGGCTGGAAAAACTGCTGGGTGAGAACGTCTTGAAGCAATGAGTGACCGGTAAGTCTCTCTATCTGGCCCCTTGGCTGTCCAAGGGGCTTTCTTTTTAATGCTTTATAGTTTTTTGCTGCGTGATTGCGGCGGGCTATTGTTTTATATGAATATTGTTTTTAATGATAAAACAATATTCATATAGATTTGCTTGGGTTGCCAATACAGGTGGATATGTTCGTTAACGGTATGATTCAATGCTCTTTTTGCGTTTTCTACCATGCTTATGTCTTGTTTTGCCGTATGACGAGACGATGGGTTGCCATCTGGTGTCATGGGTGTATAGTTTGCCCACCAATGTTAAGTAAAACATAGGAAACACTCACCGCATTGAGCGCCGACAATAAGGGCGCCGTGTTGTGACTGGTTATGTGCTACTAAAAATAATAAATGGCTATCAAGATGATAAAAATGGCAAAAACAAAAATGATTTGATTGTTATTGCGATAGGGGCATTTTTTCATCTGGATGGCCATGGGCGAAGTTGACTGGTCAGGTTGTGGTGAGGTTTCCTTTTTTATGAAGAAAGGAATCTCATGCTTCGCCATTCAAGGGGATTATCCGGCCAGCGCGTCGGCCTGTACCGCATCCTCATGTGTTGCTGGCTGACGCTGCTGTTTTTTGCCTCCCCCAGCTTTGCCCAATCCACCGTCGGCCTGAAGAAAACCACCCAGGCCACGTCTACTTCCCAGGTCTCTCAAGCCACATCCACCGCCCAGCAGGCCCAGTTCGAAGGCGAACTGGAAGTGCTGCACGAAGACGACTTCAAGAACAAGAAGAGCCGTACCCGGCACTTTCTGAAGACCGAATCGGGCGAGCGCTATGAGCTCCGCTTCAAGACCCACACACCGCACCACCTGACCGGCACCAAGCTGCGGGTGCGCGGCGCGAAGGTTGGCACTAACGTGCTGGCACTCGATTCCGGAAGCGGCAGCACCGTACAAGTGCTTGCCGCACCGTCAACCAGTACCTTGGGCGAACAGAAGGTCGCGGTTATTCTGGTGAATTTCAGTGATAACACGGCCCAGCCCTTCACGCCTTCCCAGGTCAATGCTGCCTTTTTCGGCAGCACAAACAGCTCGACCAGCTTTTTCAAGGAAAACTCCTTCGGGCAAACCTTGC
>JACPUY010000072.1 GCA_016192025.1 Pseudogulbenkiania sp. | reverse complement strand
ATTGTCATTGTCGGGGGAGGTGCCGGCGGCCTGGCTCTGGCAACGCGGCTGGGCGATACCCTGGGGCGCAAACAGCAGGCCCAGATCACCCTGGTTGACCGCTCCCGCTCCCACATCTGGAAGCCCTTGCTGCACGAGATTGCCGCCGGCAGCATGAATCCGGCCAAGGAAGAACTGGACTACCTGGCCCAGGCCAGGTGGCATGGCTTCCGCTTCTGTCTCGGCCGCATGGACGGCCTGAACCGCAGCGAAAAGGTCATCGATGTCGCCCCCACCCTGGATGCCGACGGGCAGGAACTGATTCCGCGCCGCCGCATCCCCTATGACATCCTGGTGCTGGCCGTCGGTAGCGGCACCAACGATTTCGGCACCCAGGGCGTTGCCCGGCATGCCATCAGTCTGAATACGCCGGAGCAGGCCTCGCATTTCCATCAGCGCATGGTGAACGCCTGCATCCGGGCCAGTCTGCAAACGGAGCCGTTACGCCCGGAACAATTGCAGATCACCATCATTGGCGCCGGGGCCACGGGTGTCGAACTGGCGGCAGAGCTGCGCAACACCACGCGGGAACTGGTGGCTTATGGACGGGAAAGCATCAATCCCGACCGGGATATCCGGCTGACCCTGATCGAAGCCGGGGAACGCATCCTGCCGGCCTTGCCGCCTGAGCTGTCGGGCAATGCCCGCCGTCTGCTGGAGAAGCTGAATGTCTCGGTGTTTACCGGAGAAAAGGTCACCGAGGTCACGGAGACGGCCGTCATGACCGCCAGCGGCAAATGCATCCCGTCGGAACTGGTGGTCTGGGCCGCCGGGGTCAAGGCGCCCGACTTCCTCACTCGGCTGGACGGACTGGAAACCAACCGGATCAATCAGCTGCAGGTCACCCCTACCTTGCAAACCACGCTGGACCCGGACATTTTTGCCCTGGGGGATTGCGCCGCCTGTCCGTGGGAAGAGAAACAAGGCTGGGTTCCGCCACGCGCCCAGGCCGCCCATCAACAAGCCACCCTGCTGTTATCGAACCTGAAGCGGCATCTGCAAGGCAAACCGTTGCAAACGTTTGCCTACCGGGATCTGGGTTCATTGATCTCGCTGGGCAAGTACAGTACGGTGGGAAGCCTGATGAGTTCCCTGTCGCGCAAGAGCCTGTTCATTCAGGGACAGTTTGCCCGCCTGATGTACCTGTCCCTCTACAGCAAGCACAAGATGGCCCTGTACGGATTAAGCCGGACCTGTCTGGCCACGGTCGGCAGAGTGCTCACCAAACGCACCGAGCCACAAGTCAAACTGCACTGACACCCTGCCACGGCCTGGCTCCGGGTCAACGGAATCGTGTCAGGTCATGCCGGCGCTCAGTGGATTCGGGGACGAGGGAAAGGCCATGTAGCTTGGCCAACAGTGTCGCCAGGTTGGCGCCTAGCTCTTCCACCGCGGCCTGCTGTTTGGGGTTGGTCATCGTGCCGTCTGCGGCAAATGCCTCGTGAGCCATACCTACCGCCAGTTGCTCCGGCAACACGAGCACGCCGATGTTCCCCAGAATGGCGCGCACATGGACCAAGCCGCGCAACCCACCAAAACCACCCGGTGAGGCACTCAGCAAGGCGGCCACTTTTCCAGAGTAGGGGGCCAAGCCAGGGCTGCCGTCTACCGGGCGAGATGTCCAGTCGATCGCGTTTTTCAGCAGAGGGGAAATGGAGCTGTTGTATTCCGGCGAGGCCAGCAGCAGGCCTTGGTGGCTCAACATCAGCTCGCGCAGCTTGAGGGCGTTGGCCGGCACCCCGTCCTCGCTTTCCAGGTCGCCATCGTACAGCGGCATGGGAAAATCATGCAGATCGATCAGAGTCACCTCCGCACCGGCGGCTCGAGCCCCGCTCGCTGCGATTTTCACCAGCTTCTTATTCCAGGAATCCTTACGCGCACTACCGGCGAAAGCCAGGATTTTGGGGGCATCGTTCACATCATTCTCCTTAGGGCTGCCCCACCCGCGAAACTGAGCGGAAAGCATGGTTGAAGTTTAGCCGCTGTTCAACGTTAGGCATGAGCGGAAGACACCGGCGCAAGCGGCGCGGGTTACGCCTTCCCTATCCGCTTCAAACCCCACCCAAATAATCCATCTTGCCGATCTCCACGCCGTTGTGGCGCAGGATGTCGTACGCGGTGGTCAGGTGGAAGTAGAAGTTGGGCAGGACGAAGGTCAGCAGATAGGTCTGCCCGGTGAAGTGGATTTCCCGGCTGCGAACCTTGAGGGTGATGGGGCGCTCCTCGCTGCCATCGATCTGTTCCGGCGCGATGCTGTTCAGGAACGCCACGGTCTTGGCGATGCGCTCCTGCAGCTCGGGGAAGCTGGTTTCGGTGTCGGCGTAACTTGGCACTTCGACGCCGGCCAGCCGCGCGGCACAGCCCTTGGCCGCGTCGGATATGCTCTGCACCTGGCGCACCAGCGGGAACATGTCGGGGGCGAGCCTGGCGTGGAGGAAGACGTCCGGCGCGATGTTCTTCGCTTCGGCATGGGCGGCGCCCTTGTTGAGAATCGCCGCGAGATTATTCAAGCCGCGGGTCAGCACCGGGACGGAGGCTTGGTACATGGAGAGGGACATGCGCTGGCTCCTGAATGGAAAGGATCGGGCTTCTACCCGATCCGAGGTTGAGTCATCAATATAGTCCGGGAATCAGCCGCCAGGTGCGGGCGCAGTAGGCCTCGTACTCGCCACCGAACTGCGTGCGCAGCAGCGCTTCCTCGGCGCGTATCCGCGCGATGAGCGGCGGGATAATCAGCGCCGTCAGCAACACCCCGGCCCCCGAACGAAACACCAGGGCCCATCCCAGCGAGTTGACGAGCAGGCCCAGGTAGCTGGGGTTGCGGATGACACGGTACACCCCGCTGGTGACCAGCGTATGGCCGGGCTGGATGGCGACCAGTCCGCTGAAGCGGTAGCCGAGCACAAAGACCGGCCAGAGCCGCAGCGCACCGCCGGTGACGAAGAGCACGACACCAAGCCAGCGTATGCCATCCCCGCCCACGACCCACACCCCCATCCGTTCCGTATAGGCCGGAAGATAGGCGGCCAGCAGGCCGATCAGCGCAAAGACCGGGAGCACCCAGCGGTTGGCCCGATCCTCGCGCTCGCCAGGGCTCAGGTTTCCTTGCGTGAAGACAGTAACGCCCCCCATCACCACGACGGCCACCACGAGGGCAATCCGGGCGGGGTGGGAGAAGAAGGCCGCCATCCCGCCCCAGCCGAGCACGGCCAGCCCGAGCGAGACAAGGGTGCCCGCAGCGGTGACGACCACCAATCCGGGAGTGGGCTTCATGGCTTCCTCACTTGGAAGAGTTTTCTCTACCAGCGTAGAACCATTGCCCGCCGGCCGCAGCCGGACGATCTGAGACAGACCGGTCGTCCGTGCCAATCAGCACAGTCGCGCCCGGCCCTCCCCACAGACCCGATGCCGAACGCCACCGAGCCGGCACGACAGCCTCGTCATATGGCCCCTCTCGGCTAAGTAATGGCCCGTTTCCTGAAAACGTCGGCCACCACGACTCACGCTCATGTTCGCCGCATGCAACGAGCCGGGGCGGTCGGCTGTCTTAGTACCAGAGCACCCGGCAGTTGTCCGGGAGCCCTCCTTCGGCCGCCACGGTAGTAAGGAATCGCTATCAGGCGCGACTAAATGGGGAAGGAGGAGTGGGACCATGAAACGACGCCAATTTCTGCGCTGGCTGACTGGTAGCGGCGCCGCCCTGCTCAGCGTGAGCCGCGCCATCCGTGCCGCCCCTGCCGCGTTCGCCCTGCGGACGGTCACGGTGGTCAGGTTTTCGGATGCCGGGGTGTCACTCGGACCGGTCACCCTGCCGCTGGTGCAAAAGGTTGCCGAATGGAAGCGCGTGCTGTCGCCATTGGCGTACGCGGTGACGCGCCGGCAAGGCACCGAACCGCCCTTCTCGATCCCGGGCTACAACCGGCACGACGCCGGACTGTACCGCTGTGTCTGCTGCGGCAACGCGCTGTTCAGCTCCCAAACCAAGTATGACTCGCATACCGGCTGGCCGAGTTTCTGGCAGCCGATTGCGCCGCAAAACATCACCACGCACCGTGACTTTATGCTGGGCATGGAGCGCACCGAAGTGCGCTGCACCCTGTGCGAGGCGCACCTGGGCCACGTGTTCGATGATGGTCCGCCGCCCACCGGGCTGCGCTACTGCATGAATACCGTGGCGCTGCGTTTCGTTCCCAAGCCGAAGGCTTCCTGAAAGAGAAGGTGCCCCCATGCTCCTGCTGATTCTTTCCTACCTCGGCGGCGTGCTGACCCTCTTCAGCCCCTGCGTGCTGCCGGTGATTCCGTTCGTGTTCGCGCGCGCCGATCGGCCGTTTCGCCGTTCCGGCCTGCCGATCCTGCTCGGCATGGCGGCCACCTTCTCCGTGGTGGCCACGCTCGCCGCGGTCGGCGGCAGCTGGGTGGTGACGGCCAATCAGTACGGCCGGATCGCGGCGATGGTGCTGCTGGCGCTGCTGGGCCTGACCCTGCTGCTGCCGGCGCTGGCCGAGCGCGTAATGCGACCGTTCGTGCGGCTGGGCGGGCAACTGCAGCAGCGCGCCGAGCACCAGGGCAGCGTCAAGGGCGCGTTGTTGCTCGGCGTCGCCATCGGCTTCCTGTGGGCGCCATGCGCCGGGCCGATCCTGGGGCTGGTGCTGACCGGCGCCGCGCTGAACGGCGCCAATGCGCACACCGCGCTGCTGCTGTTCGCCTTCGCCGCCGGCGCCGCCACCTCGCTGGCGGGCGCGCTGTTTGCCGGCAGCCGGGTGTTCAACCTGATGAAACGCGGGCTGGGGGCCGAGGAATGGATCCGCCGCGGGCTCGGCGTCGCGGTGCTGGCCGGCGTAGCGGCGATCGCGCTCGGGCTGGATACCCAGTATCTGGCCAGGATCTCCTACGCCAGCACCGCCCGTACCGAGCAGACCCTGATCGCCACGCTATCCGGCGCGGCCAAGCCGACGGCCGCGCGGCCGAGCGCCGGCATGGTACCGGTGGCGAGCGCGCTCAAATTGGCGGACGAGGGACCGGCGCCGGCGTTGACCGGGGCCACGCGCTGGCTGAATTCAGCGCCGCTGAGCCTGCCCGAGTTGCGCGGCAAGGTGGTGCTGGTCGACTTCTGGACCTATTCCTGCATCAACTGCCTGCGCACCCTGCCCTACGTGAAAGCCTGGTGGGACAAATACCAGGGCCAGGGGCTGGTGATCATCGGCGTGCACGCCCCGGAATTCGCCTTCGAGCGCGACGAGGACAACGTGCGGAAAGCCGTCCGCGACCTCGGCATCCGCTACCCGGTGGCGATGGACAATAACTACGCGATCTGGAACGCCTACCACAACCAGTATTGGCCGGCGCACTACCTGATCGACGCCCAGGGCCGGGTGCGCGACCACGTGTTCGGCGAGGGCGACTACGCACACACCGAAGCGGCGATCCGCCAGCTGCTGGCCGAGGCTCACCATAACGTCACCGGCACCATGGCCCCGCCGCTCCCGTTGCCGGCCGGCGGGGTGATGGCCGCTGCCGGCAACGATGGCAACATCTCCCCGGAAACCTATATCGGCAGCGAGCGCGCCGAGCATTTCGCCTCGCCCGAGCGCGTCCAACAAGACCGCATTGTGCACTATTCGGCGCCGAGCCAACCGGCGCTCAACCAGTGGGGACTGGCCGGTCAGTGGAAGGTCGGTGACGAATCGGCCACGCTGGCACGCCCGGACGGTGCCATCGTCTACCGCTTCCGCGGCCGCGACCTGCATCTGGTGTTGGGTACTCCGCACGGCACCCCAGTGCGTTTCCGGGTCACGCTGGATGGCGCCGCACCGGGTGCCGATCATGGCGCCGACGTCGACAACAGCGGCAACGGCACGGTCGACGGCAACCGGCTGTACCAGCTGGTGCGCCAGCAGGACGGCGCCCGGGAACGCACCTTCCGGATCGAGTTTCTCGACCCTGGGGTGCAGGCATTCGCGTTCACCTTCGGATAAGGCCCTGCCCTGTCCCGCCCCCTGTCCCATTCCCGGTCCCATTCATAGAGGAGTTCGACCATGTTCCGCAACCGTATGCTCAT
>JACPUY010000071.1 GCA_016192025.1 Pseudogulbenkiania sp. | reverse complement strand
CCGGTGGCGCCGTTCGAGGACGTCGAGGACGCGCTGGACTACGTGATCAGCTCGGACTACGGCCAGCAGGTCAGCCTGTTCGGCAGCAACCCGCACCAGATCGCCGAGCTGGTCGATCCGCTGGTGAACCAGGTCTGCCGCGTCAACATCAACTGCCAGTGCCAGCGCGGTCCGGACGTGTTCCCGTTCGCCGGGCGCAAGGACTCGGCGGAGGGCACGCTGTCGGTGCACGATGCGCTGCGCGCCTTCTCGATCCGCTCGATGGTGGCGGCCAAGCAGACTGAGGCGAGCAAGAAGCTGCTGGACGCGATCGTGCTGTCGAACGAGAGCAATTTCATCAATACCCGTTTCATCCTGTAAGCGCATGAGACCACTTTCCAGGTTGGCCAAAGCCCGCCTGGAAGGCCTTTTTCCGCAACCCTGCCCGCTAGGCAGGGTTTCTGTTTTACGAGGACAAGCCCATGCCCCATCCCCTACGTGTCGGACTGGTCGGTTACGGTAGCGCCGCCAAGACCTTCCACGCTCCGCTGATCACCGCCACCCCAGGCCTCGAATTGGTCGCCGTCAGCAGCAGTCGGCCGGAGCAGGTGCGTGCAGAGCGCCCCCAGCTCGGGGTCGAGGCGACCCCCGAAGCCCTGTTCGCCCGCGCCGATATCGACCTGGTGGTGATCCCGACCCCGAACGAGACCCACTATCCGCTGGCGCGCGCGGCGCTGGCGGCCGGCAAGCACGTGGTGGTCGACAAGCCGTTCACCGTCACCGTGGCCGAGGCGCGCGCGCTGGAGGGGGCGGCGTCTGCCGCCGGGCGCGTGCTGTCGGTGTTCCACAATCGGCGCTGGGATGCCGACTTCCTGACGCTGAAGGCGCTGTTGGACGAGGGCCGGCTTGGCCGCGTGGTGCAGTTCGAGTCGCACTTCGACCGCTACCGTCCCGAGGTGCCGCAGCGCTGGCGCGAGAGCGCGGCGAGTTCCGGCTCCGGCTTGTGGTACGACTTGGGCCCGCACCTGATCGACCAGGCGCTGCAGCTGTTCGGCCAGCCGGCGGGCATCACGCTCACGCGCGCCACGCTGCGCGACGGCGCCGAGGTGGACGACTACTTCCACGCGCTGCTGCGTTATGACCGGCTGCAGGTGATCCTGCACGCCACCACCTTGGCCGCCGAGCCGGGTGCGCGCTTCGCCGTGCACGGCACCGCCGCCAGCTACCTCAAGCACGGGCTGGACGAGCAGGAAGCCATGCTCAAGGCCGGCTTGTTCCCGCCCGCCGTCGACTGGGGGATCGATCCGCGCGACGGCACGCTCATCAGCTGGCGCGATGGCCAGCCCTGTCACGAGACTGAGCCGACCCGGCGCGGCGACTACCCGGCCTACTACGCGGCGCTGCGCGACGCGATCCTGCACGGCACAGCCAACCCGGTGTCGGCGAGTGATGCCATCGCCGTGATGCAGCTGATCGAGGCCGGCTGCCAGAGCGCCGAAGAGGGGCGGGAAGTGCGGCTGGCTAGCGAGGAGGGCGTATGAGCCAGAGTATCGAAGCCGATCTCGCCCGCATCGCATGGCAGGAGGAGCGGCTGCAGTTCGCGCATCTGGACCGCGCCACCGCCTGGGAGCTGGGCTGTCGTCTGAAGGCGGCAGCCGAGGCGCGCCGGGCGGCGCTGGCGATCGAAATCCGGCTGGCGGGCGAGACGGTGTTCTTTCTCGCGATGGCGGGCACCACGCCGCTCAACGCCGACTGGGCGCGGCGCAAGCGCAACCTGGTCGAATTGCAGCACAAGAGCTCCTACGCCATCGGCCTGGCTTTGCAGCGCGACGGCCAGACGCTGGAAACCAAGCTCGGGCTGGCCACACGCGACTACGCCGCGCACGGCGGCAGCTTCCCCTTGCGCCTGGCCGGCAGCGGCTGCGTAGGCGGCGTCACCGTTTCCGGCCTGCCGCAGCGCGAGGACCACGCGCTGATCGTCGCGGTGCTGGCGGACTACCTCGGCCAGCCCCTGGCCGAGCTGGCGCTGGGCTGAGCCGCAGGCCAGCCCCCGCCCGCCGTGGGCGCTTGGCCTGCATCGAACCGGGACACGCTCTTTGCAACAGGGCTGAGTGCGAAAAAAAGGCAACCCTCCCCGCGCCGTTTGGCTCGCTTCAGTCCGAGAACGTGTCGAAGATCAGCGTTCTGAGCCACTGGTTGCCCGGCTCGCGGTGGTTCTTGGCGTGCCAGAGGATGTTGATCGAGATCTTGGGCAAGGGGACCGGGCAGGGCACGTAGGTCAGCCCGAAGGGCTTGGCGGTGCGCTCCGCGAATCGTTCCGGCACCACGGCGATCATGTCCGAGGCCTGCAGGATGTGCCCGACGGCGACGAAATGCGGAACGCGCAGCTTGATCTTGCGCTGAATGTGCGCCTGCTCGATCAGCTCATCCACCTTCCCATGGCCGGTCCCGGCCGAGACGATCACGACGTGTTCCGCCGAGGAAAACGTATCGAGGGAGATGCCTTCCTCGCCGAATGGGTGTCCCTTCCTGAACATGCAAACGTACTGCTGATCGAACAGCCTGCGCTGAAAGAACCCGGTCTTCAGGTCGGGTAGCAGCCCGATCGCCAAATCGACCCTTCCGGCTTCCATCTCGTCCCTCAGGTTGATGGCGTTGTTGCGCACCGTGCTCAGCGTCACGTCGGGCGCCACCTTCGCCAGCGTGTCGATCAGCACCGGCAGGAAATAGATTTCGCCGATGTCGGTCATCGCCACAGTGAAATTGCGCTGGCTCGACGCCGGATCGAACGAGGCGCGCTGGTTGATCGTGCTGTGGATCGTACTCAGGGCGAACGCGATCGGCTCAGCCAGCATCTCGGCGAACGGCGTCGGGTCCATGCCGCGCGAGGTGCGCAAGAACAGCTCGTCCCCCAGCAGGGTCCGCAGCCGGTTGAGGGCATTGCTCACGGCGGGCTGGGACAGGTCCAGCGCCCTGGCGACTGCCGATACGCTCCGGCGGCGCAGCAACTCGTTGAAGATGTTCAACAAGTTCAGATCGATATCCTTCAGCTCCATCTCTACCTTTATTCACGTTAGTGATACGTGTCATTCACGACATTCTATTTAGAAATACCACCCGCTGCGCAATCATACAAGCCAGATTCGAAAGCATAGGAGGCGGGGTAGAACCATGGAACTGTCCGTATTGCCGCTCGAGCGGTCCATCAAGGTCGAGGCGGGAGCCAATCTGCTCGACGTGCTTCGTGAAAACGAGGTGCCGATTTCATATAGCTGCATGGCTGGGCGCTGCGGCACCTGTCGCTGCAAGGTCGTGTCGGGGGAGGTGCTGGAGTCGGGGCAGGAGCCCTCGGTGACTCCGCGCCGGGCCAGCGGCACCGTGCTGGCCTGTCAGAGCACGTTGATCGAAGCCTGTGCCATCGAGATCGCCGAGCCGGACGAGGTCGTCGTCCACCCGGCCAAGATAGTCAAGGCGACGGTCGTCGGGCTGGACAACCTGACGCACGACATCAAGCGCGTGCGCCTGCAACTGGCCAAACCCTTCGATTACTCGCCGGGGCAATACGCCACCCTGCAATTCACCCCGGAGCATATCCGCCCGTATTCGATGGCGGGCATCGCTCCCGGCAACGAGCTGGAATTCCACATCCGGCTGGTCCCTGGCGGCCGTGTCACGAGCTACGTCGCGGACAGCCTGAAACTGGGCGATGCCGTCCGCGTCAGCGGCCCCATGGGCACCGCGTATCTCAGGCTCAAGTATGAAGGGCCGCTGCTCTGCATTGCCGGCGGCACGGGCCTCGCGCCCATCCTGTCGATTCTGCGCGGCGCGCTCGCCGAGGGCATGAAGAACCCCATCCACGTCTATTTCGGCGTGCGCACGCCGCGCGACGTCTACGGCCTGGAATGGCTCGCCGATGTGGCGAAGGATCACCCCGATCTGCATGTCCACGTCGTCGTGTCGACCGAGCACGGCATGCCGTCGTTCCGTACCGGCATGGTGACCGACGCCATCCAGCAGGACTGGAGCAGCCTCGACGGCTGGCGCACCTACATCGCCGGCGCTCCGGTCATGGTAGAGGCGGCGACGCTGATGCTCAAGCAAAAGGGCATGGCCGCCGAGCACATCTACGCCGACGCCTTTTATTCTTCGGGCATCTGAACCCACCACCGCAAGCGACAACCACCAGGGAGCAGGAGATGACATTTGCCGTTACCAGCGGCGCCGACGCGCGCCAGCAGTATTACCAGAAGATCGACAAAAAGAATCTGACCCCGCTGTGGGAGGTTCTGCACGGATTGGTGCCGCCGTCGCCGCGGCCGGTCGTCACCTCGGCGATCTGGCATTACGCCGAGATTCGCGACGAACTGATGGAGGCGGGCCGGCTGATTACCGCGAAGGAAGCGGAACGGCGCGTACTGATCCTGGGAAACCCCGGTGCGCGTGGCCAGTCGTGCATCACCAACAGCCTGTACGCTGGCTTGCAGTTGATCCTGCCGGGCGAGGTGGCGCCGGCGCACCGGCACAGCCAGTCCGCGCTGCGGCTGGTGCTGGAAGGCGAGGGCGCCTACACCGCCGTGGATGGCGAGCGCACCACCATGCGCCACGGCGACTTCATCATCACGCCGTCCAATACCTGGCACGATCACGGCAACACGGGCGACCAGCCGGTGGTGTGGCTGGATGGTCTCGACATCCCGCTGGTGCGCTTCTTCGATGCCGGCTTCGCCGAAAAGAGCGAGGCCGACAGCCAGGAGGAAGCTCGGCCGGAGGGCGATGCGCTGGCGCGCTACGGGCACAACATGGTGCCGATCGACTTTGCCCAGCACAGCTCGGACCCGACCAAGGTCTTCGTCTACCCCTTCACCCAGACGCGCGAAGCGCTGCTCGGCATCGCCCGCATGCCGGCCGACCCGCACCTGGGCCATGCGCTGCGCTACGTCAACCCGGCGACCGGCGCGTCGCCGATGCCGACGATTGGCGCCTTCGCCCGCTACCTGCCGCAAGGGTTCGAAACGCTGCCCTATCGCTCGTCGGACAGCACGATCTTCACCTGCCTGGAGGGCGAGGGTGTGGCGGAGGTGGGCGATAGCACTTTCCCGTTCGGCGAGAACGACGTCTTCGTCATTCCGTCCTGGCAGGCCTACCGGCTGCAAGCCAAGCGCAACACCATCCTCTTCCATTTTTCCGACCGGCCGGTGCAGCAGGTGCTGGGGCTGTGGCGGGAACAAAAGATGGCCTGATAGGAAACCACCGGCTGTCCGGCAAGCCGCCGGCGGTCATCGAGCAACAGAACAACAAGTCTGAATGTGAGGAGCAAGGAGATGAAAACAGCACCTATCGTGTTCGACCCCCACCCGTCCTGGAAAACTGAGGGTTCGAGCCGCGTGCCCTTTTGGGCTTACACCAGTCAGGAGCTTTATCAGAGGGAGCTCGAACGCTTCTTCTATTCCGGCCACTGGTGCTACGTGGGTTTGGAGGCGGAAATTCCCCATGCCGGCGACTTCAAGCGCACGGTGATCGGCGAGCGCTCCGTCATCATGACCCGCGCCGCCGACGGTGAGATCCACGTGGTCGAGAATGTCTGTGCGCACCGCGGCATGCGTTTCTGCCGGGACGAGTTCGGCAACCGGAAGGATTTCGTCTGTCCCTATCACCAGTGGAACTACGACCTCAAGGGCAACCTGATCGGCGTGCCGTTCCGCCGCGGCATCAAGCAGGAGGGCAAGGTCAACGGTGGCATGCCGGCCGATTTCAAGCCGGAAGAACATGGCCTGACCCAGCTCAAGGTCGCCACCCGCAACGGCGTGGTGTTCGCCTCGTTCGATCATGAGGTTGAATCGCTGGAAGCCTATCTCGGCCCGACCATGCTCCAGTATTTCGACCGCCTTTTCGACGGCCGGAAACTGAAAATCCTCGGCTATAACAAGCAGCGCATTCCGGGCAACTGGAAACTGATGCAGGAAAATATCAAGGACCCGTATCACCCCGGTCTGCTGCATACCTGGTTCGTCACCTTCGGCCTGTGGCGGGCCGACAATAAATCCGAACTGAAAATGGACGAGCATTTCCGCCATGCCGCGATGATTTCCACGCGCGGACAGGGTGGTAAAGGGGATGCGACCACGGGCGTGAGCAGTTTCAAGGAGCAGATGAAACTGAACGACGACCGTTTTCTCGATGTCGCTTATGAGCCTTGGTGGAATGGTCCGACGGCCGTGATGATGACACTGTTTCCGAGCGTGATCATTCAGCAGCAGGTGAATTCCATCTCGACCCGCCATATTCAGCCCAATGGCCACGATTCCTTCGATTTCGTCTGGACCCATTTCGGCTTCGAAGACGATACCCCGGAAATGACCCAGCGCCGTTTGCGCCAGGCCAATCTGTTCGGCCCGGCCGGCTTCGTGTCGGCCGACGACGGGGAAGTCATCGAATTTTCCCAGGAAGGGTTCGAGCAAAAGCCTTTCCACCAGACCATCGCCGAATTGGGCGGCCGGGGCTGTGAACATACCGATCACATGGTCACGGAAACCCTGATTCGCGGCATGTACGACTATTGGCGCCGGATTATGGAGGAGTAAAGACCATGGACTTTCAGACTTATCTCGACCTGACCACTCTTTATGCCGAGTACGCCACCGCGGTCGATAGCGGGCAGTGGGATCGGTGGCCCGAATTCTTCCTGGACGAGTGCTGTTACAAGATCCAGCCACGGGCAAACCATGAGCGCGGGTTGCCGCTGGCCACGCTGTCGTTCGAGAGCAAGGGCATGTTGAAGGACCGCGTCTACGGCATTACCGAGACCATCTTTCACGATCCCTATTATCAGCGCCATGTGGTCGGCGCGCCGCGCATTCTCAAGGTGGAAGGCGACCGCATCGAGGCCGAGGCCAATTACGCCGTATTCAGGACCAAATCCAACGAGCTCAGCACGGTTTTCAACGTCGGCCGTTATATCGATGTGATCCGGAAAACCGAGTCCGGCCTGAAGTTTGAATCGCGCCTGTGCATTTTCGACAGCGAGATGATTCCGAACTCGATCATCTATCCGATTTGAGGGTGAGCGTCATGAATAAACAGTGGATCAGATTGATTCCGGTCGATTCCCTTCCGGGCGACGACGTGGTTGCCGTCGAAGCCAATGGCCATGAAATAGCGCTGTATGGCATGGAGGGGCAAGTATTCGCTTCCGACAATATCTGCACCCATGGCCATGCACGGCTTTGCGACGGTTTTCTCGATGGTCATGAAATCGAGTGCCCGCTGCACCAGGGGAAATTCGACATCCGTTCCGGCAAGGCGATGTGCGCGCCGTTGACGGACGATCTCAAAACCTATCCGGTGAAACTGGAAGACGGCTACGTTTTCGTCGAAATGTAAGCCGAGGCAAGTGATGGCGTAACGCGGCGATGGCCATGCCCGGCCTTGCATCATCGAGGGCTGCCGTCGCTTTCCTTTCATGCACTGCTTTTGCGAGTTGAAAACCCATGAACTACCTATTCAAACCCGTGGCAACGGTCGGGCTGCACGTTGCCGATACGCCCGAGTTATTCCCGGTACGGCGCGTCTATTGCGTGGGGCGCAATTATGCCGCGCATGCCCGCGAAATGGGCTTCGATCCCGACCGCGAGCCGCCGTTCTTCTTCTGCAAGCCCAACGATCCGGAGTCGGTGGTGCCGGCGGCGGCCGGTCAAACGGTCGAGCTGCCGTATCCGCCACAGACCCAGAACTATCACTACGAGATCGAACTCGTCGTCGCCATCGGCAAGGGCGGGCGCGACATCCCGGTCGAGCGGGCGGCGGAGCACATCTATGGCTACGCCGTGGGCCTGGACATGACGCGGCGCGACCTGCAGATGCGCATGCGGGAGCAAGGCCGCCCCTGGGAAATCGGCAAGGCCTTCGATTTCTCGGCACCGATTAGCGTGCTCCACCCCAAAGCCGCCACCGGGGAGATCACGGCCGGCAAGATCGTGCTGACGGTCGATGGCGAGGTGCGCCAGAAGAGCAATATCACGCACCTGATCTGGTCGGTGAGCGAGACCATCGCCAACCTGTCCACCTTGTTCGAGTTGCAGCCGGGCGATCTCATCTTCACCGGCACGCCGGAAGGCGTCGGTCCGGTCAAACCCGGCCAGACCATGCTCGCCCGCATCGACGGCTTGACCGACCTGACCATCACGGTCGTCTGAAGCCTGCTGAGGGCACCTTGCCAGACCGTCGTGTAACAGGCGGGGTGCCCAGGAATACAAAGACGGACACACACACATAAAGAGTGAGGCGGCTTCCCCAAGGGGCAAGGCTTCCCCACGAAGGAGATAGAAATGGAGCAGAACAAGCCGGTCGAAGTTCAGCATTTCATCAATAGCCAGCCCTTCTCGCGGTTCCAGAAAACCGTGCTGTGGCTGTGTTTCCTGGTCGTCGCGGTGGACGGCATCGATACCGCCATGATCGGTTTCATCGCCCCGGCGATCCGCGCCGAGTGGCACTTGAGCGCGGCGGCGCTGGCCCCCTTGTTTGGTGCCGGCCTGTTCGGCCTGATGGTCGGGGCCTTGCTGTTCGGGCCGCTGGCGGACCGCCTGGGCCGCAAGACCATCCTGGTGTTCTCGGTGCTGTTCTTCGGCCTCGCGAGCCTGGTGTCGATGTTTAGCACCGACCTGACCACGTTGACCGTGTTGCGCTTCCTGACCGGCATCGGGTTGGGCGGGGCCATGCCCAATGCTGTGACGCTGACCTCGGAATACTGTCCGGAGCTGCGCCGGTCCCGGCTGGTCACCCTGATGTTCTGTGGCTTCACCCTGGGGTCCGCGCTGGGCGGCTTGCTG
>JACPUY010000070.1 GCA_016192025.1 Pseudogulbenkiania sp. | reverse complement strand
TGCTACATCAGCTCACGCGAGCTGACCGCAGAAGAATTGGCGCGGGCGGCACGTGCCCATTGGGGGATCGAGAACCAGCTGCACTGGGTGATGGACGTTGGCTTTGGTGAGGATGCCTGCATGGTTCGGAAGGACAACGCCCCGCAGAATCTGTCGCTGCTGAGGAAGATTGTGCTGAACCTGGTCCGGCCGGTGCCGATGGGGAGGAACGGCAAGATGAGCATGCGCACGAAGCGCAAGTCGGCTGCTTGGGATGACGATACCCGAGCGATGCTACTCGGGCTTACCGCGCTATGACATCCGAGTGCGGAAGCCCTGGTTCACCCCCCAGGCAGGCGTCGTCGATCTGCACGATGCCGTCGAGGAGGTAACCGTCGTCGCGCCGCGCCATCGCCTGCATCAGCTTGTGCTGGATCAGCCAGGCAGTGGGGTAGCTCACGCCCAGCTGCCGTTTGAGCGCCAGCGCCGACAGCCCGGTCTTGGCTTCGCTGATCAGGTAGATCGCAAGGAACCACACCGTCAGCGACAGGTGAGTCCCCTGAAACAGCGTACCCGCGATCAATGAGGTCTGCCGCCGGCAAGCGGCGCACTGGAACAGCTTGTGGGTCCGGCCTTGTACCACGTAGTGGGCGTCCCCTTGGCAATGTGGGCAGCGAAAGCCTTGCGGCCAACGTGCCCGTTCCAGCGCCTGGCTGCATTGTTCCTCGCTGCCAAACTGGCGATAGAACGCCGGCAACGATAGCCCTGCCTGAAACTGCACCCGATTCATGGCCATGATCGCGCTCCTGAGCATGCTTTGATACTTCAGCATGGCCTACTGACTGGTGTTGCTGAACAATCTTGCTAATCAGGATTCCCCAAGGGGATTAAACGCCGCAAAAGCAAAAAGCCGTGAATTCTTTGAAGAATTCACGGCTTTATGTTTGGTTGCGGGGGCAGGATTTGAACCTACGACCTTCGGGTTATGAGCCCGACGAGCTACCAGACTGCTCCACCCCGCGCCAGAAACCTGTTACTGCGAAACATTTCCTGCAAAACCTGTTTCGTCCAGCGAGGAAAGAACTATAACAATAAACTTTAGAAAGATCAAACCATTTTTTAACAAAAGCACAAAACCGGCCATTTTCTCACCTTCCCCGCCGCCCAGGCGGGTTCGTCGCAGCAAACGGGTCAGGCCGTCGGCCAGCGGCTGAATCCCTCGAGGGAGGTATCGACAACGCACTCCTGCACCTCGACCAGGCTGACCTCGGCCGCGGGCGGGCCGGTACGCGCCCCGGTCACGAAGGCCAGCAACTGCTCCGGCTCACCGCTGATCAAGGCCTCCACCGTGCCGTCACGGCGGTTGCGCACCCAGCCGTTCACGCCGAGGCGGACGGCCTCGGTGACCGCGCTGTCGCGGTAGCACACGCCCTGTACCCGGCCGTGAATGCGCAGCAGCCGCACGATCTGTCTCATGCCCTCCTCCTTCTTCTGTCCTGTTGATAGCAGCCGCCACGGGCAATGGCAATGCCCATAAAAAGCCGCACCCCGTCGGCTATCACAGCGGACGGGGTGCGGTGGGGCAATTCGGTACGGCCAGCCTCAGGCCGGCCGTCAGATCACGATCAGGCGGCGGCCGAGATGAAGGCGTTGGCCGGATAGAGGGCACTGGCGAGGCCCAGCACCGAACGGAAGGTCACTTCGAACTGCTTGCCGATCTGGCGGATACTGATCACTTCGTAGCGGATCTCGTTACCGTCGTCTTTTTGCTCAACAATTTTGCAACCGGGTTGCAATTGACTTACACGCATTATTTTCTCCTTGTTGTTCTCAATAACAACAACATTGTCATACCAACTCTTAACTTTTCACGAAATCTCAAAATAAATCAATAGACAACGGCAGGAACTTCTAGTTCCAGGTTGAATGGACGCACTGTAGCAGTGAGAGATGACAGCTTGATGACTTCAAGAATGGAAAACGCCTTGTCAGCAAAGAAGCTGACAAGGCGTCGATGGATTAGTATACCTGAATTTTTCTTTTATACAACAACTATTTAGCCGATGCGCATCCCGGGCTGGGCGCCGTCGTCGGTATCCAGCAGGAACAGCCCGCCGTTATCGTCGTTGCCGGAGGCACAGACGATCATCCCGGCAGACACTCCGAAGCGCATCTTGCGCGGCGCCAGGTTGGCGACCACGATGACGTTGCGGCCGATCAGCTTGTCCGGCTCCTGGTAGGCCTGGCGGATGCCGGAGAAGATGTTGCGCTGTTCGAAGCCGAGATCGACGGTGAACTGCAGCAGCTTGTCGGAGCCGTCAACGAACTGGCAGGCCAGCACCTTGCCGACGCGCAGGTCGAGCTTGGCGAAGTCGTCGATGGTGATGGTGTCGGCGAGCGGTTCGAAATCGGCCGCAACGTCGGCCGGAGCAGTTTGTTGGTCCATGCTTTGCTTGTTTGCTTCAATCAGTTTTTCGATCAGCACCGGGTCGACGCGCTGCATCAGGTGCTGGTACGGCTTGATGGTATGGCCGAGCAACAGGGTGTCGGCGTCGGACCACGTCAGCGGGGCGATGTTGAGGAAGGCTTCCACGTCTTCGGCCAGCTTCGGCAGCACCGGCTTGAGGTAGATGGCCAAGAGGCGGAAGGCGTTGATCAGCACGGTGCAGACTTCGTGCAGGCGCGTGTCCATGCCTTCCTGCCTGGCCAGTTCCCACGGCTTGTTGGCGTCGACGTAGGCGTTCACCTCATCCGCCAACGCCATCACGTCACGCAGCGCCTTGGCATACTCGCGCGCCTCGTAGGCGGCGGCCAGCGCCGTGCTGCTTTCGGCCAGCTGCTGCAACAGCGGGTGTTCGCACTGCGCGGCGTGGCATACCGGGCTCGCCAATACCGATTCGGACACGCGTTCGGCCAGCCTGCCGCCGAAACGCTTGGTGACGAAGCCGGCGGCGCGGCTGGCGATGTTGACGAACTTGCCGATCAGGTCGGCATTCACCCGTGCGACGAAATCGTCGAGCGACAGGTCAATGTCCTCGATGCGGGCGTTCAGCTTGGCGGCGACGTAGTAGCGCATCCACTCCGGGTTCAGGCCGCAGTCGAGGTAGCTCTTGGCGGTGATGAAGGTGCCGCGCGACTTGGACATCTTGTGGCCGTCCACGGTGAGGAAGCCGTGGGCGAACACGCCGGTCGGGGCGCGGTAGCCGGAATACTTCAGCATCGCCGGCCAGAACAGCGCGTGGAAGTACAGAATGTCCTTGCCGATGAAGTGGTACAGCTCGGCGTCGGAATCCGGGCGGAAGTAGTCGTCGAAGTCGAGGCCGCTCTGCTCGCACAGGTTCTTGAAGCTGGCCATGTAGCCGATCGGCGCGTCGAGCCAGACGTAGAAGTACTTGCCCGGCGCGTCGGGGATCTCGAAGCCGAAGTACGGCGCGTCGCGGCTGATGTCCCAGTCGTGCAGGCCGCCCTCGATCCACTCGTTCATCTTGTTGAGCGATTCGTGCTGCAGGTGCGGCTGGGTCTCCCCGTCGGCGCGCACGGTGGAGCCAGCGGTCCAGGCCTTGAGGAAGTCGGCACAGTCGCCCAGACGGAAGAAGTAGTGTTCGGACGATTTCAGCACCGGCGTGGCACCGGACACCGCCGAGTACGGGTTCTTCAGTTCGGTCGGGCTATAGGTGGCGCCACAGCTCTCACAGTTGTCGCCGTACTGGTCCTTGGTGCCGCACTTGGGGCACTCGCCCTTGACGAAGCGGTCCGGCAGGAACATCTGCTTTTCCGGGTCGAACAGCTGCTCGATGGTGCGTGACACGATCTTGCCGTTGGCGCGCAGCGTACGGTAGATGTGCTCGGCGAAGTGCTTGTTTTCCGGGCTGTTGGTGCTGTAGTAGTTGTCGTAGCCGATGTGGAAGCCGGAGAAGTCGGCCAGGTGCTCGGCCTTGACGCGCTCGATCAGCTGCTCCGGGGTGATGCCCTGCTTCTCGGCGGCGAGCATGATCGGCGTGCCGTGGGTGTCGTCGGCACAGACGTAATGGCAGGCGTGGCCGCGCATTTTCTGGCAGCGCACCCAGACGTCGGTCTGGATGTGTTCGACCATGTGGCCGAGGTGAATCGCGCCGTTGGCGTACGGCAGGGCGCTGGTCACCAGAATCTTGCGTGGGGAGGTCATTCGGGAGTCCCTGATTCAAATCTCAAGCGATCGATTATAACAGCAGGACCGGCCGCCTTGGAGTTGGCCGAAGCCGCGCCGCCGCTTGGCAGAGCACAACGGAAGAGGCCGGCCTGTCCTTGTGGGACAGGCCGGCCTCTTCAGGGGGCGCCACGGCGGTAGTCCGTGGCGGGTGATGCGTGTGGCGCGCATTTTAGCGCATCAATCGGCGAGCGACCAGTAGCCCGCGCTTTCACCCCACCGGATCGTGGTCCTCCGTCATCTTCCCCGAGCCGCGTGACGTGATCGCCGAGCGTTGGGAGGTCCCTTGGACGATGACAACCCAGCCTCCCGGTCACCGGCAAGAAGCGGTGCCGCGGACGATCTGCGGCATCGCGCCGCCGGTACCTGGCCACGCCTGTGCAAGGCGTAGAATTCGAGTAAACTACTCGGGTATTGTTCAACCCGGTTCCCCGGCCATGTTCCAGAAACTGACCCGATTCCTCGGCCGCGACGCCGCTACTTCCGACACCTCCGACACCATGGCACTGACAGACACCCAGGTACTCCAGGCCCTCTCCGGCCTGATCGACGACAACACCGGCAAACCGTACACCGCCGCCAAGGCGGTCAAGAACCTGCGCGTCAACGATGGAGAGATCGCGCTGGACGTGGTGCTGGGCTACCCGGCCAAGAGCCAGTTCGACGCCGTGCGCAGCTCGTTCGAAACCGCACTGGCGCCGCTGGCCGAAGGCCGCCGCGTCAAGGTCAGCGTCAGCAGCCAGATCGTCAGCCACGCCGCCCAGCGCGGCGTGCCGCTGCTGCCGGGGGTGAAGAACATCATCGCCGTGGCGTCCGGCAAGGGCGGCGTCGGCAAGTCCACCACCGCCGTCAACCTGGCGCTGGCGCTCACCGCCGAAGGCGCGCGCGTCGGCCTGCTGGACGCCGACATCTATGGTCCGTCGCAGCCACTGATGATGGGCCTGCAGGGACGCCAGCCGGACACCGACGGCAAATCGCTGCAGCCGGTGGTCAATTACGGCGTGCAGACCATGTCGATCGGCTACCTGGTCGACACCGACCAGGCCATGGTCTGGCGCGGCCCGATGGTCAGCCAGGCCTTGCAGCAGTTGCTCAACGACACGCGCTGGGATGACCTGGACTACCTAGTGATCGACATGCCGCCGGGCACCGGCGACATCCAGCTGACGCTGGCGCAGAAGGTGCCGGTGACCGGAGCCGTGATCGTCACCACGCCGCAGGACATCGCGCTCTTGGACGCGCGCAAGGGGCTGAAGATGTTCGAGAAGGTCAGCGTGCCCATTCT
>JACPUY010000069.1 GCA_016192025.1 Pseudogulbenkiania sp. | reverse complement strand
GCGGCGACCGAGGGCTTCCTGCTGGGCATTCCGTCGGTCGCGGTGTCGCTGGCGGGCAAGAGCGGGGCACACTTCGCCACCGCAGGCACCGTGGTCGACCGGCTGGTACAACGCTGGCAGGAGTCGCCCTTCCATGCCCCCGTGCTGCTCAACGTCAACGTCCCCGACGTCCCTCTCGACCGGCTGGGCGGCATGACCGTGACGCGGCTAGGACGTCGCCATCAGGCCGAACCGGTTATCAAGGCACAAAATCCGCGCGGCGATACCGTATACTGGGTCGGCCCGGTCGGCCCAGCGCAGGACGCACGCGAGGGAACCGACTTCTGGGCACTTGCCAACAACCAAGCCTCGGTCACACCGTTGATGATCGATCTGACCGCCTACGGCCAACTGGACGGAATCAAGACATGGCTTCACAGCTGACACCGGAGCGTCAGAATTACGGCATGCTGTCCGACCGGACCCGCATGCGCATGGTCGAGCGGCTGCGTCAGGCCGGCATCCGCGATGAACGGGTACTGGCGGCCATGTACGAAGTCCCCCGCCACCTGTTCGTCGATCAGGCCTTGGCAACCCGGGCCTACGATGACGTGTCGCTGCCGATCGGCCATGCCCAGACCATTTCGCAACCGTTGACGGTGGCACGGATGACCGAATTGCTGATCACCGGCCGCGCCCCCGGCAAGATACTGGAAATCGGCACCGGCTGCGGCTATCAGACTGCCGTGCTGCTGAAAACCGGCGCCCAGGTCTACTCGATTGAACGCTTGGCACCGCTACTGGACAAAGCTAGACAGCACCTGCGCGCCGCCAGGCTGGTGCATGCCCGGTTGGTACACGGCGACGGCCACTTCGGCTTGCCGGAGGTCGCCCCGTTCGACGGCATTATCATGACCGCTGCGGCGAAAAGCATCCCTGACGCCCTGCTCGGCCAGCTGGCCGAAGGGGGAAAGCTGGTCATGCCGATGGGAGACGGCGAACAATTTCTCTGGCTGATCGAGAAAACGGCCCAAGGACTGCAGAAAACCAAGCTCGACCCGGTAAAATTCGTGCCCCTGCTGCCCGGCCGCGGCTGACAGGGCAAAAACGCCACAGATCGCCATCGGACAATTTACAACCATTAACCTACTGACATATAACATCATCAGCATGCGAATCGAGCTTGACCGACAAGTCCCTACCCTGATCACCTTGCTGGCCGCCGCCCTGCTCTCCGGCTGCAGCACTCTGGTCCAGGAGGCCGCCCCGGTGGAAAGCGGGGTAATAACAGCGACCACCGTGGCAAGCGCCCCCTCCCCGGCCCCCACCGCCCCGACCGGGAACGGCAACGGGGCCGTCACTGCGCCATACCGACAGGGTTCCAGCCTCAAACCGGCAACGGGGACCGATGCCAAGACGCATGTCGTGCAGCCGGGGGAAAACCTGTTTCGCATTTCGCTGAACAACGGTTTGAAGTACCAGGACGTCGCGGCCTGGAACAAGCTGCCCGATAACCAGATCAAGGTCGGGCAGGTGTTGCGGCTGACACCGCCGGACGCTGCCGCAGAAACGCCGGCCAGCGTTCCGCCGGCCAAGCCGGCGGCAGCAGTGGGGACGTCCCCTGAGACAGCCCCCGCCGGTAACGGACAAGGAGCGATCAAAGCCTATCCCAAGGCGTTGAAGCAGCCCTACTCGGAAGCGGCGGCCAAGGCGCTGGCGGGGCAAAGCGAGGGCAGCAGCACCCCGGCGGCAGCCAAACCCGCAGCGCCCGCGGCCGTGCCGGCCACGCCCAAGGCCGAGCCGCAGGGAACGGCCAAGCCGGAGACGGGGAACGCGGCAGAGCAGCAGACCAAGGCCGGCGAGGGCGACATCGTCTGGGCGTGGCCGGTCAAGGGAAAAGTGCTGCGCGGTTACTCGGACAGCAACAAGGGGGTTGATATCGCGGGGCGCATGGGCCAGCCGGTGCTGGCCGCCTCCGATGGCAGGGTGGTATATAGTGGCAATGGCCTGAGAGGCTACGGCAAGCTGATCATCATCAAGCATAACAAGACATTCCTCTCGGCTTACGCTCACAATAGCCAGTTACTGGTCAAGGAAGGACAGGCAGTAAGGAAAGGTCAGCCCATTGCCGAAATGGGGAACTCAGACGCGGATCAGGTGAAACTGCACTTCGAGATCCGCCGCTTCGGCAAGCCGGTGGACCCGTTGCAATATCTTGACAGCACATCCTGACGGGGGCGCACTCCCGTCCGGATAACAGCGAAGGGGAGAGAAATGAGCAACGATTTGGATATTCTCGACGACGATGATGTTGCCGCAGACGAAGAGGCCAGCGAAGAAACCGCAGCAGAAGCCGACGGTGACGACGCTCAAGAAGCCTCATCCGGCTACGACGACATCGCCGACGTCACCCAGATTTACCTGAACGATATCGGCAACAACGCCCTGCTCAGCCCGCAAGAGGAGCAGACGCTGGCGCGGCAGGTGGTTCAGGGGGATTTCGGCGCGCGGCAGAAGATGATCGAGCACAACCTGCGCCTGGTCGTGAACATTGCCAAACGCTACATCAACCGCGGCCTGGCCCTGCTCGACCTGATCGAGGAAGGCAACATCGGGCTGATGCATGCGCTGGAAAAGTTCGATCCGGAACGGGGTTTCCGCTTCTCCACCTACGCCACCTGGTGGATACGCCAGAGTATCGAGCGCGCCATCATGAACCAGTCGCGCACCATCCGGCTGCCGGTTCACGTCATCAAGGAACTCAACGTCTACCTGCGGGCCTCGCGCCACCTGGAAAGCCAGATCGGACGCGAGCCGACCATCGAGGAAATTGCCCATCTGGTCGACAAACCCGTCGAAGACGTGCGCCGGGTGATGAATCTCAACGAGCGCATGGCCTCGCTGGATGCTCCGCTGGACATCGACCCGATGCTGTCGATCGGCGAATCGATCCCGGACGACCAGCACGATGAACCGGAAATCCAGTTGCACAACACCCAGCTGGAAAACTTCGTCCACGAGTGGATGGCCCAGCTCAATGACAAGCAGCGCATGGTGATCGAGCGCCGCTACGGGCTGAATGGCCATGAAATCTGCACGCTGGAGGAACTGGCCAGCACCCTCAGCCTGACCCGGGAACGGGTGCGCCAGATCCAGATCGAAGGACTGGAGCAACTGCGCCGCATCCTGCGCCGCAAGGGCATCGGCAAGGACCTGCTGCTGTAGACTGCCGATAGCCGAACCAGACTCGTCAACCCCGGCCAGCCGGGGTTTTTCCATTCATCGCCCGCCCGGGACGGAAACACCGCACCGCACGCAACCAGCAGCGTACCGCCTCAGGAGAAGCCTCGCCCGACGTGCGGTAGCGCAAGCAGGCATAGGCCTCCAGCAGGGCCGCCAGTTGCCCGTGCTCCGCTTCGGCCAGGCTGGCTGCCCTGAGCAGCACCTCGGCGGGAGTATCCGAGGGGGCGATCACCACCTCCACCCGCCGCAAGCGTCGGCCCAGCAGCAGCCAGCCCTGCTGCAACGGTTCCCGCTTCGCTTGCTGGCGCCACCACCACAAGAACGGCATGACCATCAGCACGGCGCCAGCGAGCAGTCCTTTCAGCACGGCGGGGACATCGACCTCTTGCCCCAGACCGAGCGAGCGGAACAGCGAACGCTGGCGCCCGGCATCGTAGCCCACCACCCACTGCTGCCAGGCGAAATTGGCCGCCAGCCAATGCTGACGCAAGGCCAGCATCCACTCGGGAGGACGCCCTCCCAGCATCGGCATCGCGGTGCGCGCAGCCGGCACGGCCTGTTCGACACCCCGTTCGATGCGATCGGGTGACACCGCCGCGGTCGGGTCGACCCGCCACCAGGCCTGCCGTGACGCCAGCCAGACTTCGACCCAAGCATGGGCATCGGAGGAGCGTATCTGCCAAAACTCGCCAGCCGAATTGTATTCCCCCCCTTGATAGCCCACCACCACACGGCTGGGAATGCCGGCAGCGCGGGCGAGAAAGGCCAGGGCCGAGGCGTAATGCTCGCAGAATCCCTGCCGCGTCTCGAACAGGAACTGGTCGACAATGGCACCACTCAACGGCGGCGGCGATAGGGTGTAGCGGAAGCTCTCCAACCGGAAATGCTCCAGTACCGCCCGGATGTAGGCCTCATCGTCACGACTGCGCGCCCGGATGCTGGCCGCCAGCGCCAGTGCCCGTTCGTTGCCCGCCGGCAGAAACCGGTAAAAAGCGTGCTGCATCGCGTCCAGCGGTTCCACCAGGAGCGCGCCGGCACGGCTGTCGGCACGAAAACGGATACGGGCATCGCTGGCTCGCGCCTGCTGCCAGACCATGCCGGCACGTTCGGTCAATCCTTCGGCCACGCCGCCCGGCAGATCGAGCACCGGAACCCGCCCCTTGTCCGGTACCACGGTCAGCGTGTAACTGACTGGAATGCCGCCACGCGTCTGCCCGCGCGGTTCGGTGAGAGCCCCGGCATTCAGCCAGCGGCTGCCGTCGAAACGGTCGAACAGCATGACGCGCCAGTAGAAATCGCGTCGAGGCGGCGGCGGCCCGGCAAAGACGGCGGTGAAAACCGGCTCGTGATTGAGAATCAGCTGGCTGATGCTGCCCGGCGCCATGTCTTCGGCCAGGCCGCTGTTTGCGCTTTCGTCCGCCGCCGGCATGCCCCACAACGGCCCCGGCAGGCGGGGCATCACGACGAACAGCACCAACATCAAGGGCAGGGAAAACAGCAAGGCCTGCAGCGTCGTGCGTAAACTGGCGAGCAAGGGCTGCCGGCCGTTCAGCGCCGCCATCGCCCAAGTCAGACAGAGCAGGCTCTGCACCAGCCAGGCAGCGGCCAACGGCGACTGGTCGAACAACAAAGGGGTCGCCGCCAGAAAAAAGCCCAGCGCCAGCAAGACCCGCCAATCACGCAGGCTGAACGTCTCGAACGCCTTGAAGCCGACCAGCAACAACAACAGGGCACTGCCGCCTTCGCGCCCGACCAGGGTGCGCAAGGTCAGCCATAACAGCACCAGCGGCACCACCACCGCCAATGCCACCAGCCAGCGCGGTGGCAGCTGACGCTGCTGCCATAGCAGCACCCCACGTGCCAGCAGCATGGCGGCGGACAACGCCGCCACCCAGCCAGGCAAATGCAACGCCAGTGGAGCCGCCGTGACCGCCAGCGCGGCCAGGACCGGCAGCACGCGCCGGAGGGCATCGCCCCCCGTCATGATAACGCCCCGAATCGGGCCAGCAACGCCAGCGCCCGTTCACGCTGGTGCGGCTGCGGCCCTACCTCGACCCCGGGCAGGCGCAACCGGTAACAACAGCGTTCGCGTTCGCACTCCAGCACACGCCAAGCCAGCCAGGAAAGCCGGGACTCGACGCCCTGGCCGGGCGGATAGTCGTGCCAATCCAGCAGCCGGCAGCCAGCAGCCGTCGCCCCGGTGAACTGCTTGCTCGCCAGGACATCGCGCCGGGCCAGGACCTTCCAGGCAATCTGGCGCGACGTATCGCCATCACGATAGGCCGCCAGATGAGAAAATTCGTCCTCCCCGGCCGGTAACACCGCCTCGCCCTCCCCGCTTGCGCCCTGCCCGTGGCGGAGCCCGTCACGCAGCGGCGCGGGATAGACCAGCACATGCTCCCGCAGGCGGACATAGGCGAACGCGCGGATCAGGCCGAACGGGACGTCGCTACTGAGTGCCAGCGCCGGCATGGCCTGCAGGCCGCGTTTCTCTGCGGTCATGGGCAGGGACAGCCAGGTGCTGGAACGGGACGGCAGCTGGCAACCGACTGCGCGCTCGGCACGGCCCGCCAGATGTCCCTGCAGCGTACGCGGCCAGGCAGAGGGATTGTCGAGCCGTACCTCGAAGTGGGCGGTTTCGCCGGCAAACACCGGATCGGCCGCGCCGGCCTGTAGGGTCAAACCGGCCAGTTGCCGATAAGCCATCAACACCGACACCAGCAAGAGGCCGATGATCCAGAATGACAGCGCATACGCCAGGCTCACGGCGTAATTGAGGGCGCCGACCCAGATCGCGAGCGCGACCCCCAGCAGGGTCCAGCCGAAAGTGGTGGGCAGCAGGTAGATGCGCTGCTGACGCAGCGTCCATTCTGTCGACTCTGGCTGCCGGCGGATCAGCCAGGCTTGCAGGCGGTTACGGAATCGCAACGTGCGCCACCAGCGCGGCCAACTCGTCGCCCGGCACCCGGTCACCACCGGGCACGATTGCCGCCAGACGGTGGCCGGCCACCGCCGGAAACACCGCCTTGACGTCATCCGGCAACACGTAGTCGCGCCCCTCCAGCAGCGCCCAAGCGCGTGCCGCCGCCACCAGCGCCAGCCCGGCCCGTGGACTCAGTCCTTGGGCGAAGCGCCGCTCCTGCCTGGTCGCCTGGAGCAGCGCCAGCACGTAATCGGCCAGCGCCGGGCTGACCGTCAGGCGGCTTGCTTGGGCCTGCAGCTGCTGCAACTGCTCCGGCGACAGGGCCGGCACCAGTTCATCCATCACCCGGCGCCGCTCCTCTCCCAACAGCAGCGCCCGCTCCGCCTGCGGCGGCGGATAACCGAGTGCGATGCGCATCAGGAAACGGTCCATCTGCGACTCGGGCAAGGGGAAGGTGCCGGCCTGCTCGATCGGGTTCTGGGTGGCGATGACGAAAAACGGCTGCGGCAGCGCATGCGTTTCGCCGTCCACCGACACCTGCCGTTCCTCCATCGCCTCCAGCAACGCCGACTGCACCTTGGGCGAGGCCCGGTTGATCTCGTCGGCCAGCAGCACCTGGGCAAACACCGGTCCGCGGTGAAAGTGGAACGTACCGGCTTCGCGCTCGAAAATGTTCACGCCGACGATGTCAGCCGGCAACAGATCGCTGGTGAACTGCACGCGCCGGTAGTCAAGACCCAGTACGCGGGCCAAGCCATGAGCCAGCGTGGTCTTGCCGACACCGGGTACATCTTCGATCAGCAGGTGGCCGCGCGCGATCAGGCAGGCCAGCGCCAGCTTGATCGCGTCGTTTTTTCCGAGAATAAGTGCATTCAGTTGACGATAGGCAAAGGCTAGAGATTGCATTTCCGGGCTGTTCCGCGCACTATTTATCGAAAAGTCATAGATTGCGTCCCATTCTACGCAACAAGGAAACGCTCGTGTTCAACTGGCTGAAAAACCGCCTGCCCCCCAACGGACTGACCGCTTACATTACCCATTCCGACTGCCTGCTGCACAATATGGGGGTCGGTCACCCGGAGTGCCCGGAACGGCTGACCGCCATCCGCGACCAGCTGATGGCGGCGCAGCTGTTCGACTTCCTGCAGGAAGTCGAGGCGCCGGTCGTCACCGAGCAGCAGCTGGCCCGCATCCATCCGCCGCATTACGTCGAGTACATCGAGTCCTGCGCCCCGTCCGTCGGCACCTTCCGCATCGACCCGGACACCGCCATGTCGCCGGGAACGCTGGCCGCGGCGCGCCGTGCCGCCGGCGCCGTGGTCACGGCGGTGGACCTGCTGTTCAAGGGCAAGGCCCCCAACGCCTTCTGCGCCGTGCGCCCGCCCGGCCACCATGCCGAAAGCGACCGTTCGATGGGCTTCTGCTTCTTCAACAACCTGGCGGTCGGCGTGGCCCATACCCTGTCTTACCACAAGCTGGAACGGGTCGCCATCATCGACTTCGACGTGCACCACGGCAACGGCACCGAACAGATCTTCCGCGACGATCCGCGGGTGATGATGGTGTCGACGTTCCAGCACCCGTTCTACCCCTACTGCGGCGACCAGCCGCTCGGCCCCAACATGCACAACGTGCCGCTCAAGGCCGGCAGCGGCGGGCGCGAATTCCGCGAGGCGGTGGAAAACGTCTGGCTGCCGGCGCTGCACCTGTTCCAGCCGCAGATGCTGTTCATCTCGGCCGGCTTCGACGCGCACCGCGAGGACGACATGGGCTCGCTGGGGCTGGTGGAAGCGGATTACGAGTGGGTGACGCGGCAGCTGATGGCGGTGGCCGCCCAGCATGCCGAAGGCCGCATCGTCTCGGTGCTGGAAGGCGGCTACGACCTGTCGGCGCTGGCGCGCAGCGTGGTGGCGCACCTGCGGGTGCTGTCGGAGGGCTAGACTCTTCAGCGCGCTGTTACAGGCATGAAAAAAGCCGACCCTCGAGGTCGGCTTTTTCTGCAGCACGGCGTTTACTGTCCGCCAGAGCCGTTATGGGCAGAACTATCCGTCTTCTCCCCGATCTTGCCCTCCTGCCCGGTCAGCAGCTTGATCAGGTTAGACTTATGACGATGCACCACCAGGATGGCGATGATGATCGAGGTGCCGAAATACACGCTGTGCGGCCCAACGATGAAGAAGGCGTAGACCGGAGCCAGTACCGCGGCCGTCAACGCCGACAACGAGGAGATCTTCACCACGAAGGCCATGAACAGCCAGGTCGCCACCGCCGCCAGCGCCAGCCAGACGTTGAGGCCGAACAGCACCCCGACCGCAGTGGCCACCCCCTTGCCGCCCTTGAAGCCGAAGAACACCGGCCACATGTGGCCGGCCAGCACGGCGATGGCGACCATGCCCACCTCCTGCTCGCCCAAGCCGTAACGCGAGCCAAGCCACTGCGTCAGTGCCACCGCTACCCAGCCCTTGACGCCATCGCCCAGCAGGGTCAGCACCGCGGCCAGTTTCTTGCCGCTGCGCAGCACATTGGTGGCGCCGGGGTTGCCGGAACCGTAGGAGCGCGGGTCGGCCATGCCCATCAGCCGGCTGACGATCACGGCGAAAGACAGCGACCCGATCAGGTACGCCGCCACCAGAAAAGCAAAAGCTGTCGTGGTCATCATATATCCACTAGAATGCAAGACTTCAAATTTTACGGTATCGGGCGGCATTCCCCAACTGCCGCGCTCCAATGGACATCATCTTCTTGCGCGAGGTGCGCGCCGACACCGTCATCGGCGTCTACGAATGGGAGCGGCAGGCCCCGCAAGTCATCGAAATCGACCTGGAAATCGGCATCCCGAGCGAAGTGCCCTGCCATAGCGACGATATCGGCGACACCATCCATTACGGCGTTGTCGTCGAACGCTTGCGTAAGGCGCTGGCCGAGCAGCATTTCCTGCTAATCGAAGCGCTGGCCGAGTATATCGCCAAGGTGATACGCGAAGACTTCGGCGCCCCCTGGGTCAAGGTGTCGGTCACCAAGCTCGGCATCCTGCCCGGGGTGAAGCAGGTAGGGGTGCTGATAGAGCGCGGCCATCGTCCGCACTGAGCATGACCAAAACAGCGGCCCGCCATCCGGCGGGCCGTTTTCATGCCGACACATTGTTCACCACTGCCACTTCAGCCGCAGCTCGGTCTGGTGCTTGCTGATCTTGAGCGATAGACGGGCGTCGTTGTCGAGCCGCCAGCTCGGCCTCAGGTCAAGACGGTCCAGCACCCCGGGGGTATCGACCTTTTCCAGCGCAAACGCCCCGTACTGCAGCAACAGGGTTTCCCCGGGAAGGCGATTCTCACTTTTCACCGTGTAAGCCATGGCCGGCGTGGCGCACATCCAGGCGCCGGCGTGGCATTGTGCCAGCACCGGCGCGGCGGCGCAGCAACAGCCCAAGGAGGTGATCCAGCACAACGAGCGTTTCATGGCCATCGTCCAGAAAAGTCGACAGAAAGCCCCCATTCATATCAGCATGGATCATTCCTCCATCCATTCAAGCAGTTATTTCATCTTCAATTACCCGTTTATTCTTGCTGGTTGCGCATGAAGTCGGCGGTGTTGAAAAAGGCCTCCAGCAGCTTCTCCTTCAGTCCCTCCTCCACCACCAGTTCGTTGACGGCACGGCTCATGCAGTACATCCACTGATCGCGGGCCGTGCTGTCGACCGGAAACGGCATATGCCGGGCGCGCAGGCGCGGATGGCCGTATTTCTCGATGTACAGCGACGGGCCGCCGAGCCAGCCGGAAAGGAACATATACAGCTTTTCGCGCGACTCGGTCAGGTCGGCCGGGTGCATGTCGCGTAGCGCCTTGACCCCCGGATCGCTGTCCATGATGTCGTAGAAGCGGTCGGTCAGCCAGCGCACCACACCGGCACCGCCCAGCAGTTGGAAAGGAGTCATGTCCTGCATAAGTTCTGTCCTGCAAGGTTGCGGCAGCAGCGTCGGCCGACCCGGCTCTCGCAGCACGGCTGACCGACGCCTGATCAGCTGCCGATAAAGGGAAAATCCAGCAGCGGTCGACGCCCGCCGATGATGTCGGCCAGCGCCCGGCCAGAACCCGGTCCCTCGGTCCAGCCCAGCGTGCCGTGGCCGGTATTAAGGTACAGGCGGGGATAACGGCTACGCCCGATCAGCGGCACGTTGCCCGGCGTAGCGGGCCGCAAACCGGTCCAGTATTGCACGTCCTGCTCCCAGTCGCAGGCGTCGGGGAACAAGGCACGGGCCCGCTCCACCAGCAGGCCGCAGCGTACCGGGTTGAGTGTCGACGAGTAGCCGGCGAGCTCGGCCGTACCGGCCACGCGCAGTCGGTCTCCCAGCCGCGACATGAACACCTTGTAGCTCTCTTCGGTGAGCGCCACCGTCGGCGCCGCCTCCGGCTCGCGTATGGCCAGGGTGACCGAATAGCCCTTGGCTGGATAGACCGGCAGCCGCAGACCGACCGTGGCGGCCAGCGGCGCGCTGTAGCTGCCCAACGCCAGCACGTAAGCGTCGCCCCGCACCGTCGCGAAAACTCCGTCCGGCCGGGTCACCGACACCCCGGCGATGTCGCCGCCTTCGACCAGCAGGGCATTGATCCGGGTGGAAAAGCGGAACTCCACGCCCAGTGCGGCGGCGGCCGCGGCAAGACCGGAGGTGAACTGGTGGATGTCGCCGGACTGGTCACTGTCGCAATAGGTGGCACCGGCGACCTTGCCGGAGTAAGCGGCGAGAGCCGGCTCGATGCGCACCAGTTCAGCGCGTGTGACCTCCCGCTTGTCGACGCCGAACTCGCGCATGGTTTCGGCCGCGCGCATCGCTCGATCGAGATCTTGCCGAGCCTGGAACAGCGTCACGATGCCGCGTTCCAGATGGTCGAAGACGATGCCGGTTTCCCGGCGGACCAGCGCGAAGGTTTCCCGGCTGAAGCGGCCGAGCGCCAGCATCTGCAGCATGTTGCGATGCGCACGCTCCGGCAGGCACTCGCGCAGGAAGCGCAGTGCGAACGCCCGCGGTGCGCTAGCCGGGCGCGGCCGGTACAGCAGCGGAGCGTCTTCCTTCAGCAGCCACTTGAACACTTTCCAGGGCGTAGACGGCTGCGCCCACGGTTCGGAGTGACTCACTGATATCTGGCCACCATTGGCAAAACTGGTCTCGCGGGCCGGACCGGAAGCCCGGTCCAGCACCACGACCTCGTGCCCGTCGCGCGCCAGAAACCAGGCCGTCGAGACGCCGATAATGCCCGCGCCCAACACCACCACCTTCATCGTGCCACTCCGTTCGCCATGAAAAAGCGGGCAGATGACCCGCCACGCAATAGTCGAGGGTAACCCCAGCCAGGGATCGTGTTCAAGCCTGACGGCCGGCGCCGTTGGCAGCCAGTTCGTACACGGTCTTGCCGCGCAGCTTGAACAAGTCGGCGGCGAAATAGAAGTTCTCGGAGTGGCCCACGAACAGCAGGCCATCCGGCTTCAGCAGCGGGGCGAATTTTTTCAGCACGGCCAATTGGGTATCGCGATCGAAATAGATCATCACGTTACGGCAGAAGATGGCGTCGTACTGCTTGCGCAGCGGCCAGGTGCTGTCGATCAGGTTGAGGCGCGAGAAGCTGATCATGCTGCGCAGCGCGGCCTTGGCCTGGTAGCTGCCGTCCGCCAGCCGGTCGAAGAAGCGGGTGGCGTGGCCCGCCGACAGCCGGGAAATCTTGTCGGCCGGATAGATGCCCTTGCGCCCGGTTTCCAGCACGGTGGTGTCCAGGTCGGTGGCGGCGATGCTGACCCTCGCCCCCGGCACGGCCTCGAGCGCGGTCATCGCGATTGAGTACGGCTCCTCGCCGGTCGAGGCAGCCGCACACCAGATAGCCACTTCCCCACCCTGCTGCGCCTTCTTCTTCAGATGCTCGGCCAGGATGGGGAAATGGTGTTCCTCGCGGAAGAAGAACGTCAGGTTGGTGGTCAACGCGTTGACGAACTGCTCGAACTCACGCCGCCCGGACGCCGACTCGAGATGGTCCAGGTAGGCGGCAAAGCTGGCCAGTTTGAGTTCGCGGATGCGCCGCACCAGCCGGCCGTAGACCATGTCCTTCTTGGAAGGATTCAGCGCGATGCCCGCCTCGCGGTAGATGAGCTTGCGAATGCGTTCGAAATCCGCATCGCTGAAGGCGAATTCGCGCGAGTACTCGACCTTGGGCAAGGCAATCGATGGCAGCTTGATCATGAAATCCACATAAAAAAACCCGGGCAGAGGCCCGGGCCTTATCTTAGCGTGGATTGCTTACACCGAGAAAGAGGAGCCACAGCCGCAAGTGGTCTGCGCATTCGGATTGCGGATCACGAACTGGGAGCCCTCCAGGCTTTCCTGGTAGTCGATCTCGGCGCCGACCAGATACTGGTAGCTCATCGGATCGACCAGGAAGGTCACGCCTTCGCGCTCAATGGCGGTGTCGTCTTCGTTGACGATTTCATCAAAGGTGAAGCCGTACTGGAAACCGGAACAGCCACCGCCGCTCACGAAGACGCGCAGTTTCAGGTCCGGGTTGCCTTCTTCCGCCACCAGGTCACGCACTTTGGCGCAGGCACTGTCGGTGAACGCGATCGGGCTCGGCATTTCGGTCGTAGCAGTCATTTTTTACCTCACAAAACAAACGGATGCCGTCGGCACGGCTTTCATCCTACTATTTTAGTCGGATATTAGGGCGGCTGGCCAGTTTTCAATACTCACGGCAAAAGGGGCACGATGTCCAGACCGGCATTTTCAGCCTGGCCGAACATCAGGTTCATCACCTGCACCGCCTGGCCGGAAGCGCCCTTGACCAGGTTGTCTTCCACCACCAGCACGATCAACAGGTCGCCGTTGCCCGGCCGGTGCAGCGCGATGCGCGCGGTATTGGAACCACGTACCGAGCGGGTTTCCGGGTGGCTGCCGGCCGGCAGCACGTCGACGAACGGCTCGCCGGCGAAGCGCTGCTCGAACAGCGCCTGGAAATCGGTGTCGAGCGCCTCGGGGCGGATGCGCGCATAGATCGTGGAGTGGATGCCACGGATCATCGGCGTCAGGTGCGGCACGAAGGTCAGCTTGACCGGCGCACCGTGGATCGCCGACAGGCCCTGCATGATCTCCGGCGAGTGACGGTGTCCCTTCACGGCGTAGGCCTTGAAGTTGTCGCTGGCTTCGGCCAGCAGCGTGCCGACTTCGGCTTTCCGGCCAGCACCGGAAACGCCGGACTTGCAGTCGGCGATCAGGGTGTCGACGTCGATCAACTGCTTGCCCCCCTCCAGCAGCGGCAACAGGCCGAGCTGGACCGAGGTCGGGTAGCAGCCGGCCATGCCGATCAGGCGTGCCTCTTTGATTGCTTCACGGTTCACTTCGGGCAGGCCGTAGACCGCTTCGGCCAACAGGTCGGTACAGCTGTGCTCCATGCTGTACCACTGCTGGAATACCGCCGGATCCTTGAGGCGGAAATCGGCGGCCAGGTCGATCACCTTGACGCCGGCCTGCAGCAGCTCGCGCGCCTGGGCCATGGCCACGCCGTGCGGTGTGGCGAAGAATACAACGTCACACTCGGTGAGCTGGGCGTCCTCGGGGGTGGAAAAGGCGATGTCGACACGGCCGCGCAGCGAGGGGAACATCTCCGCTACCGGCATGCCGGCTTCCTTGCGCGAAGTCACCGCGGTCACCCGTGCCCCCGGATGCCCGGCCAGCAGACGCAGCAGTTCCACCCCGGTGTACCCGGTGCCACCGACAATACCCACCTTGATCATGCCCAACTCCTTGTAACTGTAAAACAATGTCGCAAAGACGACAGTCTAAGTACAGACACCCGACAACGCAACAAAACAAAAAAGCCACCCTGAGGTGGCTTTTTCGATCCAGTCCGGTAGCGGATTAACGCTTGGAGAACTGCTTGGCGCGGCGTGCTTTACGCAGACCGACTTTCTTACGCTCAACTTCACGGGCGTCGCGGGTAACGAAGCCGGCGGTAGACAGAGCGGGCTTCAGCTCGGCGCTGAAGTCGATCAGGGCACGGGTGATGCCGTGACGGATGGCGCCGGCCTGGCCGGTTTCGCCGCCACCGACAACGTTCACCTTGATGTCGAAGGACTCGAGGTGCTCGGTCAGGGCCAGCGGCTGGCGGATCACCATGCGACCGGTTTCGCGGGCGAAATATTCGTCAACCGGCTTGCCGTTGACGATGATCTGGCCGGAACCCTTTTGCATGAATACGCGAGCTACCGAGCTCTTGCGACGGCCGGTACCGTAGTAATATTTACCGTTCATCTATATGCCTCTAAATCAGAATTCCAGCACTTTCGGCTGCTGAGCGGTGTGCGGATGTTCGCTGCCGGCGTATACCTTGAGCTTCTTGATCATGGCGTAGCCCAGCGGACCCTTCGGCAGCATACCCTTGACGGCTTTTTCCAGAACACGTTCCGGGAACTGGTTTTGCAGTTCGGTGAAGGAACGTTCTTTGATACCGCCCGGATAGCCGGTGTGACGGTAGTATTTCTTGTCGAGTGCCTTGGCACCGGTAACGCGCAGCTTGTCGACGTTGACGACTACGATGTAGTCGCCGGTATCAACGTGCGGGGTGAATTCCGGCTTGTGCTTGCCACGCAGACGGCGGGCAACTTCGGCCGCGAGGCGACCCAGCACCTTGTCCGAGGCATCGACCACGTACCACTCGCGCTTTACTTCATGCGGCTTGGCAGAAAAGGTCTTCATGGAGCTCTTCCATCGTAAATTCTTGAAAGTTCCGGATTCTATTACAGCACCCCGGGACTGTCAAACCCTTGGGCGGCAACAGAAAAGCCAAGGCGGTAGATGGTCGGAAAAGTGTTGTAACTGACGTCCCAAAACGTCGAAACCGACATCTTCGCTTGCGTTGTGGGCAAATGTGCTGAGGGCAAAAAAAAAGCGCAACCGTTAGATTGCGCCAAGTTCCACCTAAGAAGGAGGATGGAGGAGACAACACCAAAACGCACACATTGCATGTAACGTCCTGATGCAGTACCGATTATCGGCAGATGTTATCGATTACGCAAGTATTTTTTGTGCAGTGCAGTATAAATTTGCAACAGCACGCCGAATCAGACCCGCCTTGCCTCAAGAACTCCTTGCAAATCAAGCACGTGCGAGAGAACCCGGCTTATGTCGTTGACTTGCCTCACTTCCACGGTGAAGCGCATCCTCGCCTTCAGATCCTTGGACAGCGTGTTCACGGCGATGACATTGAGTTTTTCCCGCGACAACACGTCGGAGATATCGCGCAACAGCCCGTTGCGATCATGCGCGATCACTTCGATGTCGATCGGGAATACGCTGGCCTTCTGTTCACCCCAGTCGGCGGAGATCAGGCGCTCCGGCGCGTCGGCCGACAGGCGCTTGAGCGTCAGGCAGTTGGCGCGGTGGATGGAGATGCCGCGCCCCTTGGTGACGAAGCCCACCACGGCGTCCGGCGGCGCCGGCTTGCAGCAGCGCGCCAGCTGCGTCATCAGGTTGTCGATCCCCTCGATCAGGATGCCGCCGGCGTTGTGGCCGCCCTTGCTGCGCTTGATCAGGTCTTCCGGCGCGATGTCCAGCGGAGGCGGTGGGGCGAAGCTCGCGATCGCCTGTGCCACGGCGCGGATAGACAGCTCGCCGTGGCCAAGCGCCCCGTAGAGGTCGTCCATACGGGCGAAACCGAGCTTTTCGGCCAGGGAGGCGAGATTGGGGCGGACGCTGGGGTGGCGCGCCAGTTCCTTCTCGAACAGCTGGCGCCCGCTGTCGCGCACCGCATCGGCGTTCTGCAAGCGGATGTACTGGCGGATCTTGGAGATGGCGCGATGGCTCTTGACCCAGCCTTCGTGCAGCCAGTTCACGCTGGGACCGCCCTCCTTGGCGGCCAGCACCTCCACGCGCTGACCGTTCTGCAGCGGCGTCGACAGCGGAACGATCTGCCCTTCCACCTTGGCGCCGCGGCAACGGTGGCCGAGGTCGGTGTGGATGGCGGAGGGGAAGTCGATGGCAGTCGCGCCGTTGGGCAACGCCAGCACCCGGCCGTTGGGGGTCAACACGTAGATGGTGTCGGCGAACAGCTCGGTCTTGAAGGCATCGGTCAGACCGGAGCGGTCGGACACTTCCTCGCGCCAGTCCAGCAGCTGCCTGAGCCAGGAGATCTTTTCCTCGTAGGCCGCATCGCCCTTGCCGCCTTCCTTGTAGCGCCAGTGCGCGGCCACGCCGAATTCGGCGTGCTCGTGCATGTCGAAGGTGCGGATCTGTACTTCGATGCCGCGGTCTTCCGGGCCGATCACCGCGGTGTGCAGGCTGCGGTAGTCGTTGGCCTTGGGATGGGCGATGTAGTCGTCGAACTCGCCGGGCACCGGCTGCCACATGCTGTGGATCAGGCCAAGAACGGTGTAGCAGTCCTTGACCGACTCGACCAGCACCCGCACCGCGCGGATGTCGTACAGCTCGGAGAAGTCGAGGTTCTTCTTGCGCATCTTCTTCCAGATGGAATAGATGTGCTTGGGCCGCCCGGCCACCTCGCCATTGATGCCGGCGGCGCGCAGTTCGTTGCGCAGGGTGTCGAGCACGCGCGCGATGTAGTCGATGCGCTCGAGGCGGCGCTCGTCCAGCAGTTTGGCGATCTTCTTGTAATTTTCCGGTTCGATATGACGAAATGCCAGATCTTCCAGCTCCCACTTGATCTGCCACACGCCGAGGCGGTTGGCCAGCGGCGCGAACACGTCCATGGTTTCCTGCGCCATGGCGCGGCGCACCGGCTCGGGGCATTCGGTCAGGTAGTGCATGGTCTGGGTGCGCCACGCCAGCTTGATCAGCACCACGCGGATGTCGGCCACCATGGCGAGCAGCATCTTGCGCATGGTTTCGGCCTGTCGCGCGCGCTCCTCAGGGGTATCGAGCTTGTCGATGCGGGCGATCTCGGTCAGCCGGCGCACGCCGTTGACGCCGTCCACCAAGAGCGCCACGGTGGGGTTGAATTCGCGCGTCAGCCAGTCATGCCAGTCTTCGCGATATTCCGGCACGGCAAACAGCAGCGTGGCGACCACGGCGTCGGTGAGCAGGTCGAGGTCAGCGACAATGGCGGCGGCCGACACGGCATGGCCGAACACGTCCTCGCCGGTCTGCGCCAGGCGCGTGCCGGCGTACAGTTCGCGCGCGGCGCCGAAGGCACGGGCGAGCGCGGCGCGGTCGGCATCGGACTGCGAGGCGGAAAGGTGCTCGAGCCAGCGCTGCGGATCGGCAGCGTCGGCCAGGGTATCGGCTACGGAACGGACTACGGAAACCATGATTCTCTATTCTCGTGACGGCATCACTGCCGTCCTCTTCGTCAACATCGGCACGCTGAAGGTTCAGCGCTCTGCGGCCATTTTTTGCAATAGCCGGCGTACCGGGGCCGGCACGCCAGCGTCGGGCGCCTCCGCCAGCGACAGCCAGCCGCCGTTCTCTTCACGCGCCACCCGGCCCGCGAGGGCGTCCAGACGCAGCGGTTGCGGCGTGATGATCAGCCGGTAGTGCGAAAACACATGCTCCAATTCGGGCCAGGCCGGCAGCAGGTCGCCAGTGCCGCGCTCGCTCTTCCACTGCTCGATCGCACAGGACGACTCGAACTCCGGCAGCGACAACAGTCCGCCCCAGATGCCGCGGGGCGGGCGGCGCTCCAGCCAGACGCGGCCCTGATGCACGGCCAGCATCATCACGGTATAGCGCGTCGGTACGGCTTTTTTCGGCCGGCGCGTCGGCAGCTCCGCGCTGCGCCCGTCACGCGCGGCGACGCAGCGGTCGACCAGCGGACAGACCGTGCAGGCCGGCTTGCTGCGCGTGCAGACGGTGGCGCCCAGATCCATCATGCCTTGGGTATAGGCCGTCATCCCGGCCTTTGGCAGCAGCGATTCGGCCAGCGTCCACAATTGCTGTTCGACCTTCTTCTCGCCGGGAAAGCCCTCCACGCCGAAGCAGCGCGTCAGTACGCGCTTGACGTTGCCGTCGAGGATGGCCTCGCGTTGGCCGAAGGCAAAGGCGGCGATCGCCGCGGCGGTGGAGCGGCCGATGCCGGGCAGGCACTCGATCTGGCTGCGTTCCTGCGGAAACCGCCCGCCGAACTCGTCCCTCACCATGCACGCCGCCTTATGCAGGTTTCGTGCCCGGGTGTAGTAACCGAGGCCGCTCCATAAGGCCAGCACGTCGTCCAGCGGCGCGGCGGCCAGGCTGGCGACGTCGGGAAAGCGCTCGAGAAAGCGTGCGTAATAGCCCAGCACCGTGGCCACCTGGGTCTGCTGCAGCATGATCTCCGACAGCCACACCCGATAGGGGTCACTTACTTGCCACGGCAGGCCGTGCCGTCCGTGCGTTTGTTGCCACGCGATCAGGCGCTTGGCGAAGGCGCTTTCCATGCTGCTCTTCCTGCTGTGAAACGAACCGGACATGGTACTGCAAAGCCCTGCCGCGACCAAGACGCCACGCCTCATCGAGCATGGGGCCGAGAGCGGGAATTCCAAGCGCCGCCGGGCGATCTGGCTTAAAATACAAGATTGATTTTCACGAGATGTACCATGTCCAGCTTCCGCTCCCGCCAGCGCGCCAACGTACGCCGCGACCAGACCCACCGCGACCGCCAGGCCCAGGCCGGTTCACCGACCGGCAACGAGGCCCCGGCAGGCCATCCGACCGGCAAGCCGCCGCGCCAGGAAGAGCGCCGTCATTTTGACCGGAAGCCGGACAGCCGCCCGCAGGGCCAGGGCAAGCCGCCGCGCCGCGAGGGCGAGGGTTTCAACAAGCCGGGTAACCGCAACTTCGGCGACCAGCCGCGCTTCGGCCAGCCGCGCCAGCAGGGCGAAGGGCAAGAACGTCGCCCCGGCCCGCGCCGCGAGGGCGAAGGCTTCAACAAGCCGGG
>JACPUY010000096.1 GCA_016192025.1 Pseudogulbenkiania sp. | reverse complement strand
GTCGTTCTGGGACCAGGTGATACGGTAGGTGTAGTGATCATTGCTCATGGTTTACTTCCATTCACCTTGTCGATGGCCTTGAGTACCTGCCTTACTTGGTACTCCTTGGCCTTCCCCTTGTCCGCTTGGATGTTGACCCGAGGGTCACCGGGCCATGGAGTTTTGAAGACGGCGTGACTAGTGCCATTCTGACGCGGCTCCCCAAAATACGCCTTACATACCTTGTACAGATCAGTGTACCGGACATTAGCCGGTTCCCGCCTCATCTGGTCAACGATGTCTGCGATAGAGGCCATTTTGGTAGGATTGTTCTTGGTGGACAGTACCAATATAGGAAAATTTTTGGAAGCCAATGGCCGCCATATGCTTGGCCATCGGTGCCGGATTGCTGGCGGCGTTCAACTGGCTGCGGCGAACCAAGATACGCGGAACAAACCCCCCGTTGTGGGTGGTCCTCGCCGTTGTCGTCCTGCTGCCGCTCACGTTGGCCTTCATGGTCTTTGCAAACTGGTTGGTGGACGCCGCCATCGTCGTCGCGAACTGGTAACGAAAGCCCGTCGAGTCGACGGGTTTTCCTACTCCTGGCCGTCGCGCTTGCAGCTTTGCGTTTCGCAGTAACGCTGCCTATAGTGTTACCACGTAACGACAGGAGCACTCCACCATGGCACTCACCAATGCACAACGGCAGGCCGCTTACCGGGCACGGCACCTGAAGGAAGAAAGCGGCAGCGGTGAACGGCTCAATGCCGTCATCGACCTGCACGCCAAGCGGGCACTCGAACGGGTGGCAACGTGTTACGGCGTAACTCAACGAGCACTGCTGGAACATCTACTGATCGAGGCCGAACGGCAGGCGGTAGCCCAGGCAGGCGGCCGGGAGGCTGACTACTACGACGGCAAGTTACGGCTACCGTTACGGCGTAATCTACTTTGATCCGAAGGACAGAGCCACGTGCCCAAGGCTGTCTGGCATGGGAGACGGTGCAGGAACCAACTACAATCAAAGCAGCGCCGAGTTAATGGCAACTTCGCGGGGCGCGTGAGAAATGCTGCGTAAAGCGTCGCACCCGGCACCACCCCCTGTGCTACGGCTGCGCCGTGGTGTCGAGGGGGTGGGAGCACCCAAGATGGTCATCGTCGTTGTCAGCCAGGAAGCCCTTCAAGCCCTCACCCGGCCGGGCCTCGATCTGCTGACCGGCCAGCTCGTGGAACTGGCGCCGGCCGAAGAGGCGGTGCAGCTCGATCTGTTCGACGCCAGCGAGGAACCATGAAAAAATTTCTGTGTGCCCTGTTGCTACTGACGAATAGCGTGATGGCAGCCGAAGATTTCACTATCCACACTGGTAGGGATTTATTGACCATGTGCGCCGCTTTCGACGAAATTCCCGACGAGGGTAATTCGGACAGGATAGTCCGACGGGTTATCGCGTGTGCGAATTATCTCAATGGCTTCTTGGGCGGTTTCATAGTGGTAGACGAAAAAAAGCCTGCCGTTTGCGTTCCTTCGAGCATCAGCGCAGCGGACGTCTGGAGAAGTGGCCTCCGTCTGGCGCGGCGGGCGCCGGAACTGACCCAGCAGAAAGCGAATATCTTTTTGTATGCTGCGCTGCTGTATGTCTATCCTTGCTCACAATAGTCCTTTCTTGGTCCGGCTTCTTTTTTCCGGCCGTTCCCTGCCTTGCTCAAGAGCAGACCCTCGATAAATTTCACCGATCGGTGGATTATTCTCTGGCAGGGGCTCGGTGCTGGGCGGCAGAACCGGTTCGACGGGTTCGGGCACTGGCTCGATGACATGCGTGCTGGTGACGGGCGGTTCCACTAACCCGGCCTCACGTGCCCCCATGTTCAAGGCGAAGGCGATTCGCATCGCCGCCTCCGTATCGCTGATTTGACCGACTTGAGTGCTCACTTGAACAGCGACCGCAGGCTCTTCCCGGGGGATGGGCGGCAATACCCGGCTCAGCACATCTCGCACGAACAGATCGGGGGATGTTTTCGCCCATTCCACCAGGAACCTGGTGCCGCCGAGTTTTTTGTAAACAAGTAGAATATCCCGCCGCATTTCCGAAGTGACTTGCACACGGTCCTTTAGACCGGGTTTGCGGCCCGAGCCTTCGGACTTGATGCAGCCGGGCGGGCGTCCTCGCGGCATGGTCATCGCCGGCTTCTCCCTTTGGCCCGCATCCGCTGCATCACCTTGGGCACGTCTAGCCGTCTGGACAAGGGCTTGGGCGGTGTCGGGCGGATCGGGCTTTTGGACTTTTTCACGCTGTCGTCTCCTTTTCGGCCCGTACATAGATACTGCGCAGGTTGCCGTCTTCGTCATTGTCGAAACTGACCACCACCACAGCCGGTGGTGGCAGCGGGTAATCGTCCGGTAGCATGGCAGCAAGCTGTTCAGCCAGAGCCAAAGCTTCACGGAGGGCTTGCACCAGATTCGGGTCTTTCCGTGGGTCAATTTCTGTGTAGATCAGGCTCATGGTCAGGCTGCCACCTTCGAGAACGTGGCATGCCGGATGCGGCCCAGATCATCACGATCGTCAATGACGGCCAGGTGCGTGCCCCTTGAACCTTCAAACTTGACCTTGGCGGCGCGCCCGAACTCATCACGGTGGGTGATGGTTACACCAAAGTCACCCGGCACTTCGCTGGGAGGCGGCTTGGGAATCACGGATGGGGCTGGCTCAGGCACGCTGTCGAGCGCCTTATGCATGCGGCGGAACATCGCGTCAGCGCGGGCTGACAGCGGCGTGCCGGCACCCGCAGGTTTGGGAAGACCTTGAAGCTGGGCAGCGATTTCGTTGGCGATCATCCGTTGCAGTAAACCCGCCAGATCATCGTCAGCCACCTCATGCGGCGTCAGCGGTTTTGCCCGTGCGCGCTTTTTGGCCAGGTCATCAAAGAAGTTGCTCATGGTCAGTCCACCACTTTTGCCAAGGACAATTTAATCGTTCTCGTTGCCGCTTGAGCTACAGCAACACCAGCACTGGTTTCGCTGACCAATTGCAATTTCTGGACACCAGCAAAAACCAACGGGTCAAACACCAATAGCCGGTTCGCAGACGTGGAATACGTCAAAAAATTGCCATCTGTCGTGTAAACATCCTGCACATTTGTCGTGCCGTCGACAGAACATTTCAGGCCGATTTTGGCATCGGTCCATGCCGTGGACATGGAAATGGCCGATAAAGTGAGGCCGGTGATATCCACAAGATCGGACACACCGCTGGCATTAGTGGAAATGTCGATACTGGCAAAGGTGCGCGTGCTCGATCTTGGATTGGTAGGTGGTACGGCAGCCATGTTAATTCCCCCTTAATTCATATAAAGCCCTGAGCCGTTCCTGCAAGGCCAAGTCGTTGTTATAACGTTTGCGGTCCGTTCTCATGATATTTTCGATGGCTTCGATTTCACCCGCGAGATTATCGGTGGTCACGTTCGGTTTTGCCTGTTTAACAGCTTCATTGTAGGCATACTGGATACCCTCGACCGTATCGCCAAGAAGAATGCCGCCCTGGCAAACCGTGTTCTCGAAATACTCGCGATCAGCAGCAGGTAATTGGGCGAAATAACGGGAAGCGACTTGAATCCGGTGGGAATAATGATCCCCCCACATGGATCGCAGGTGGTCTTTTGTTTGCTGCTGGTGTTTTGGCTGCAACTTCATGACTTGCTTGAATTCGGCATCGCTCAGATCATTGATAGCTGTTCCACCAGCCGGAACAGCTGGGTTTTGCTGTGCCCAGCGTTCAAGAATCGCTGGCAGGGCGCGCCAATACCAACTGAGGAACAACCGGACAACGTTTTCAGGAACGTTGTTTTCGTCAAGATAATTCAGGAAATTCGTCAGCGGAATCTTGTCCGATTCGACGATCTGAAAACCCGATAAATTATATTCATGAGTTTTCATCTGGAAAGTGGGTGGCCGCTGGCAATTATTTACGAACCAATTGGCGGCCACGGCAACGTGATGTTTATTCACACCACGGGAAAACATTTCCTCGCGGAACAAACTCGCAATAGGTTCAATGACTTTGGTTTGCAAATCACGAACGGAAACACCTTCAACGGGGAAACCGAACACACCGCCAGTCCGTCCGGGTGAAGCGCCGACGAAATCGCCGGCTGGGCTGATCCAATAGTCGGGCATGGAGTCCGACGAGACGGGCAATCCCTGATGATCCGGGCCTTGCGGGGTGAGGGCACCGCCGTCTGCGGGTACGAGATAATCATCCATCATGATGCATTTCTCCTGCAATTTGCATACGTAGCCGTCGCCATGCCGTTTCACAATTCAGGTGAACGAAACTGCCAGCGACGTGATGACCGTTACTATCTTTCTCTTGGGTCAATTCGATCAAGGGTTTGGCTTCGGTCATCAGGCAATAACGACAGGTATTTGGTCCCGGATGATGAGCGAGGCGCAATTTAGCGGCGCGTAGGCTCGACGGCTGTTGGTCCACCATTCGCAGCAATTTGTCCTGCCCAAGCCACAGGGCACAGTCCCTCGAATTCAAGGCAATACGCAGTTGGGAAGACCGCAGTAAATTGCGAAGTTTTTCCAGATCAGTCTGGCAGAATTCCTGTCCCATTGCCTTAAGAATCACATCCGCGAACACATTAATGTCACCACGCCATGCTGCGTGAGCGATTACCGTTGACTGGAGCGTATTAATCCAAAGCTGATATTCAATCATCGCAAAGTGCTCTTGAGCCATTCCACAGCGTCGGTTTTTGTGCTGAAAGAGTGTTTCAGGATTGTTGTGCCGTGCATGGCCGCCCATAGCCTTTTCGGACCCATGAAACTGACACTATGACCCAGTGGCAGATCGTCAACATTCGCACCGTAAAGACTTGTCAGTTCAACATGCTGGAGCAGCGCCACTTTCGCGTGCTCTCTGTTGCATTCTCTCACTAGGAGCAGGGCCCAGAAGCTCTGATCGAGCGGTTCGACTTCAATCAAATCGCTGATATGGAATCTGTGTGCGGATAGCTTCCAGAAATCCGGAACGAGGGTGTCGTCCAGCGTTGCACCGGCGGGCAATCGCACGTGGAATTGCACACGATGAGCTTCTGCGACAACGAGCTCGGTGTTCTGGAGCGGTTTCAGCTCCCTGACGGGCGTGTCTTCCGGTGTGATATCAAGCAGATCATCTTTCGCGGCCATGGCAATTGCCTCCTTGTGGACAATCCAAGGCTAGATCAGCGTTTACCTTTCAGGGGCCGGTTCTGAGCCAAAACGCCTTTATCCAGTGCGTCATACACAATGGGCCTGATGAAATCCACAGACGGGACTTCGGGGTAATCAAGGTTCGATTCCATTTTGGCATGCAAGATGCCAGCACGACGATGCGGCGGCCACGCATTCAGGGCGGCGGCGTGGTCGTTGATCGCTCGCCACACTACGGCACGCTTGCGCTGGGTGCGACTATCTCGCACTCGCTGCCCGGTGGCGTGGTCGCTGGCTCGGCGTCGCAGTAGCTCGGCGTCGCGGCTGTAGAGCCACAGGCGGGCAGCTTCGGGCAGACTCTCGATAGCCGGGACGTGCTCGGCGCTGCTGGATGCTGTCGTCTTCATCTTCGTGCCTCATAAATGCCCGTGGCTGCGTTCTAGCACCCGCAAGCTATCCTACGTTGTCCCAGCGGTCGATTTCGCTGTGGCGGGCCTGCGTTCGGGCCAATAGGGCAAGATTGGTTCGACGACCAAGGGATAGGTGCCGATTTGCTGCGCGATAGCATCGAGAGCGGCTTCCTTCAGGGTTCGATAGATGGCTCGGTCGGCTTGGCTGAAACATGGCGTCGGGCCGTCGAAAGCCACGACGGCGATGGCCAGGTTTCGATTCACAAGATCGGTTGAACAGCTGACCGTGGCGTGGTGTTCGCCCACATCCAGAGCAATTTCCATCGCTTTTTCCTCCAAACAGACCACCAGTAGACACCAGCCGGCCCCATCGCCAGCGCAGAAAGCCATAAAAACCGCATGTTTGCTGGCTTTCCGTTTTCAAAGCGAGGGGATTAACAGTCCCCAGCGGCTGTTATCGATGGCTTTTTGGTCTAATTTTTGACCCATTTCCAAGACACTGAATGGGTCAATAGTCTTGCCGTACAAGGATTTCAGCACAAACAGTGAGCGTTTTATTTTTCTGATTCTGTGCCCCTATCATGGCTATTCGCTATCGCGATAAGCTAACTGATCAATTTCATGGTTTTCACCATCCGCTCGAAAAGTTGTTCGCGAGTCTCACCAACACCCTTTAATGACGTGAAGTCTTTAACCACTTCAGGTGGCAAGCGCAAAACGAGTTGCTTGTGCCCAGCGGCCACCAAACGCTCGTAAAGTTGCCGCTGCCTAATGGCGTCCGGCTTCACAGAATACGGCTCCGGCAATTCCAGCCAGCCGGCTTGTCTTAATCGCGCCGCCTCCGGTTCGCTGCTGACACAGCGCGCATGGCTCGGGTGTACCAATTTCTTGAATTTCACAATCGCATCCTCCAACAAATCCTGACACCGGGCGCCGGCCGGCCACGTTCCTTTACACCGCCCGGATGTTGCATGTTTTGGGCGGCCCTTGTTTCACTCCCCCCTAGGGGGGGGAAGTGTGAAACAAAATAGGGTTTTTGTTTCACTGTTTCACAGATTTGTTTCACCCCCCAAACCCTTGCCCGGTGCGGCTTTCAGGCACTTTTTGTTTCACGTTTGTTTCACAAAATCGCACGCGAAAACCGTGAAACAAAAGGGGGTGTTTGTTTCACGTTCACTTGTCATATTTCACCCCTCTCCGGGAGGGTTTGTTTCACGTTCACTTGTCATATTTCACCCCTCTCCGGGAGGGTTTTCCAGACGACCGGCCAGCAAAATCCGCCCTAGCATCGCCAGCGTTTTACCCTCGCTGGTGAGCCTTAACTCCCCCTGGCTTTCGCGGCTTAATTTCCCACGTGTACCGTCGCCTTTTTTCATTCTGGGGAGGGTGCGGCTGATCGTGGCGGCCGAACTGCCGATGAGGGCGGCAATGTCCCGGTAGGTGGTCTTGCCAAGATCGAGCGCCGCGCAGATTCGGGTTTCGATATCGTCATCCCCGGTGCTGACGGCGCCGGCATCGGCCGGCAGTGCCACAATGGATTCCGCCACATTGCCGAAATTGTCCTTGAGCCCTTTCATCTGTTTCGTGTGCAGCCTCCAGTGCAAATCGTCAAAGGGCGGGCCGCGCCGTTTTCCTTGGGTGAGCGTGACCGCCCCGTTGATACAGGCAACGCCCCATACACCATCGAGGGTACCGAGTGCCGCGCCGCTGCCGCGCCATTCGGCCGGGTTATCGGTGTGTTTGGGCGGGTGGTGCAGTACCAATGCGGCACAGCCGAAAGGATTAATCAGATGTTCTCGCATGCCGCCGAACCACTTCATGACGTCAGCGGCGCTGTTTTCGGATTCGCCATTGAAACAGGCGGCGAACGTATCGATGCCGGCCACTTCGGGGGCGAATTCGGCCAAGTCTTCCGCCGTCTCTTTTTCCAGGCTCTGAGCGAAAAACACTTCTTTGTCGATCAAATGAAACCAATCGTCCAATTCAGTCAGGTCGGTTTCGTGCAGCGCGCACCATGCTTGAATGCGCAACTTGATTTCCTCGCTGTTTTCAGCGGCCACATAGACGACGCGGGCGCGCTTGACACGCCGGTTTCCGAGTTTTTTGCCGGCAGCGATACGCAAAAGAAGGTCGAGGCCGACCGCCGTCTTGCCGCTGTTCGGTTGACCGACTACGGCAATCAGGTGCCCCTGCTGCAACACGCCTTCAATCAACCAGACGGGCGGCCGGACGCCGGCCAGGATGGCGGAAAGCCGCTTCCGCTGGCGGGGAGTCGGGCTATCTGGCGCAGACGAAACCGGCTCCCTGGCTGGGCCTGGCAGTTTCGCCCGCTTGCCGGTCAGACTGTTGTTCCAAGCGCGGGAGACTTCCTGCCGGGCGAACTCGGCGGCGCG
>JACPUY010000095.1 GCA_016192025.1 Pseudogulbenkiania sp. | reverse complement strand
GGCGGCAGGGGCTGCGCGCTGACCGGCAGCTGCCGGCTCGCCGGGGTGATCTCGGGCGCGCTGGCGGCGTTCCCTTCAAGACCTTCAGGCCGGCGGCGCCGAGGCCGAACTGGTACAGGATGCTGGTCCATTCCTTGAGTTCCTGGGTGAAGCTGGAGCGCTCGATCTTTTCCGGTACCACAATGGTGTCGCCCGGGTTGGTGCGCTCGCCGCCCAGGCCGGTAAACCAGCCGGCATTGCGGGTGCTGAATACGGTGCCGTCGGCACGGATAACGTACATTTCGCTCTTGTCGCCAGTGATCGTTGCACCACCGGCCAGGCCGAGGTAGTCGTTGACATTGCGTCGCGGCTTGTAGATGAAGGTGTTTTGCTGATACACCGCCCCCAGTACGTCCACCGTGCCCGGTTTGCGTGGCACAAAGAGGCTATCTCCATCTTGCAATGGGATATCAGGCAGGTTTTTCAGTTCGGCATTGCCGTCGGGTAGTTCCAGCACGATGCGCCCGGTGGCTTCGACCGTGCGCATGCGCTGGGCAATGCGCCGCTGGCGTGCCACTTCGGCGTTCAGCGCGTCAATGTTGTCCTTGTTGCTGAGGCCGGCAATGCGGTCGGATGCGGTTTTCTCCACTTCGTTTTCATAGCGGTCTGCCACTTCATCCAGTTTGGCTTGCTGTACCCGGCGCACCGTTTCCCGGTTCAGCTGGGTGGCAAACACATAGCCGTCTTCACGGATGCCGCCCAGACGCGACACCAGTTCGCGTAGGGTTTCACCTTTCTGGATCTGGAATACGCCGGTCTGTTTCACTTCACCGCCCACGCGGACAAATTCGCGCTCTTTCTGCGCTTCTACCGCAATCGACGCCGGCGAGAACACGCGCAGGATGTCGGACGGGGCCAGCGGCAGGGTGGCCAGGCGCGATTGGGCGTCTTTCTTGTCGGCGCCGATCTCCATGACGGTCTGGTAGCGGTTGTCGACGTTTTTCTCGACGATGACCGGTTTGGGCGCGGCGGCAGAATCGAGGCCGCCAGACCAGTTGACGATGTCGGCCAGCGTGGTCTGGCCTTTCATCTCGTAGATGGCCGGCTTCTTGACGTCGCCGGTCAGCGCCACCAGCGGGCCCACTTCGGGGATAAAGATGACATCGCCGTCTTGCAGCGGGATGTCCTGGCTCTTGTCACCCTTGACCAGCATGTCGTACAGGTCGAAATGGGTGACGACACTGCCGCCACGCTTGACCTGGATATCCCGCAGGGTGCCGGTGCCGCTGGGGCCGCCCGAGGTGAACAGGGCGTTGAGCAGGGTGCTCATGGCGCTCAAGTTGTAGGTGCCCGGGCGCACGGCATGGCCCACCACATAGATCTGCACGGCACGCGTTTGCGAAATGCTGGCGGTCAACTCGAAGTTGGTGAAAATGCGATTGACCGCTTTTTTCAGGTGGCCTTGCAGGTCGCGGTATTTCACGCCAGCCACGTTGACCGACCCGACGCGGGGCAGGTAGATGCTGCCGCTGCGGTCTACCATGACGGTCAGGTCGATATCCACCATGCCCCAGCCGCGCACCTGCAGTTCGTCACCCGGCCCGATCACATAATCCGGGTTGACTTGCCCGGCTTCCAGCGGGGCAAACGTCGTGGGTACGCCCTGAAATAGCGCTTGCCCGAACAGGGGCAGGGAGGTGCCGGTCACTTGCTTGACGTAGCCGCTGAAATCACTGCCTTGGCGGGCGATTGCGGTGCGGCCGGGGGCGCTGGGCGCGGTTGCCTTGACCACGTTGGCTTCTACTGGATTAGCGTTGCTGATGCTGGGCAGGCCGCTGGCTGCAGAAACGTCATAACCGGGGGCCAGCATGGGATTGCTGGCCGGGAGGGCTGCTGCAATGGCGCTGCTGCTCAGGAAGGCGATCGAGAGTGCCTGGCACAGTGTGCGCAGGGAAGTGTTCATGGGCGTTTTGTGCATTCGTATCAACCTTGATTTTGTATTCTGTCTGCGTGGCTCGCGGGCCATCAGTAGCTTTTCTGTAACGTGATGCCGATCTGATCCGGCCCCAAGTTCAGGCCGGTCTGGTAGCGCCCTTCATGGCGCTGTGCTTTCCATAGCCACTTGCCGGCCGCGTAACCGATCAGCCCGCCGGCCACGGTGTCGGACAGCCAGTGCTTGCGCTGGGTCGTTCTGCCCAGCGAGGCGGCGGTGGCGACCCCATAAAGCCACGGTGCGTCGTACTCTTCGGCAAAAGGTGTTGCCAGGGCAAACGCCACGGCGGCATGGTTGGACGGGAAGGAACGGTCGCTTTTGCTCTGGCCGGCGTTCTGGGTTGACCAGTGGCCAGCGTCGGCTTCGGGGCGGGCGCGGTTGACCGCCTGTTTGATCAGCAAACTGCTGCCCCCGGCTAACGCCGCCGATTGCAGGGCGATGAGCCCGGTGTTACTGAGCCGGTCATCGCCCAGCATCATCGCCGCGCCCGCGGCACCGACCCCCAGCCAGGGGGCGATAGACGCGGCGGAGTCCCAGCGCTTGAGCAGGCCGTTGTTTTCATGGTCGCTGATGAAGTTGTCCCAGCGCTTGTCGCTCAGGCTGGCCACGCCAACGGCGCCGGCAGCCAGCAGGCCGCCCTTGAGCCAGGCGGGTGGGTCGGGCAGGGCGGAGGCGGAATCTTCCAGCCTCAGGCGGACTCGGGGCCATGGGTTGTAGCGTTCGACCGGTGGGTTGACGCCGGGGTGGTTGATCTCGTCGGCGCGCTCGGCAAAGTTGCCCAGGCCGTCGAGCTCATTCATGTTGCCGTTAGGGTCTTCCAGCAGCGAGTAGAGATCGCCAGGGCTGAGCACCATCTGGCCCACGTCGCGTGTCCAGGGCGACAGCGAGAAGCCCGCCTTGGACTTGGAGTCGAACGCCAGCATCGACGAGAGCGGTACGGTGAAGAAAATGCCGCGATCGTGGTACGGGGCGGACGGTGTCCCTGGGGAGGTGATGTCCTTGCCGTCGGTATAGGTATACCAGTCGCCAATCTCGACGCCGGAATGAAAACGCCGTTTCAGCTCAAACCGTACGCCGTTGTCCTTGGCCAGGAAGCGGCCGGCACGCGCGGTGGCGGTCATGCCATACGGCAGCTTGTAGTGCATCGAGGCCAGGGCGGTGACGGTGCTGTACTTTCTGAAACCCAGCCCGTCAAAATCACGCTGCTTGAGGGCGTCCACGGCAATATCCGCCGCCCAGCGCGAGGCGGTGGGGGCGTACAGCAGCTGGCCACCGGCGCCACCGTACATTTCTTCATAAATGCCAGCGGAGGCGCGGGCATACCATTCCGGAGCGGGCTGATAATACTTGTTGAGCATCAGCCGGTACAGTTTGACTTTGCTGCCGCGCTTGTACTCCGCCACGTCCGAACGGACGTGAGGGAGCAAACTATTTGATGGTTGTTTGACGTCGCTCACGTCTTCGAGCACCGTGGCTGCTACGGAGGAGTTGAGATACAGGCCTTTGGCCAAGCGCTTGTCGTAACTGGCGCTCACGTTGATGTCGTAATGCAGCGCGCCGCTGGGGTCGTTGAAGTAGAACGACAGCTTGGGGGCAATCTTGAAGCGGTTGGATTCGCTGTCTTGCTGTTTGAGCTGAACGAAGTCGCCGTCTTCAGAAAACAGCACAGCCAGGTTTTCATTGTCCTTGAGGCCCGCACCCAGCTCTTTGGCGTCGTTCTCCGCCAGATCGTCATCTGGCGTTGCGGCGCGAAGCAGGTAGAATTTTCTGAATTCTTCCCGGCTGATTTTTCCGTTGAGATAGTCCTGCAGGCGCGCAAGATTGAAAAACTCGAACGTGGCAACGGGAAGATCGGCCTCGGTATAGGTGACCTTGATCGTGCGGGTTTCCAGCGGAGCAAACATCAGCGCCGTTCTGACCGCCCGCCCGACCGACCGGCCCATATTGGAGATGCGCGAGTTGCTCAACGAGAGCAGCAGGGTGCCTCTGGAGTATTGCGTCTGCACCCGCTTGTAATCCTGCTTTTCAAGGGCCAGGCGCAGGGCGGATGCGTGTGCCGGATCTTCCCGCCAGGCTTTATCGGTCGGGCGCGGGCGGACTTCGGTATAGGGGGAGGGCTCATAAATCTTGGGAACAAACTCTCGCTCGGAGAGCGGGATGTTCACCATGGCGTTGACGCTATTGTGGCTGCGCTGGTGCGCGGCTTGCAGGGACAGCCAGCCCCAGCGGTATTCGATACCGGTGGCCAGGCCGGGGGCGCGCTTGCTGGCAAAGGTTCTGTCGGCGTTGAAGTCGTTGGAGTAGTTGTTGTTGTCGTACTCGGCCACCAGCGCCCAGTTGGGGAGGCTGGCCGGGCGCCAGCGTACGCCGCCAAAAGGCCCGTCAATCCGGCCCTGGCCGTAGCCTAGCGTTGTTTCGAGGGGGCCGAAATGCTTGGTCGCCGCCACATAGTGGCCCTTGAACAACTCGGTACCAAACAGGTCGGTCTTGCCAGCCGCAACGGCTGGCGTCCATTCGCCCTCTTCAAGCAGCTTCAGTTTCGCATCAAAGACTTTGTCCTTGTAGCGGCCATAGCTTCCGCCATACCGGGCGTCGGCAAACCCGGGGATGCCCATCACACTGACGTAGCGGGCTGATACTTGCAGGGCCGGCAGCAGGGTGACATTGGTCCATAGTGTGTTGTAAGGGCGGTCAAAGCTATAACCGATACCCCAGTTCCCATCGGGACCGGTTAGCGCATTAGGCATGTTGATGTAGCCATCCTGGCCGTTGAGGCTGATGGCCGCCACGGCGGAACTGCTGGCTAGGAGGGAGAAACATCCCCTTAGAAACTTGCAAGAATTCAAGCTGGGTACACTGTATTTTTATGACAAAATAATTAAGCCGCCGCAGCGGCTTGATGGGCAGGGCTCTTCTTCTTAGTGATGCGTCGTGGAAGAGTGGGTGGTGGCCGAATCCGAGTTGGAGGTCGCTGCGACAACACCGGCTACTGCGGCGCCGATTGCAACCAGCGTCGCGGTGGAGAGACCAATAGCCGTTGCGCCGACTGCAGCACCGGCCGCCGCAACGCCCGTGCCAGCCGCTGCGGCGCCAGCAGTACCCGCCGTGGCGCCAGCAG
>JACPUY010000094.1 GCA_016192025.1 Pseudogulbenkiania sp. | reverse complement strand
GTGGCTGCCGTCCTTGGACGGCAGGTTGCCGGAGACCACCACCGAGCCCGGCGGAATGCGGCCGTAGCTGACTTCGCCGGTTTCGCGGTCGTAGATCTTGGTGGACTGGCCGATGTAGACGCCCATCGAGATCACCGAGCCTTCGCCGACGATGACGCCTTCGACTACTTCGGAACGCGCGCCGATGAAGCAGTTGTCTTCGATGATGGTCGGGTTGGCCTGCAGCGGTTCGAGCACGCCGCCGATGCCGACGCCGCCGGACAGGTGCACGTTCTTGCCGATCTGGGCGCAGGAGCCGACGGTAGCCCAGGTGTCGACCATGGTGCCTTCGTCGACGTAGGCGCCGATGTTGACGTAGGACGGCATCAGCACGGTGTTCTTGGCGATGAACGAGCCCTTGCGCGCCACGGCGCCCGGTACCACGCGGAAGCCGGCTTCCTGGAAGCGCGCCTGGTTCCAGTCGTGGAACTTGGTGTCGACCTTGTCGAAGTAGCGGCTGACGCCGTCGTCCAGCACGGCGTTGTCGCGGATGCGGAACGACAGCAGCACGGCTTTCTTCACCCACTGGTTGACCACCCAGTCGGCGCCGTTCTTCTCGGCGACGCGCAGGCGGCCGGCGTCCAGTTCGTCGATGACCTGGCCGATGGCGGCCTTCAGTTCGGCGGAAACGGTGGCCGGAGTGATCTCGGCGCGTTGTTCGAAGGCGTCTTCGATCAGGGCTTGAATCGGATGCATATGGTTCAGTCCTTGTGCAAGATGGATGGTGGTCATTGTAGTGGTTTTCCCGTTCAGGCGTGGCGTTGGGCGAAGCGTACCAGGCGATCGGCAGCTTCCACGCAGTCGGCCAGCGGCGCGACCAGCGCGATGCGGATGTAGCCGGCGCCCGGATTGACGCCGTGGGCATCGCGTGCCAGCAGCGAGCCGGGCAGCACGGTGACGTGCTCCTCGGCGAACAGGGCGCGAGCGAAGGCCTGGTCGTCGCCGCCGGGCACGCGTGCCCACAGGTAGAAGCTGGCATCCGGCAGGCTGACAGCGAAGGCGTCGGCCAACTTGGCGTGAACCGCCGCGAACTTGGCGCCATACGCCGCGCGGTTGGCTTCGACGTGCTCCTCGTCGTTCCAGGCGGCGATGCTGGCGGCCTGGATGGTCGGGCTCATGGCACCGCCGTGATAGGTGCGGTAGAGCAGGAAGTTTTCTAGCAGGGCGGCGTCGCCGGCGACGAAGCCGGAGCGCAGGCCGGGTGCGTTGGAGCGCTTGGACAGGCTGGTGAACATCACCAGCCGGCTGAAGTCGCGGCCCAGCTGTTTGGCAGCCTGCAGCCCGCCCAGCGGCGGCTGGCCGAAGTGGATCTCGGAGTAGCACTCGTCCGAGGCGATGACGAAGCCGTGGCGGTCGGATAGCTCGAACAGCTGGCGCCAGTCGGCCAGGCTCATCACCGCGCCGGTCGGGTTGCCCGGGCTGCACACGAAGACCAGTTGGGTGCGCTGCCACACGGCATCCGGCACCGCCGCCCAGTCCGGCTGGAAGCGGTTATCGGCCAGGCAGTTGACGTAGTACGGCTCGGCGCCGGCCAACAGCGCCGCGCCTTCGTAGATCTGGTAGAACGGGTTGGGCGAGATCACCACCGGCTTGGTCGGCCCGCTGGCGTCGATCACCGTCTGCACGAAGGCGAACAGTGCCTCGCGGCTGCCGTTGACCGGCAGTACCTGGCGCGCTGGGTCGAGCTTGAGGCCGTAACGCCGCTCGGCCCAGGCGGCGCAGGCGGCGCGCAAGGCGTCCGAACCGAGCGTGGCGGGGTAGCTGGCCAGCCCGTCGAGCGCTTCGACCAGAGCCTGTTTGACCACGGCCGGCGTCGGGTGCTTGGGTTCGCCGATCGACAGGTTGACGTGGGGCAGCCCGGCTGGCGGTGTCACGCCCGCCATCAGCGACCGCAACCGCTGGAAGGGGTAGGGCTGCAGAAGGGCAAGATTCGGATTCACGTTGAAGCTCCCGGGCGACGGCAAAAGCGCCATTTTAATGGAGATCGGCGCGCCTGTTGCAAAACAAACGCAGCCGGCTCCGGCATCATGGCGCAGAGGCTGTTCGCCGCACGCGAGTGAGGGTAGGCCGAATGATGACAAAAGCCGGACACCATCCAGGGTCCGGCTTTTTTTTTTGCGGGCTGTGGCCGACCTGGTTCAGTAGTGCGGCGGGATCTCGTGCCCGCCAGGTGCGTCGTTGCCCGGCTGGTTGCTGCGCAGCTGCTGGTACAGCACGCGGATCTGCTCCTGCAGCAGGTCGATCTGCTGCTGCTGACGGGTGACGGTGAGGTTCAGCGCGTCGAGCAGGTCGTCCTGGAAGGCCACTTTGACTTCGAGGTCGGTCAGGCGGGAGTCGTCCATGGGGTGTCCTTTGCTGCGGTTGGGGGGCGATGCTAGTCGCGATCCTCCGATTTTACCGCACTCCAGCCGCTACCCGGCCGCCCGCTTGACCTGCCGGAAGACCGGCTTCAGGCGCCATCCGGGTTGGCGGCCCGGCGCGCCACTCCCTGCATGCCGGCGAACTGGCGGCGCATTTCGGCGATCACCGTGTCGCGCAGGTAGCGGTGCAGCGGGTGGCGGTCGTTGCGGCGGTGCCAGACCAGGCTGACGGTGATCTGCGTCTCGCCCGGCAGCGGGGCGCAGACCAGGTCCGGGGTGTCGCTGAACAGCCCGCCGTAGATTGCCGGCTGGATCGAGAGCAGCGGCGCCCGGCCGACGATGTGGCTGATCGCCATCAGGCTGGCCGAAAGGACTACGATGCGCCGCTCCAGGCCGTGCGCGGCGAACAGGTGGTCGACCACCCCGGCGGCGGTGCCGCGATAGCTGCTGACCACCTGGTCGCAGGCGGCCAGCTCGGCGAGTGTGGTCGTTTCGGGCAAGTGTAGCTGGCGGCGCGAGTGCACGGTGATGAAGCCGGACTCGAACAGCACCAGCTGGCTGTGCCAGTCGCGCCGCGCCAGCGGCGCGGCGGTGATCAGCAGGTCCACTTCATCGTTGTCGAGCGCTCCCAGCTGCTGGTCGGTCTCCAGCAGCTGGGAGCGCAGCCGCACGCCGGGCGCATCCTGGCGCAGTGTGGCGATCAGCGCCGGGTAGAGCAGCGCCTCCATGCCGTCCGGTGCCGCCAGGCGGAAGGTGGCTTCGACTGCGGCGGCGTCGAACGCCGCCTCGCTGAACAGGAAATGGTGCGCCTGCTCCAGCCAGGCGCGTACGCGTGGCGCCAGTTCCCGGGCGCGCGCGGTGGGCTCCATCTGGTTGCCGCTGCGCACGAACAGCGGGTCATCCAGCAACTGACGCAGCCGCGCCAGCGCATGGCTCATCGCCGGCTGGCCCAGGTAGAGGCGGGCGGCGGCGCGGCTGACGTGGCGTTCCTGCATCAGCACGTCGAACGCCACCAACAGGTTGAGGTCAATGCGGCGCAGCGCATCGTGATTGAAATCGAATTCGTTCATGATGTATATGCTGATAATCGATTTCCATGATAGTACGGCGGTTGCCGATAATGCAGCTTCACGTTGTCGTTCCGGGTTCTGTCATGTCGTCTGCCGTTATCGCCGCCCCGCGTTACTCGTTACATCATGTCGCCATTGCCGTGGTCGTGTTGCTGGAATACCTGCAAAGCGTGATGGTGGCGTTCGGCTCGGCCGCCATCAGCCGCGGCGTGCAGGCCTCGCCGCAGCAGTTCAGTCTGGCCGCCGCCTGCTATGCGGCCGTGGCGGTACTGATGATCCTCAGCCACCGCTGGTGGGTGCAGCGGCTGGGCTACCGCACCCTGCTGCGGCTGTCGCTGCTGGTGTTCGGCGCCGGCGCCGTGTTGTGCGCGCTGTCGGACAGCGCCTCCGGTTTCATCGTCGCGCGCATGGTGCAGGCACTGGGCGGAGCGGCCTTCTTCACCGCCTCGCGGGTGCAGATCCTGCATTACCAGGGCCCGTCGCGCTGGCAGGCGCTGCTGTTCCTGCCGTTCGGCATCATGCTCGGCACCGGCCTGGCGCCGATCCTGGCCGGTGCGCTGCTGGTGCAGTTCGACTGGCGCGCGCTGTTCTGGGTGATGCTGCCGCTGGTGTTGCTGGTGGATGTCGTGGTGCGTCAGGCGGTGCCGGAGCACGAGCCGGTGGAAAACGAGCGCCCGGACCAAGTGCATCCATGGGGCATTCTGCTGCTGGCCGGCGGGGTGTTCCTGCTGCAATTCGTGCTGGAGCGCGCCCGCTTCGAACTGTGGGCGCACGGCCCGCTGTTGTGGGGGCTGGGCCTGCTGGCATCGGCCCTGCTGGTGCTGCACCTGTGGCACGAATGGCGCCGCAGCGCACCGCTGGTGCCGTACCGTCGCTTCACCAGCGAGCGCTACCTGTGGGGCATGGCGGTATACGGCTTCGGCTACCTGGTGGTGTCGTCGTGCAGCTACGTGCTGCCGCTGTTCCTGGCAGAGGGACTGGGGCTGAGCCTCGCGCAATGCGGCTGGTTGCTGGGGCTGACCGGGCTGGCCGCCATGCCGTTTGCCGTGCTGCACCTGAAGCTGATGCTGCGCTGGCCCAATATCCGCCTGTTCCTGCTGATCGGCACGCTGTTGCTGGCCGCCTTTGCCTGGCTGATGTCGCGGCAGCAGCCCGCTGGCGCGTGGTGGCCGCTGCTACTGGCGGTGTTCCTGCTCAACGGGGTGTTCATGCCGTTTCTGCTGGGCACCGCGGCAGCCAGCACCTTCAGCAAGGTGGAAGAAAAGGTGTTCAGCCACGCCTATCAGGTCAAGAACGCGATGCGCGAGGTGGCCAATGCCGTCGGCTTGTCGTGGGGCACCCTCATCCTGCAGCAGCGTAGCGAGCTGCACGCTGGCAGGCAGCCGGAGTTGGCGCCTGGCCAGTTGATGCTGCTGGCGGGGCAGGATTTCTTCTGGGCGCTGATGCTGGTGGCGCTGGTCGTGGGGCTGCTGCTGCAACTGCAGCGGCGCTTCGTGTAGGTGCTCCGGCTGTCGCGCTAGCCCGCGGCGTCGTTAGCTCGTCGTGCACCGCGGGGCCGGGTTACGCCCCCAGCTGGGTGGCAAACTGCTCGGGAATCGCCGGGCGGCCGCGCTCGTTGATGGCGGTGCCGATGATCAGTCCTTCCAGCACCACCTTCTGGTCCGTCTGGCGGATCACCTGCTGGCGGAAGCCGAAGCGCACCTTGGAGACCGGCTCGAACGCCACCGTCACCCTGAACTTGTCGCCGCTGGTGAGCGACGCCTTGTAGTCCAGCTCCGAGCGTACCACCACCAGGTTGATTTGCTGCCGCGCCAGCTCGGCAAAGTCGATGCCCTTTTCCAGCAGAAACTCGTGGCGGGCGTGCTCCAGGTAATTGAAGTACACCCCGTTGTTCACGATGCCCTGCATATCGCAT
>JACPUY010000093.1 GCA_016192025.1 Pseudogulbenkiania sp. | reverse complement strand
CCATGGCCGGCGCCACCACTTTACACCGTGCTTTGCCCAGGCCGACAAGAACGGCGACAGGCAGCTCAGCCTGGAAGAGGCCCGCACTGGCATGCCGCGGCTGGCCGAAGATTTTACCCGTCTCGACCTCAACCACGATGGCCAGCTCAGCCGTGACGAGCTGCGTCAGGCCATGCGCGAGCACTTCCTCCATGGGCCGGGGCGGGATCTTGAGCGCCCGCCGTTCTTCGCCAAGCTCGACAGCAATAGCGACAGTAAGCTGAACATGGACGAGGTCAAGGCGGCTTTCGAACGCGCCGATGCGAACAAGGACGGCTCCGTGACGCCGGACGAACTGCGCGCCGCTGCTGGCCATCGTCCGGGTGACTGCGGACGCTGAAGCGGTCTCTCTGCTTCCACCGTTCTGCCGGCGCCGGGTGCTTTCCGGCAGAATGGGCCTGGCTTGATATGGCTCAAGAAAGGGAGGAGGGGATTGTTGCTACAGTAGCAGCCTGCATGATCATGGCAGGGCCACGGAGGGGCAAGTGAAGAAAATCACGCTAGGGGTGATCGGGGCCGGTGAGACCGGGACACCGTTGTTACAGCAGTTGTTGAACGCCCCCTTTGTCGAGGTGGTGGGGGTGGCCGACCTCAACCTGGACTTGCCCGGCATCGCGCTGGCGCGCCGGCATGGCGTGCCGGTCACCCACAATTTCATCGAGATCGCCGAGCAGGGCAAGCGGGTCGACATCATCATCGACATGACCGGCTCGCGCAAGGTGCGCGACGACCTGCGGCGCTTCATGCAGTTTTCCGGGAACCAGCACACGGTCATCGTGCACGAGCGGGTGGCATTGCTGATGCTGTCGCTGTGCGCGGGAAAATACGTTGAAACCCGTCACGGCGAACAGGCCTACTGAGCGGGGGCCGACGCGTGAATTGGCAGGAACGAGAGCTTGACCGGGTGATCAAACGATCCCCGGTTTTTTTTGGTGCGCCCGGCAGGGCGCACCCACTTGGCGGTGCAAGTCCGCTACACACCCGACACGGGGAAGTGTTAGCCAGAGGCAAGGGTGTCCTGGGCGACTGGGAATCTGAAGGAAGCCCGAGGCAAAGCGCTGGCGCGACGAACAGGAAGCGGATACGAGGCGGCATCGCGGGGTAAGCAAGCCAAAATTTGTAAAGCCCAATACGTGTACGGGACGCGATGACGTATATCCGACGCGCATAAGCGTGAAGGTGGGTGCGTTATACCCGGGGAGATCTGCACCGGTGCGGAAGTTTTTTTTTTCCCGCTACCGACGTCGAGAGGGGAAGGGAGGCCGATGCAGAAGTCAGCAGAGGGCAGAGTAGGCCGCGAGGCTGAAGGCCCGAACAATCAACACCGAGAGTAGGACGGTTGATCTCGATGTCCACCAGAGAAGCAGAAACCCTGGAGACAGGAACCCGGCACGCGGAGGCTGGACGGAATCCGGCAGGTAGTGCGCTGGGCGCTGAGGATGACACGGCGACAACCGGGCGAACGAAATCGAAGCGCTGCCGCCTGATGGAGGCGGTGGTGGACCGGAACAACATGCAACAGGCGCTGCGGCGAGTCATGCGGAACCGAGGATCGGCAGGGGTTGATAGCCTGTCGGTCGGGGAGCTGCCGGGCTGGCTGATGCAGCACTGGCCAAGTGTGAGGCAAGCACTGCTGGAAGGTCGCTACCTGCCGCAGGCGGTACGCCGGGTGGACATTCCCAAGCCAAATGGCGGGGTCAGGACACTGGGCGTGCCCACCGTGGTGGACCGGCTGATCCAGCAGGCGATCCATCAAGTACTCCAACCGATCTTCGAGCCGACTTTCTCGGCGCACAGCTACGGCTTTCGGCCGGGGCGCAGTGCGCTCGATGCCGTGCGACAGGCGCGCGAGCACATCCAGTCCGGCCGGCGTTGGGTGGTTGATCTGGATTTGGAGAAATTCTTCGACCGGGTCAACCACGATGTGCTGATGGCGCGGCTAGCACGTGAGGTTCACGACGAACGACTGCTGAAGCTGATCCGCCGCTTCCTCGAAGCGGGGATGATGGCGGATGGGGTGGTTCAGGCGCGAACCGAAGGCACACCGCAAGGCGGCCCGCTGTCGCCGTTACTGTCGAACATCCTACTGACCGATCTGGATCGGGAGCTGGAAAGACGGCATCTGGCGTGCTGTCGCTACGCCGACGATTGCAACATCTACGTCGGTAGCGAACGGGCGGGTCAGCGGGTGATGTGGCAGGTCAGGGTCTATCTCGAGAAGGTCTTGCATCTGCGCGTCAATGCGACGAAGAGTGCCGTGGCGCGGCCCTGGAAACGGAAGTTTCTGGGGTACAGCGTGACGATCCAAAAGGCAGAAGTCCGTCTCAGGGTGGCACCAGAAAGCCTGTGCCGCCTGATCGCACGAGTAAGGATGATGCTGCGTAAAAGATCGGGGCATGCTCTATACGGCACGATCCAACAGCTCAATCCAGTCCTGCGTGGCTGGGCTAACTACTTCCGGCTGGAGTCGTCGCGACGGCGGCTGGAAGAAGTGGACGGCTGGATTCGGCGCAAACTTCGCTGTGTGCTGTGGCGACAATGGAAAACCCGTGCGGCACGGTGTCGTCGGCTGCTCGCGCTGGGTCTGAGCCCAGAACGAGCGTGGAAATCGAGCAGAAACGGACAAGGGCCTTGGTGGAATGCGGGTGCCAAGCATCTGGGGGAGGCGCTGCCTAAGCGCTACTTCACCCGATTAGGTCTGGTCTCGCTTCATGATATGGTGAGGCGACTTCAGCGTGTTAGTTGAACCGCCGTATGCGGAACCGCACGTACGGTGGTGTGGGGGGACGGCGGGGGTGACCCCGCCTCCTACCCGATCTCAGCCAAAACCGCGCTGCTTCAGCGCCAGGTAGAGCATAGCGGCGTTGAGGGCAGTGTCGAGGGCGTCGCGGCGCGGCAGTGCCGGGATGCCCAGGTCGTCGATCAGCGCCACGAGGCGCAGGTCGACCTGCCCGCCGGGATGCTGCTTGAACTTGTAGTCGTAGTAGCGCCCGGAAATCTCGATCTGACGGTTGGGCAGACCGATGCCGAGCAGCGGGCGAGCGTATTTGTCCAGCACCGCCACGGCGATCATGGAAAACATCTATGAAGTCGTATTGTCGGTGACGGTCACGGTGAGTTTCGAGGAGAAGACCGTGTATCTGGCCGAGGTGGAACAGGCGGGCATCTT
>JACPUY010000092.1 GCA_016192025.1 Pseudogulbenkiania sp. | reverse complement strand
AGGCCATGTCGTGCTCCACCACCATCAGCGAGTGCTTGCCCTTCAGGGTCAGCAAGAGCTCGGCGGTCTTTTCGGTTTCGGCGTCGGTCATGCCGGCCACCGGCTCGTCGAGCAGCAGGAGCTTGGGGTCCTGCGCCAGCAGCATGCCGATCTCCAGCCACTGCTTCTGGCCGTGCGACAACAGTCCCGCCGGGCGCTGTCGCTCGCCGCCGAGCCGGATCAGCGCCAGCAGCTCGTCGATGCGGTCGCGCTGCGCACCGGTGAGGCGCGCCTTGAGGCTGGCCCACACCGACTTGTCGCCGGCCAACGCCAGCTCGAGGTTCTCGGCCACGCTCATCGCCTCGAACACGGTCGGCTTCTGGAACTTGCGGCCGATGCCGAGCTGGGCGATTTCCGGCTCGCTGTGGCGGGTCAGGTCGATGGTCTGGCCGAAGAACGCCGTGCCGGAATCGGGCCGGGTCTTGCCGGTGATCACGTCCATCATCGTGGTCTTGCCGGCGCCGTTGGGGCCGATGACGCAGCGCAGTTCTCCCACGCCGATGGACAGGGTCAGCTTGTTGAGCGCCCTGAAGCCGTCGAAGCTGACGGTGATGTCGTCGAGATACAGAATCTGTCCGTGCGAGGTATCGACCCCCTCACCGACCGGGCGCGCCAGGCCGCTGGCTTCACCCGCCCAGTTGGGGCGAGTCGGCGCCGTGTCGGCCGCAGCCGTTGTCAGAACAGGTGTGACCATCAGCGGCTCTCCTTATTACGTTGCATGAGTCCCATCACCCCACGCGGCAGGAACAGCGTCACCGCGATGAACAGGAATCCGAGGAAGAACAGCCAGTATTCGGGAAAGGCCACGGTGAACCAGCTCTTGGCGCCGTTGATCAGCGCCGCGCCCAGCACCGGGCCGATCAGCGTGCCACGCCCGCCCACCGCCACCCAGATGGCGATCTCGATCGAGTTGGCCGGCGACATCTCGCCCGGGTTGATGATGCCGACCTGCGGCACATACAGCGCGCCGGCCAGACCGCACAGCACCGCCGAGATCACCCAGATGGCGAGCTTGTAGTAAAGCGGGTTGTAGCCGCAGAACATCAACCGCGATTCGGCGTCGCGGATGGCGGTGAGCAGCCGGCCGAAGCGGCTTCGCACCAGCCAGTAACCGCCGGCCAGCGCCGCCGCCAGCAGCAGCACTGTCAGCAGGAACAGCGTGGCGCGGGTGGCCGGGTCGGCAACGCCGTAGCCCAGGATGCGCTTGAAGTCGGTGAAGCCGTTGTTGCCGCCGAAGCCGGTCTCGTTGCGGAAGAACAGCAGCATGGCGGCGAAGGTCAGCGCCTGGGTCATGATCGAGAAGTACACGCCCTTGATGCGCGAGCGGAACGCCAGCCAGCCGAACGCCAGCGCCAACAGCCCCGGCACTGCCACCACCAGGCACAGCGCCCACAGGAAGTGCTCGCTGCCCTGCCAGAACCACGGCAGTTCCTTCCAGTCGAGAAACACCATGAAGTCCGGCAGATCGCTCTGATAGTTGCCGTCGTGGCCGATGGCGCGCATCAGGTACATGCCCATGCCGTAGCCGCCGAGCGCGAAGAACAACCCGTGACCCAGGCTCAACAGGCCGGTATAACCCCACACCAGGTCCAGAGCCAGCGCGACGATGGCGTAGCACAGTATCTTGCCGACCAGCGTCAGCGTATAGGCCGAGACGTGCAGTGCGCTGCCCTCCGCCGTCCACAGGTGCAGCGCCGGCAGGGCCAGCAAGGCCACCAGCAGCGTGCCGCCGGCCAGCTTGCCCAGCGACGGCCCGAGTGCCGCGCCCAGGCGCAATGAAATCGGTTGATGCATAACATGCTTCCTTTCAAGAACCGCTCACCAACCCTTGCCTGTCAGATGCAACAATGCAGGCGAGGGTTAGGTGAGTGGCTCAATCGATCACCCGGCCCTTGAGGGCGAACAACCCCTGCGGACGCTTCTGGATGAACAGGATGATGAAGGCGAGGATCAGTATCTTGCCGAGCACCGCACCCAGCGACGGCTCGAGGATCTTGTTGACGATGCCGAGTCCCATGGCGCCCAGCACCGTGCCCGCCAACTGCCCCACCCCGCCCAGCACCACCACCATGAAACTGTCGACGATGTAGCTCTGGCCCAGGTCCGGGCCGACGTTGCCGATCTGGCTCAGCGCCACTCCGCCGAGTCCGGCGATGCCGGAGCCCAAGCCGAAGGCCAGCATGTCGACGCGGCCGGTGGGCACGCCGACGCTGTCTGCCATGCGGCGGTTCTGCGTCACGGCGCGCACGAACAGCCCGAGCCGGGTCTTGTTGAGCAGCAGCCAGGTCAACAGCAGCACGGCGCCGACAAAGCCGATGATGGCGATGCGGTTGTACGGCAGCGTCAGCGCCGGGGTGAGCTGCCAGCCGCCCGAGAGCCAGGACGGGTTGGCGACCTCGACGTTCTGCGCGCCGAACAGCACGCGCACCGCCTGGATCAGCACCAGGCTGATGCCCCAAGTGGCGAGCAGCGTTTCCAGCGGCCGGCCGTAGAGATGGCGGATCACCAGCCGCTCCAGCGCCATGCCGACCACGAAGGTGACGCCGAACGCCACCGGCAGCGCCGCCAGCAGATAACCGTCGAAGGCGGCCGGCCAGTAAGCCTTGAACAGGTTCTGCACCACGTAGGTGGCGTAGGCACCCAGCATCAGCATCTCGCCGTGCGCCATGTTGATCACGCCGAGCAGGCCGTAGGTGATGGCCAGCCCCAGCGCGGCCAGCAGCAGCACCGAACCGAGACTCAAGCCGCTGAAGGCGTGGCCGAGCAGGTTGTAGCTGAACTGGCTTGACTGGATCGCGGCAATGGCATCCTTGGCGGCCGCGCGCACCACGGCGTCGGCCTCGCCGGTCGGTTCGGTGAACGGCGTGAGCAAGGTCACCAGCGCCGGATCGCGACTGTCGGCCAGGGTGTTGATCGCCGCAAGACGGGTGGCCGCCTCGGGGCTGGCCAGCTGCAAGGTGGCGCGTGCGGTGTCGAGCGCCGCCTTCACGCCGGCATCGCTCTCCTGCTGACGGCGTGCCTCGAGCAGCGGCAGCAGCGACGGACTGGCGGCATCCTGGATCGCCTTGATCGCAGCCAGACGCTGTTCGACGCCGCCGGTGGCCAAGCGGGTGGCGGCGTGGTAGGTGTCCAGCGCCACGCGCAGCCGGTTGTTGACCGGGATGGCGTCCACGCCTTCCGGCACCGGGCGGACGTCGCGGCCGGTTTCGGCATCCTTCACCAGTTCGCCGTGCTGCACGAAGAAGTGCGTGCCGTCGGCGTCGCTCAGCAGACGGCCCTCCTCCAGCGCGGCGATGGCGGCGTCGCGCGGGCCGTCGGGGTGGGCGGCCCAGCTTTCAATCAGCTCGGCGCGCCCGGCCGGGTCGGCCTGGGCCAGTTCGCTGGCCGGCGTCAGCGCCCAGCACGAGGCGCTCGCGGCTAGGGCGAACGCCGCCAGCAGACGGGTAATCGGGTGTGTCATGACGGTTTCCTTGCGGACAGCACAAGGCGACAGGCCAGGCCCGCCGCCCTGTTGCGGGCATCGATCAGGATTTGGTCTTGACCGGGGAGTCGGTCTTGGCGCTGTTGCCGGGGATGAACGGGCTCCACGGCTGGGCCTTGACCGGCGCCTTGGTCTTCCACACCACCGAGAACTGGCCGTTGGGCTGTACCTCGCCGATCATCACCGGCTTATGCAGGTGGTGGTTCTTGGCGTCCATCTGCAGGGTAAAGCCGGACGGCGCCTTGAAGCTCATGCCTGCCATCGCCTTGCTGACCACGGCGACGTCGGTGGTGCCGGCCTTCTTGACCGCCTCGGCCCACATGTTGATGCCGACGTAGGTGGCTTCCATCGGATCGTTGGTGACGATCTTGTCGGCGCCCGCCAGGCCCTTCTTCTTGGCCCAGGCCTGGTAGTCGGCGATCCACTTGCTGTTGACCGGATTCTTCACGCTCATGAAGTAGTTCCAGGCGGCCAGGTGGCCCAGCAGCGGCTTGGTGTCGATGCCCTTCAGCTCCTCCTCACCCACCGAGAACGCCACCACCGGCACGTCGGTGGCCTTCAGGCCCTGGTTGCCCAGTTCCTTGTAGAACGGCACGTTGGAGTCGCCGTTGATGGTCGAGATGACCGCGGTCTTGCCGCCGGCGGAGAACTTCTTGATGTTGCCGACGATGGTCTGGTAGTCGCTGTGGCCGAACGGGGTGTACACCTCCTGGATGTCGGCCTCTTTCACGCCCTTGGACTTGAGGAAGGCGCGCAGGATCTTGTTGGTGGTGCGCGGGTAGACGTAGTCGGTGCCGAGCAGGAAGAAACGCTTGGCGCCGCCGCCCTCCTTGCTCATCAGGTATTCCACCGCCGGGATCGCCTGCT
>JACPUY010000081.1 GCA_016192025.1 Pseudogulbenkiania sp. | reverse complement strand
GCGAGGCCCGCACCCAGTTCCGCCTGCGCGACTGGGGCATCAGCCGCCAGCGCTACTGGTGCTGCCCGATCCCGATCATCCACTGCCCGTGCTGCGGCGACGTGCCGGTGCCGGCAGATCAGCTTCCCGTCGTGCTGCCGGAGAACGTGGTGCCGGACGGCGCCGGCTCTCCCTTGGCCAAGATGGCGGAATTCTACGAGACCAGCTGCCCGAAATGCGGCGGCGCGGCCAGGCGCGAAACCGACACCATGGATACCTTCGTCGAGTCGAGCTGGTACTACGCGCGCTACGCCAGCCCGCAGTGCGACACCGCGATGGTCGACAAGCACGCGGCCGATTACTGGCTGCAGGTCGACCAGTACGTCGGCGGCATCGAACACGCCATCCTGCACCTCTTGTACGCGCGCTTCTTCCATAAGCTGATGCGCGACGAAGGGCTGGTGTCGAGTGACGAGCCGTTCAAGAGCCTGCTGACGCAGGGCATGGTGGTGTGCGAGACCTTCTACCGCGACCTGCCCAACGGCAGCAAGGACTGGATCGCACCGCAGGACGTGGTGCTGGAACGTGACGGCAAGGGCAAGATCGTCGCCGCCACGCACCGCGTCGACGGCCAGCCGGTCGCCATCGGCGGCATCGAGAAGATGTCCAAGTCGAAGAACAACGGCGTCGACCCGCAGGAGTTCATCGAGAAGTACGGCGCCGACACCGCGCGCCTGTTCATGATGTTCGCCGCGCCGCCGGAGCAGAGCCTGGAATGGTCCGACGCCGGCGTGGAAGGCGCGTTCCGCTTCCTCAAGCGCTTGTGGAAAGTGGTCAAGGACCACGCCGACGCCGGCGTGATGGCGCCGTACGCCGGCGGCGAGTTGAACGCCAGTCAGAAAGATCTGCGCTTCAAGCTGCACAGCACGATCCAGAAGGTGGCCGACGACTACGGCCGCCGCCAGCAGTTCAACACCGCGATTGCCGTGGTGATGGAACTGTTGAACACCTACGACAAGGCCGACAAGAGCGATGACGCCGGCCGTGCCGTGGCGCAGGAGGTGCTGGAAGCGGCGGTGATCCTGCTGTCGCCGATCGTGCCGCACGTCACCGAGGCGCTGTGGGACGCGCTGCGTCCGGGCAGCGAGCTGTTGGCACAGGCCTGGCCGCAGGTCGACGAGGCGGCGCTGGTGAAGAGCGAGATCGAGCTGATGATCCAGGTCAACGGCAAGCTGCGCGGCAGCGTCACCGTCGCCGCCGATGCCGCCAAGGACGTGATCGAGACCGCCGCGCTGGCCAACGACAACGTGCAGAAGTTCATGGAAGGCCCGCCGGCCAAGAAGGTGATCGTGGTGCCGGGCCGTCTCGTCAACATCGTGGTATAAGAAGGCGTTCACGCCTGACGGGCCGGGAATTTCCCGGCCTTTTTGCTCCGGGGGAAATGGCATGACCCGATTCATCCGCTGGCTGGCACTTGCCGCGCTGGCCTTCTCGCTCGCCGCCTGCGGCTTCCAGCTGCGCGGCACGGCGGGTTCGGCCGTGCACAAGCTGCCGTTCGCCAGCGTCTACCTGGCCGGGGGCGACGGCAGCATCAAGCCCTACCTGCGCACCATCCTCAAGCGTCAGCGCGATCTCGCCGTGACCGTCTCGGCCAAGGAGGCCGAAGCGGTGCTGACGATTGCCGAGGAAAAAGTGTCCAAGGACATCCTCACCATCAATACCGTCGGCAAGGTCAACGAGTACCAGCTGATCTACCGCGTCATGGCGCGGCTGAGCCGTGGCGGCGAGGCCTGGGGCCCGGACATGACGGTGATCGTGCGCCGTACGCTGGGCTATTCGGACAGCGCGATCCTCGGCAAGGAACAGGAAGAGACGCTGCTGTGGAACGATATGCGGCGCGATGCGGCCGAGCAGCTGGTGACGCGGCTCAGCTACCTGCCGGCGACCCCGGGCGAGCATGCTAGCCCTCAGCCCTGACGCCCTGCCGGCCGCGCTCGAACGCGGCCTGGCGCCGCTCTACCTGATCCACGGCGAAGAGGCGCTGCTGGCGCTGGAGGCGGCCGACGCACTGCGCCAGGCGGCCAAGGCGCACGGCTACCTGGAGCGCGAGGTGCTGACGGTCGAGGGCGGTTTCGACTGGTCGCAGCTGACCGCGGTGATGAGCAGCGTGTCGCTGTTCGCCTCGCTCAAGCTGCTGGAGCTGCGCCTCCCCGGCGGCAAGCCCGGCACCGAGGGCGGCGAGGCGCTGCAAAGGCTGGCGGAAGCCCCGCCCGCCGATACCGTCACGCTGGTGATCCTGCCCAAGCTCGAGCGCGTGCAGCTTTCCAGCAAGTGGTTCACCGCGCTGGAGAAGGCCGCGGTGGTGGTGCATGCCGCGGCAGTGAGCCGGCAGCAACTGCCGGGCTGGATCAGCCGGCGGCTCAAGGCGCAGGGCCTGACGCTCAGCGAGGAGGCCTTGAGCTTTTTCGCCGACCGGGTCGAGGGCAACCTGCTGGCGGCACGGCAGGAAATCGACAAGCTGGCCATCCTCCATCCCGGTGCGACCCTCGATCTGGAGGCGATCCGCGCCGCGGTCGCCAACGTGGCGCGTTTCGACGTGTTCCAGCTGTCGGCGGCCTGGCTGGCCGGCGATACGGTGCGGGTTACGCGCATGCTCGACGGCCTGGAGGCCGAGGGCGAGGCGGCGGTGCTGGTGCTGTGGTCGTTCAGCGAGGACGTGCGCATGCTGCTCAAGCTGCGCCAGGGGCTGAAGGATGGCCGCCAGGTACGCGACCTCACGCGCGAGCTCAAGCTGTGGGGCGACAAGCAGCGGCTGGCCGAACCGGCGCTGCGCCGCATCGGGCCGCGCACGCTGATGGCGGCGCTGGCCGAGTGCGCGCGCATCGACCGCCAGATCAAGGGCGTGGAGCCCGGCGAACCGTGGGCGGCGCTGAAGGCGCTGGGCGCCCGGCTTTCGGCCTGAATTCCTCTCCCCGGCACGGTGTGTGCCGTGCCATTCCGGGCGTTCCTTGCCTTCCCGGCTATACCGACTGCACAAAATATACGGTTGTCATTGAAACCTATGACGATTACCATTGTCATTCTAGAGCCTGTCATGGATCTGAGTGTGGCTCACGAGCGGGTCCATCGTAGGCTCCGAGGGCTAGATCCCGAATCTTGAAGATGACATTGGAGTCATGGTGTGACGACTGCGACAGTAAACAATTGGCAGGAAGAAGGCCGTACGCGCAGCAAGATGATGGTGGTCGAGAACATCTACCAGACGCTGGATACCTTGCTGACCGCGGACGATAGCCGGGTGGTCAACTGGGACGGGCGCATCCTGCGCGTGCACAAGCTCAGTTCGCGCAAGGCGACGCAGATACTGCAGGCTCCGGAGGCTTTTCCGGGCTTGCTCGGGGTGTTCGACCATCGCGCCACCTATCGCGATCTGGCTGACGCGCTGGGCGATATTCTCGGCATCCGCCTGTAGCGGCCGGCCTGTCCGGCGTCCGTACGTCCGGCTCCCGATCCCGACCGCGCTTTTTCTCCCTGCGCTCCCGCTATAGCCCGGTGCCCGGTGTGAAGACGGCCCGCACCCGCGGTCCGCGCTCCATTCCCTTGCGCTGCTGGTACGAGGCCAGCACCTTGGCCACGTAATCCTGGGTCTCACGGTACGGCGGGATGGTATTGCGGTACTTCTGCACCGCGCCCTCGCCGGCATTGTAGGCGGCGATCGCCAGCGGCAGGTCCTGGTCGAACAATTCCAGCAGGAAGCGCAGGTAGCGCGCGCCGGCCAGCAGATTCTGCCGCGGGTCGGCCAGCGCGGTAACGCCGAAGCGCCGGCCGGTGGCCGGCATCACCTGCATCAGCCCGATGGCGCCCTTGGGTGACACCGCCTGCGCGTTGTAGGCGGATTCCACGGTGACGATGGAGTGCAGCAGCTGGTCGTCCAGCCCGAACTCGCGGGCGGTGCGGCTGATCAGCCTGCTGAAGCGGGCCGCCAGCTGCGGGTCGGCGTGTGGCGGTGCGGCGGCTCTGGCAGCCTCCGGCGGCGGGGACGGCCGGCTGTCGTTGCTGAGCGTGGCACCCAGTCCAGGCGTGGTGGCGTCGGCCAGCACGGCGGACCTGTCGGCGGCATCGGGCGCCAGCAGCGGGCCGCGCTGGAACAACTGATAGCGCTCGTCGAGTTGATGGTTGGCCAGGTGGACCTGTCCCTGCTCGTCGACGTAGCCGTATAGGTCGGCCCGGGCGTAGCCGGTCAGCAGCAGGGCAAGCAGCGATAGCGTTATCAGCTTCATAATGAAGGCCCTGGCAGAAATAGATTGTTTAATATAAATCGTTGATTTTATTAATATTAATCCGGCATTGCCGACTTTGCCAGGAAACCGCCAACGCTATGGCGATTTGATCGGGAGGAGGGGCACGCGGTAATGGCCGTGAGGCGGGCTGGAGCGTTTGCTCGGCGGGAGGGACCAGAATGCGACATAACTGTCGCAGTCGGCTTCACTCGCGGTGATAGGGATGGTTGTTGAGGATGGACAGCGCGCGGTAGAGCTGTTCGGCCAAGAGCACGCGCACCATGCCGTGCGGCATGGTCAGCGCCGACAGCTGCAGCAGGGTGTCGGCACGGGCCTTCAGTTCGTCGGACAGGCCGTCGGCGCCGCCGATGACGAAGCACAGGTCGTCGCCGCCGGCGAGCCAGTCCTTCATCGCCTCGGCCAGTTTCATCGTGGTCCAGTTGCGGCCGCGTTCGTCCAGCACCACCAGCCGGCTGCGCGGCGGAATGGCCGCCAGCAGCCGGGCGTGCTCGGCGGCGATGCCCTTTTCCGCCGTGACGCCGCCGCCACGTTTCTCCGGCTTGATTTCCTTCAGTTCCAGCGTGACGTCGCGGCCGAAGCGCTTGGCGTAATCCTGGTAGGCCTCGTCGACCCAGCGCGGCATCTTGGTGCCGACGGCGAGTAGGGTGATCTTCATGGTGTCAGCCGGTAAAAAGCGTGACCGAAGCCCATGTCGCGCCGTGGCGCGGGGGCTTCGGCCACGCTTGTCGTTACGCTTGGTGTGGCGCTCAGACCACCGACCACGGCTTGCCGCCGGTCGGCAGGAACGACGGCTTCTGGCCGCCCCACAGCGCCTCGAGGTCGTAGTAGTCGCGCACCGCCGGCAGCATGACGTGCACCACCACGTCGCCGGCGTCGACCAGCACCCACTCGCCCGATTCCTGGCCTTCGCTGCCGACGATGTCGACGCCGGCTTCCTTCAGCGTGACCTGCACGTTGTTGGCCAGCGCCTTGACCTGACGGTTGGAGTCGCCGGTGCAGACGATCATGCGCTGGAACAGCGAGGTCAGGTCGGTGGTGTCGAGTTCGATGATGTCCTTGCCCTTGATGTCTTCCAGGGCTTCCACGGCCAATTTGGCGATGTCGTTGATTTCCATGTTTCCTTCCGCAATGAGGGTGGGGCGCTGCATCGGAGGCAACGCCCGGTATTTAGTGCTTGGCCGCCCAAGACGGCCGTTCAGAACCTGTGTGGGTTCGTCTGGTATAGCCGGTGCGCACGCAGGTAGCCGAGTACCGGCGGGGGGATCAGCATGCTAACGTCGTCCCCGCGGGCCAGTCTGGCGCGGATGTCGGTGGCGGAGAGCGCCACCGGCGGCAAAGCCAAGGGGCGGATTGTACCGGAAGGCGTTCGATTTGGAAAATCAGGGACTTGGCGCGTCTGCCACTCGTGCCGCACGGCGGGGGGGAGGGTGGCGGGATCGAAGCCGGGGCGCAGCGCCACCGCCACGTGCGCCAGCTCGAACAGCTCGCGCCAGCGCCGCCAGCGATCGAGCGTTGCCAGCGAGTCGCCGCCGATCAAGAGCCATAGCGGTACCTCGGGACGGAGTTCGGCGCGCACTTCTTCCAGTGTCTCGACGGTGTAGGCCGGACGCGGCCGGCGCACCTCGCGCGCGTCGGCGACGAGGCCGGGACGGCCGGCGATGGCCAGCCTGACCATGGCCAGCCGCTGCTCGGGCGAGGCGTGCGGCGCCTGCGCACGGTGGTAGGGCTGCCCGGCCGGGATCAGCCGCACTTCGGCCAGGCGACACTGGTCGCGGAACGCCTCGGCCATGCGCAGGTGGGCGTTGTGGATCGGGTCGAAGGTGCCGCCAAACAGCCCGATGGCTCGATTCATGCCGCCGTGGGGAGGTTGGCGTAGCCGTCGACGATCAGTTCGAGGGCGCCGGTCACCGGGTGGATCACCAGACCGTGCACCGGCACGTCGCGCGGCATCAGCGGGTGGGTGCGGATCACCTCCACGGTGTGACGCACGCTGTCCTCGACGTTGTCGAAGCCCTTCAGCCAGCCTTCCAGGTTGATGCCGGCATTGCGCAGCGTGGTCAGCGTTTCGGCGCTGACGCCGCGCGCGCAGGCGGCATCGAGGATCCGCGCCGGATCGATGGCGTTCATGCCGCAGTCGCGGTGCGCCACCACGCAGACCTCCTCGGCGCGCAGCTCGTAGATGGCCACCAGCAGGCTGCGCATCACCGACCCCCAGGGGTGGGTGACCAGCGCGCCGGCGTTCTTGATCAGCTTGGCGTCGCCGTTCTTCAGGCCCATCGCCTTGGGCAACAGCTCCACTAGGCGCGCGTCCATGCACGCCAGTACGGCCAGGTTCTTGTCGGGAAACTTGTCGGTCTGGAATTGCTCGTACTCGCGGTTGTCGACGAAGCTGCGGTTGTGTTCCAGCAAGCTGCTAAGCAGGCCCATGGTTTTCTCCTGTTTCGATGCTTGCCCGCGGGCAGCGGGTAGCTGCACGGGATCGTGGGGTGTTTACTCTCTATTCCGGTCGGCCGCCATGCTACCACGGCTGGCGTGGTGGCCACGCCCGGGATTACCAGGTTTTACGCAACGTCAGCTGGGTCTTGATGTGGCGGTAGCCCTGGCGCAGGTAGAAGCGGTGCGCGTCGCGGCGGTGTTCGGCGCTGCGCAGGGTGACGCTGCCGATGCCGCGCGCGCCCATTGTTCGCCGGCCTCCAGCAGTGCCGCCCCCAGCCCTTGGCCACGCCAGGCGGCGCCGACCACCAGTCCGCCGATTTCCACGCGGGTGTCCGATTCCAGCCGCGGCCGCACCAAGCCGTGTATCCAGCCGCAGACCGTGCCATTCACTTCGACCACGCAGACGAAGTGCTGTTCCGGCGCGGCCAGCAGCGTGGCGAGCCGCCCGGCAAGCTGCGCCGGATCGCTCGGGTAGCCCAGTTCGCCGGACCGGGCGGCGAGGGCGTCGACGTCGTCGGCGTGCGCCGGGCGCAGTCGCGGGGCGGAATGGTCGGTCGGCATGCGGGAGGGCTCCTTGCGGCTTACGACGGCTGGCGCTGGGCGGCCAGCCAGTGCTCCAGGTAGTGGATGCTGGTGCCGCCCTGCCCGAAGCCGGCGTCGGCGAACAGCAGCTGATGCAGCGGGATGTTGGTCTTGATGCCGCTGATCGCCATCTCCGACAGCGCCACGCGCATCCTGGCCATCGCCTGCTCGCGGGTGTCGCCGTAGGCGATCAGTTTGCCGACCATCGAATCGTAGTGCGGCGGCACGGTGTAGCCCTGGTAGATGTGCGAATCGATGCGGATGCCGGGGCCGCCGGCCGGGTGGTAGCT
>JACPUY010000080.1 GCA_016192025.1 Pseudogulbenkiania sp. | reverse complement strand
ATCCGGATGCAAGAGGACTCGGGACCGGCGCCGCCGGCCCCGCAAAAAACAAAAGCCCCGCGCACAACGTCGCGAGGCCTGGGCGGCTCGATCAGGCGCCGATTTCCTGAGCGTACTGTTCGGCACTCAACAGCTTGTCGAGGTCGGCGGCATTGTTCGGCTTGACCTTGAAGAACCAGCCCTGGCCGTACGGCTCGCTGTTGGCCAGTTCCGGCGCGGCTTCCAGCTCGCCGTTCACTTCCACCACTTCGCCCTCGATCGGTGCGTAGACGTCCGAAGCGGCCTTCACCGATTCGACCACGCCAGCCTGCTCACCTTCGCCCAGTGCGGCGCCCACTTTCGGCAGCTCGACAAACACGATGTCGCCCAGCAGCTCCTGGGCATGTTCGGTAATGCCGACGGTCACGGTGCCGTCTTCTTCCAGGCGCAGCCATTCGTGGCTGGATACGTATTTCAATTCGGCGGGGATTAGGCTCATTACTGCATCTCCAATGTAGAAAGAAGGTTCATGACAAGGCCTTGCAACCTCGTCCGGAAGCAGGCCTGGCCCGCCTCCACTCAGTCCGGATACTCGGCTTAATTAAAGACTTTTTTGCCGTTGCGAACAAACGGCATCTTGACCACGCGCACGGCGGTCAGCGTGCCGCGCAAATCGACCTGGGCGGTCTCGCCGGTGGCGGCCGGCACGCGGGCGCTGGCGATGGAATGCTTCAGCGTCGGGGAGAAGGTGCCGCTGGTGATGACGCCTTCGCCGGCACCCTCGACCACCACCCTCTGGCCCTCGCGCAGCACGCCGCGCCCTTCCAGCACCAGGCCGACCTGCTTCATCGGTACGCCGACGGCTTTCTGCGCTTCCAGCGCCTGGCGGCCGATGAAGTCGCGCTCGGCCGGTTCCCAGGCGATGGCCCAGCCCATGCCGGCAGCCAGCGGCGACACGGTTTCGTCCATGTCGTGGCCGTACAGGTTCATGCCGGCTTCGAGGCGCAGCGTGTCGCGTGCGCCCAAACCGATCGGCGCCACGCCAACGGCCAAGAGTTCGCGGAAGAAAGCCGACGCTTCGGCGGCCGGCACCATGATTTCCAGGCCATCTTCACCGGTATAGCCGGTTCGGGCAAAAAACCAGTCGCCTGCAGGCAAGCCCTGGAACACCTTCAGTGATTTGATAGCGTCTGCCAGCGCCGGCTTGACCGCGCACACCTTGGCAATGGCGTTGGGGCCCTGCACGGCCAGCATGGCCAGATCGCGGCGCACGTTCAGCGTCACGTCGAAACCGGCCTTCTGCTGCTCCATCCAGGCCAGGTCCTTGTCGGTGGTGCCGGCGTTGACCACCATGCGGTAGCCGTAGGAAGTCAGATAGACGATCAGATCGTCGACCACACCGCCGTCGGCGTTGAGCATGCCGGAGTACAGCGCCTTGCCTTCGAAGCCGAGCTTGGCCACGTCGTTGGCAATCAGCTTCTGCAGCCAGGCCTTGGCGTCGGTGCCGGTGATGTCGATCACGGTCATGTGGGAGACATCGAACATGCCGGCGTCGCTACGCACCTGCTCGTGCTCTTTCAGTTGGGAGCCGTAGTGGATGGGCATTTCCCAGCCGGCAAAATCGACCATTTTGGCGCCGGCAGCGAGGTGTTCGTCAAACAGGGGGGTACGTTTCGGGGCCGTCATGCGGAGTCCTTCAGGGTGCGTTCATCCTTGATTACACCCCTCTGTCCCTACACCTGAGATTTTCCGGCCGGTGCGTCACCGGCCGTTAGCCCCTTCGGTGGGCGCCTGGAACCAGGCGCCGCTCTCCAGATTCGGCGGACCTGTCGGAAACGACCGGTCCGATCATCGCAGTCCTTTTGCCTGAGCGATTGCGGGTGCACTTGCGCCTTCGGCGGCGGCCGGCGGAACGCGGCCACTCTCTCCTGCTAGATGGGGCCAGATTATCGACGCTGGGCGCCGGTCTGGCAAGCCAAACGCGGTGTCATGGGCGAATATGTAGACACAGCGCCACGTCGCTCTACCGCGCGCGGGCAAGTCCGAGCGTAGCCCGACAAGCTTGGCCGAAGCCCAACTCACACCGCCACCGGCCCGGCCGGCACCCTCTCCAACGACCAGTTGTCCCGCGCCCACGACCACAGCTCGGCCAGGCTGCCGCATTCCGGCGGCGACACCTGGCCGAGCCGGATCAGTGCCCGGCGCAGCTCCACGGCAGCGGCGGCCGGCGCTATCGCCGGCGCCAGCGTCTGCTTGGAGAGCTTCTCGCCGGCGGCATTGACCATCAACGGCAAGTGGCAGTAACTCGGCGTAGCCACCCCCAGCGCCCGTTGCACGGCGATCTGACGCGGCGTCGACACCAGCAGGTCGGCCCCGCGCACGATGTCGGTCACGCCCTGCGCGGCGTCGTCCACCACCACTGCCAACTGGTAGGCCCAGAAGCCGTCGGCGCGCAGCAGCACGAAATCGCCGATATCGCGCTCCAGGTCCTGCCGGTATTCCCCCTGCAGGCGGTCGACGAATACCGTCTCGCCCGGCGGCACCCGCAAGCGCCAGGCACGGCCGGAGCGCCCCGGCGGGCAGCCGTTGCGGCAGGTCCCCGGATAGACGAAGCCGTCCACCCCGCGGCGGGCCTGCGCGGCGATCTCCTTGCGCGTGCAAGCGCAGCCGTAGGCCAGGCCAGCGCGGATCAGTTGCTCCAGCGCAGCGCGGTAAAGCTCGTGGCGCCGGCTCTGGTACACCACCTCGCCATCCCACTCGAAACCCAACGCCTCCAGCGTCTGCAGAATGGCCGACGCCGCTCCGGCCACCTCGCGCGGCGGGTCAAGGTCCTCCATGCGCAGCAGCCACTCCCCTCCCCGTACGCGCGCCTCGAGATAGCTGCCGACCGCCGTGGTCAGCGATCCTGCGTGCAAGAGCCCGGTCGGACTGGGGGCAAAACGGCCACGGTAAGAAGCTTGGGAAACCTGAGAAGACATCATCAAGAACGGCCGGGAGAATCAAACAGCAGCAAAATTGACTAGACTGTTGAGTGTTAGCGTCAATACTGCCAAGGGAAACCACGATGGCCTACGTTGTAACTGAAGCCTGTATCAAATGCAAATACACCGACTGTGTCGACGTCTGCCCGGTGGATTGCTTTCATGAAGGGCCCAACTTCCTCGCCATCGACCCGGACGAATGCATCGATTGCACGCTGTGCGTGGCCGAATGCCCGGTCGAGGCCATCTACGCCGAGGACGACGTGCCGGCCGACCAGCTGCACTTCATCGAACTCAACGACAAGCTGGCCAAGGTCTGGCCGGTCCTTGCCAGCAAGAAAGACCCCTTGCCCGACCACGAGGATTGGGCCAAGGTCACCGGCAAGACCCAGTACCTGGAAGAATAAGAACCACTGACAAACCCTCCTGGCGTTGTTGCACTCGCGTGCGAATCTATCGCTGGGCAAATCCCTGCGTGCAAATCTTTAGATTTGCTCAGCGATGGATTTGCACGCAGGGATTCGCTCAGCAAACACTTGCCGTACTCCTTAGTACTGTCTGCGGCCGTGCGCCTGGCCAAGACCGCTGCGCCAGGTTGTTCGTGGCTCTTTAAAGTCCGCAAGCGACGCGGTTCACGCCAGCGGCAGGCGCACTTCAAAGCACGCGCCGCCGCCCTCGCGGTTGCCCGCGCACACGCTGCCGTGGAGTTCCTCGACCACCTTTTTGACGATGGCGAGCCCCAGCCCGGTCCCCCCCGAGCGGGTAGTGAAAAACGGTTCGAACACCCGCTCCAGCAGCTCGTCGGCGAGGCCCGGCCCCTCATCGTCCACACGCACCAGCACCTCCCCGCCCTCCTGCCGGGCGCTCAAGCCAACCCGCTGCCCCTTCCCGGAAAAGTGCAGCGCGTTCTCCAGCAGGTTGACCAGGATGCCGGCCAGCGCTTTGCGGTCGCCGGCCACCTGTGCCTCCGACTCCATCACAAAGTCGCACTCCAGCCGGACGGCCCTTGCCACATAGTGCGGTAGGACCACGGTGCGGACCTCCTCCAACAGCCCGGCCATGTCCAGCAGCTCGCGCTCGGAAACCTGCCCTCTGACAAAGCTCAGCATGTTCTGGATCAGCCCTTCCAGCGCCTTCAACCGTGCCAGGCTCTTGTCGATGAAGCGCTCGCGGTCCTCGGCGCGCAGGCCTGGCTGGCGCAGGTTGGCGGTATAGAGCATGGCGGTCGCCAGCGGCGT
>JACPUY010000079.1 GCA_016192025.1 Pseudogulbenkiania sp. | reverse complement strand
GGCCCTTGGTGACGATATCCTTCTGCTTGAAGTTCAGTTTCTCGCCAAACGCGACGCGAATCTGTTCCTGCACAATATCGATGCCGGTCACCATTTCGGTCACCGGATGCTCGACCTGCACGCGGGTGTTCATCTCGATGAAATAGAACTCGCCGTTCTCGAACAGGAATTCGAAGGTGCCGGCGCCGCGGTAGCCGATGCGGCGGCAGGCGGCGGCGCAGGCTTCGCCGATCTTCTTGCGTTGGGCGGCGGTGATGCCGGGGGCGGGCGCTTCCTCGATGACTTTCTGGTGGCGGCGCTGCATCGAGCAGTCGCGCTCGCCCAGATGGATGGCGTTGCCGTGCTCGTCGGCCAGCATCTGGATTTCGACGTGACGCGGCTGTTGCAGGAACTTCTCCATGTACACCGTCGGGTTGCCGAAGGCGGCGCCGGCTTCGCTGCGGGTGGTCTGCACCGAGCTGATCAGGGATTCCTCATCATGTACCACACGCATGCCGCGCCCGCCGCCGCCGCCGGCCGCCTTGATGATCACCGGGTAGCCGATCTGGCGCGCGATGGCGGCGATGGCGGCGGGGTCGTCCGGCAGCGCGCCGTCCGAGCCGGGCACACAGGGCACGCCGGCGGCGAGCATCGAGGCCTTGGCCGACACCTTGTCTCCCATCAGGCGGATGGTGTCCGGTCGGGGGCCGATGAAGGCGAAGCCGGATTGCTCGACGCGCTCGGCGAAGTCGGCGTTTTCCGACAGGAAGCCGTAGCCGGGGTGGATGGCCTCGGCGTCGGTGACCTCGGCGGCGGCGATCAGCGCCGGCACGTGCAGATAGCTCTTGGCCGACGGCGCCGGGCCGATGCACACCGACTCGTCGGCCAGCTTGACGTACTTGGCGTCACGATCGGCTTCGGAGTGCACGACCACGGTCTTGATGCCCATTTCGCGGCAGGCGCGCTGGATACGCAGGGCGATCTCGCCGCGGTTGGCGATGAGGATTTTTTCAAACATGGGGAACACCCGTGAAAAGCGAAACGTGAAACGCGAAAAGTGAGGCGGAGCCGGCCACTTTTCCCATTTCACGTTCCTCGACGTTGGGACTTACTCGATGATGAACAGCGGTTCGCCGTATTCGACCGGCTGGCCGTCTTCGGCCAGGATGGCCTTGACCACGCCGGCGCGGTCGGCTTCGATCTCGTTCATCAGCTTCATGGCTTCGATGATGCACAGGGTGTCGCCGACGTTGACGCTCTGGCCGACTTCGACGAAGGATTTGGTGCCGGGACTCGGCGAGCGGTAGAAGGTGCCGACCATCGGCGACTTCAGCGCGTTCTTGTTGTCGGCGGCGGCTACCGGCGCCGGAGCGGCGTCGATCACGGCCGGCGCGGCTGCCGGCACCTGCAGCGCGTGCATCGGGTGGGCGTAGGTGATGTGGGGGTTGGCCGATACGCGGGTGATGCGGACTTTTTCTTCGCCTTCGGTCACTTCGAGCTCGGCGATGCCGGATTCCTCGACGAGATCGATCAGTTTTTTCAGTTTGCGCAGGTCCATGGCAATCCTTCGGAGGGGATGTTTTATTTAAGGGTGGAACTCAAGGCCGGGCGGTGAGCTGCGTGACCGCGTGCGCCAGCGCGAGTTCATAGCCGTGTGCGCCCAGCCCGCAGATCACGCCGACCGCCAGATCGGAAAAGTACGAATGCTGGCGGAAGGCTTCGCGGGCATGGACATTGGATAGGTGGATTTCGATGAACGGAACCTTGACCCCGGCCAGGGCATCCCTGAGCGCCACGCTGGTGTGCGTAAACGCGGCGGGGTTGATGAGGATGAAGGCCGTGCCGTCGGACAGCGTCTGGTGCACGCGCTCGATCAGTACGTGCTCGGCGTTGCTCTGCAGCGCTTCCAGCACGAAACCGGCGGCTTGGGCTTGTTCGGCCAGGCGTCGGTTAATGTCATCGAGGGTGTCCCGGCCGTAGTGCTGGGGTTCCCGAACCCCGAGCAGGTTCAGGTTGGGGCCGTGCAAAACAAGGATTTTTTTGGTCAAGACTTGCGTCCCGTTCTTCATCATGGGCGCGAGTTTGCCGCATTTCGCTGCACGATGTCCAGCTTTTGAGGGTTTTTAAACGAGTGTTTCAGGTGCTCGTGTGTGGGGGAATGCCGCACGCGGGAGGAACTGCATAGGTAACTGGCCAATTGTAGTCATCCCCGGCAGAAAGTCCAGCCGGAAGCGGAATGCCATGCCGGCAGGCGTTGCCGGGCCGCTGCCAGTGCGCGGCGATGAAGGGTATAATCTTGCAGTTTACCCGTGCGAACGACCTTATGCAGTTATCTGATTTCGACTACCACCTGCCCGACGAGCTGATCGCCCAGCACCCGCCCGAGCGCCGCGGCGCCAGCCGCTTGCTGCATGTGAACGGCATGGCGCTCGCCGACCTGACGTTCGCCGACGTGCTGGACTACCTCCAGTCGGAAGACGTGATGGTGTTCAACGATACCCGGGTGATCAAGGCGCGGCTGTTCGGCGAAAAGGAGTCCGGCGGCAAGATCGAGGCGCTGATCGAGCGCGTGCTGGACGCGCATACCGCGCTGGCGCACGTGCGCTCGTCCAAGTCGCCCAAGCCGGGCGGCCGGCTCTTGTTCGCCGGGCGCTGGCAGGCCGAGATGGTGGAGCGCGTCGGCGAATTGTTCAAGCTGCGCTTCCTGGCCGACGACAACCTGTTCGACATCCTCGAGGCCTCGGGCAAGCTGCCGCTGCCGCCGTACATCGAGCGCAGCGCCGAGGGCGATGACGACGAGCGCTACCAGACGGTGTACGCGCGCGAGCAGGGCGCGGTGGCCGCACCCACCGCCGGGCTGCACTTTACCGACGAGATGCTGCAACGCCTGACCGACAAGGGCGTCAAGCTGGCCTGGGTGACCTTGCACGTCGGCGCCGGCACCTTCCAGCCGGTGCGTGTCGACACGATCGCCGAACACAAGATGCACAGCGAGATCTACGAGATTCCGCCGGCCACGGTCGAAGCGATCGCGGCGGCCAGGGCCAGGGGCGGGCGCGTGCTGGCGGTGGGGACCACCAGCCTGCGCGCGCTGGAATCGGCGGCGCAATCGGGCGAGTTGACCGCGGGGCGCGGCGAGACCGACATCTTCATCACACCGGGCTATCGTTTCCGCGTGGTCGACCGCCTACTGACCAACTTCCACCTGCCCAAATCGACGCTGCTGATGCTGGTGTCGGCTTTCGCCGGGGTGGAGACCATCCGCCACGCCTACCGCCACGCGGTGGAGCAGCACTATCGTTTCTTCAGCTACGGCGACGCCATGTTGCTGGAGAAGCAAGCCGACTGACCCGGATCAAGGTTGGCCGAAGCGCCTTCGGCCAACCTTGATGCCCGTTTTTGCACGATGGAGCACAGCATGGCCGCAGCGAGCACGACCCCGCTTCCGACGGAAATCAAACTGCACACCCAGTCGAAGCTACTGGACATCGCCTTCGACGACGGCGCCCGCTTCGAGCTGCCCTGCGAGTACCTGCGCGTCTACTCGCCCTCGGCCGAGGTGCGCGGCCACGGCGTCGGCAACGCGGTGCTGCAGGTCGGCAAGCGCCACGTGGCGATCACCGCGCTCGAACCGGTCGGCCACTATGCGCTGAAGATCGTGTTCGACGACGGCCACGACAGCGGCCTATACGGCTGGGCCTATTTATACGAGCTGGGCGTCAAGCGCGACCAGTACTGGCAGGATTATCTTGATCGACTCGCCGCCGCCGGCGCGAGCAGGGAGTAAGTATGGACAAGCAGACGCATTTCGGTTTCAAGACGGTCGACGAGAGCGAGAAGGCCGGCAAGGTGGCTGAGGTGTTCCACTCGGTCGCCAAGAAGTACGACGTGATGAACGACCTGATGTCCGGCGGCATGCACCGGGTGTGGAAACACTTCACGCTGAACACCGCCGGCGTCAAGCCGGGCGACAAGGTGCTGGACATCGCCGGCGGTACCGGCGACCTGTCGCGCGGCTGGTACCAGCGCGTCGGCAAGACCGGCGAGGTGTGGCTGACCGACATCAACAGTTCGATGCTGACCGTCGGGCGCGACCGCCTGCTCGACGAGGGCATCGTGCTGCCGGTGTCGCTGGCCGACGGCGAGAAGCGG
>JACPUY010000074.1 GCA_016192025.1 Pseudogulbenkiania sp. | reverse complement strand
GGGGCGGAAAGCCTGCTGGGGCAGGGCGACATGCTGTTCCTGCCGCCGGGCACCGGCTATCCGCAGCGGGTGCACGGCGCCTTCGTCACCGACGAGGAAGTGCACGCCGTGGTCGAGCATCTCAAGCAGTTCGGTGAGCCGGATTACGTCGACGGGCTGTTGACAGGTGAGGCCGAGGAAGAAGAAGGTGCGGCGGATGCCGGCGGCCGGGCTGCGGCGACGGAAGACGATCCGCTGTACGACGAGGCCGTGGCCATCGTGCTGAAAACCCGCAAGCCGTCGATTTCCTCGGTGCAGCGGCACCTGCGTATCGGCTACAACCGCGCGGCGCGCCTGATCGAGCAGATGGAAGCGGCCGGCATCGTCAGCCCGATGGAGAGCAACGGCAACCGTTCCGTGCTGGTGCCTGATCGGACATTCTAGTTCTGGCAGTATCCCTTTCGGCACCGAAAGCGCGGCGTCGCCCGTGCATTGGTCGTTTCTGGCGGAGTGGTGGAAGATTCGGGTTTGCGCCTGATGCACCTAAACTGATATCAATGCTATGCCGTTTGTCTGTTCCGGTCAGCCGGGCGAGGCAACAGAACAAGTAAGGATAGCTGGGGAGCCCTTGTGTCTGACACCATCATCATGCCCGCCCTTGCTGCGTCGGCGTGTGCCGACGGCAACGCGGCGGCCTTTCTGGGCGGGGTACTGGAGGCGGCCGTCGACGTGGCCGTCATCGCCACCGATCAGCGCGGCTGCATCACTTACTTCAGTCTTGGCGCCGAGCGCTTGCTGGACGTGCACGCCGAAGAGCAGCTCGGCCGGCCGGCCGCCGCGCTGTTCCGCTGGCCGCTGGAAGCGCCGCCACGCACAACTGAACCAGACATCTCCGTCTTCGAGACCTTGACGGGGGCCGAGCGGGATGACGAGCCGGCGAGGGCGGATTGCTTGAGCCGGGGCCCGGACGGGAGCTGGCGCCGGCTGCACTTGCGGGTGAGCCGGCTACTGGTGGCGGGCGAGGCGGCAGGCCATGTTTGTGTGGCTTTCGAGGTGATCGAGTCCGCCCGACAGCAGGGCTGCCTGCAGAAAGGGGAGCAGGCGTTGTGCGACAGCGAGGCGCATTTTCGCCAGTTGTTCTACGACCATGATGCGGTGATGATGCTGGTGGACCCGCATAGCGGGACGATCGCCGATGCCAACCCGTCGGCCGAACGTTTTTACGGCTACCCGCGGGAAGCCATGGTCGGCATGCCGCTCAGCCGCATCAACATCCTCAGCCAGGATGAACTGGCAGACAAATACCGTAGCGCGTTCAGCAAGGAACAAAATAGTTTTATCTTCCGGCACCGCCTGGCCAGCGGCGATTCCCGGCTGGTGGAGGTGCATTCGTCACCGGTCAGCCGCCACGGCCGGTCCTTGCTGTTTTCGATCATTCACGACGTGACCGCCCGGCGTGCGGCGGAACACGCCCTGCACCTGCAGCAGCAGCATTTGTCTGCGGTGATCGAGAGCTTCCAGGGCGGAGTGCTGGTCGAGGACAATCAGGGAAAAGTGCTGCTGGCCAACCAGAGCTTTTGCGACATGTTTACCCTCGACCAGAAGCCGGCCGAGTTGCCGGGACGCGACGGCCGCGAGTGCGCCGTGGCAATCAGCAGCCAGTTCGCAGCCCCGAAACACTTCCTCAACTCGATCGACCGGGTCGTTTCCAGGCATCGGCTGGTCAGCGGCGAACAGCTGGCCATGGCGGACGGCCGCACGCTGGAGCGCGATCATGTGCCTATCCTCCTCGATGGCGTTTATAGCGGCCTGCTGTGGATCTATCGTGACATTACCAAGCGCAAGCAGCAGCAGGAGGAGCTGTTCCTGCTGGCCACGACCGATGCCCTGACTGGGGTGGCCAACCGGCGCACCTTCATGCTCCGCCTGTCAGAAGAATGTGCCCGCTTCCGCCGCAACGGCGTCCCGGCCAGCCTGCTGATGCTGGATATCGATCATTTCAAGAGCGTCAATGACATACATGGCCACGCCGCCGGAGACCGGGCGCTGAAATCGGTGGTCGACCTGTGTGGTCAGTCGCTGCGGACCACCGATACCCTGGGGCGCCTCGGTGGAGAGGAATTTGCCGTGCTGTTGCCGGCATGCCCCGAAAAGAACGCCCGGGACGTGGCGGAGGCGCTGCGCCTGGCAATACTTAGCCATGTCTTGTGGCATGAAGGTGTGCCGATGCAGCTGACGGTCAGCATCGGCGTTGCTGCATTTGCGGCCGAGCATGCCGATGGCGAGTCGGTATTGCTGATGGCTGACCGGGCCTTGTACGAGGCCAAACAGGCGGGGCGCAACCGGGTGCGCGTCTTTTCCGGCACGATCTGACCCGGCGCGCGGCCAAGGACCTTTTCAATAGTGAAGGAGGAGGGGGAGCATGCCACCGATGCTGGAAAACCTGTTGAAACTGCTCGATACCCCGCGCGACGGGGCCTTGCTGCGCTTTGGCATCGCCAACGAGTACATGCACCTGCAAAACTGGGCGGAGGCCGAAAAGCATCTGAGGAAGGCGCTGGAAATGCAGAAAGACTACTCGGCCGCCTGGAAGCTGCTGGGCAAGGTGCTGGCCTCCGCCGGCCAGGAGCGGGAAGCGTTGACCGTCTATCAGGAGGGTATCGCCGTGGCCCAGGCCAAGGGCGACATCCAGGCCGTCAAGGAAATGACCGTATTTGCCCGGCGCCTGCAGAAAAATCTGGGGGCAGCGGATTAGGGCGAACAGGCCATGGGTCCGAATGTCAGAAATGAGGAAAAACCGGCGCCACGGATGGGAGCCGGTTCTGTGCCACTCCCGACGGGGCAGATCGCCTTGCTTTAGAAGCGCAGCCGCGCGGTCAATTCGGCGCTGCGCGGAGCACCCGGTACGTTGAGGTGGTTGCTCGCGTCGTGGCCCGACACGAAGTACTTCTCGTCACTCAGGTTCTTCAGGTTCAGCGCCAGGTCATACGTCTTGGCCTTGTACAGCAGAGCAGCGTCGTAGGTGACGTAGCTGTCCAGACTCACGGTGTTGTCGGTGCCGACGAAGCGCTTGCCGACGTAGTTTGCTCCGCCACCGATGCTGAAGCCGCCGCCGAGCTCGTGCATCAGCCAGACGTTGGCACTGTGCTCGGGCACCAACGCCGCTTGCTTGTCTTCGAGCGGGATACCGGCGCTGCTTTTTGCAATCGATTTGGAGATCACCGCATCCAGGTAGGCGTAGCCGGCCGACAACTGCCAGCCCTTGGCGATTTCACCGGCCAGCGTCAGCTCGACCCCGCGCGTGCGCTGCTCGCCGACCGGTAGCACCTTCTTGGTCTCCGGGTCGACGGTCTTGACACCGGTGCGGTTCAGTTCGAACACGGACGCGGTGAAGCTGGCTTGGCCGTCCAGCAGGTCCAGCTTGGTGCCCACTTCGACGTTCTGCGTCTCTTCCGGTTCGATGTCGGCGCGGCTGGTGGACAGCACCAGCGTCTCGTACGACGGCTGGAATGAGAGGCTGTACGACAGGTAGTACGACTGCCAGTCGACCGGCTGGAATACCACGCCGGCGCGCGGACTCCACTCGCGGTCGACGCGGCGTAGGTCGTCCTGGCCGGCCAAGCGGTTGTCCACGCGCTGCTCGAACTCGTCGTAGCGCACGCCGACCAGGGCCTTCCACTGCGGCGTGAAGGTCAGCAGGTCCTGCACATAGGCACTGGCCACGTTCATCGTCGCCAGGCTGCTGGCGCTCAGCGTGGTATTGAAATCGGGGCGCACCAGCACCGGATCGTACAGCGACACGGTGGCCGCGTTGCTGCGGCTGCGGTTGACCAGATCCTTCTGCTGCTCGCCGAACTCCAGGCCGTACAGCAGCTGGTGCTTGACGCTGCCGGTGCTGGCGTTCTGGGTCAGCTCGAACTGGTTGAACCAGCCATCGTCCTGACGCCGCACATCGCCGCGGTTGAGCCGCACCTGGGCGCTGGCACCACTGCCGACAACCGACGCAGGGTTGGTGTTGTGGCGGTCCAGCTCGTAGCGGTAAGTGCCGAACAGGTTGCGCAGCGACCAGCTGTCGTTGATCTTGTGATCGAGCGTGATGCGGCCGGAGGTGACGGTCGACTGGCTGTAGTCATCCTGTCGCGCGTCGGATGAACCGTAGTAGGTCTCCACCGGCACGTTGGCCGGGTGGCCGTCGATGGCCGGGATGCCCATGTCGGTGATGCGGCGATCCTTCAGGTATTCGGCCTGCAGCAGCAGCTTGGTGTCGGGGCCGAGCTTCACCGCCAGCGACGGCGCCAGCGCCTCGCGCTCGAGGAAGCCCTGGTTGCGGAAGCTGCCGGAGTCTTCCAGTGCGCCGGTCACGCGCAGGCTCACGCTGTCGTTCAGCGGCTGGTTAATGTCGATGGCCCCGCGCTTCTGATCGAACGAACCCGCGGTCAGCTCGATTTCGCGCAAGGGGGTGGCCGTCGGTTTCTTGGTAACGCGGTTGATCACGCCACCGGACGAGCCGCGGCCGTACAGCACGGCAGCGGGCCCCTTCACCACTTCCACGCGCTCGGTATTGGACAAGTCGCGGTAGTACAGCGCGTCATCACGGATGCCGTCGACGAACATATCTCCCAGTGCGTTGAAGCCGCGAATGTAAAACTGGTCGCGCTGGCCGTCGCCGTTGTTGAACGAGACGCCGGGCACGTTGCGCAGCACATCCTGCAGCGAGCGGGCGCCCTGATCCTCGATCAGACTCTGGGTAACCACGTTCACGGTTTGCGGGATATCTTTCAACGGTGCCTTGACCTTGGTGGCGGTGGTCGATGTCACTGCCTGATAGCTCTCGGGTGCTGACTCGGCGGTAGCTTGTACCTGGACGGTAGGCAGCACTTGTTCGGCTTGTACCGGGAGAGCGAGCGGGAGGAAGAGCGTCGCGACGGCGACAGAAATGCGTCTAGGTGTCATTGGTTTTCCTTGCGGACAAATTTTTTGCAAATATTTGTTAAGACGATCTGCGCAAATGATAATTACTAACATTCGCATTGTCAAAATGTCCGCCGCAGGGGGGTACTGTTCGAGTTTGGTCGGTGCTCGTAAGGGACGGTCATCCGTCACGGCGTGAGCGGGGCGGGAACCCGCAGATGTACTGTGAATGCGAGGGGAGGGCGAACCAAGCTGGCTCTTGGTTCGCCGTTGCTTCAAACAAGCATTGCCAGCATGACCCCCATGGCATCCAGGCAGGCCTATGGGAGTCCCGGCGGGAACTCAGGAGGGCTTGAATACCGGAGCGGGCAGTTTGCGGGAGATGTCCTCGGCCAATTCCGCCAGGCCCTGATTGAGTGCCCGCACCAGCGCCGGGTAGCCATCGCCCCGTTGCGTGACCTCGATCCGGAACGGCTGTCTGGCCGGTGCTGTCTGCTGACCATCACGCAGCAACCAGTGTCCGCTGAGCACGGCGCGCCCGTCGAAACGGCCGTTGAACTGGTCGAACACCACCAGCAGCACCGGGCCACGCGAACTGCCGGCGCCGAGCAGGGTGGTCCAGCCGTAGCGGGGCCGGCGCTGTCCCAGTTCCGCACTCAGGCGACGGGGGATGGCCTGCTCGGGGGCTTCGGCCCAGAGATTGTGACGGGCAGCTTCGATCGTGACCTCGTCGCTCTGGTAGACGATATGGCGGTCGTTCAGATAGTCGGGCAGTTTGACGGTGACCAGAATGCTGCCCTCTACGGCCGCCTCCGGGGCCGCACCCGTGTTATCCGCCAGCCGGTAATGTTGAACGGCAGGGGGATTGGCGCAGCCAGCCAGCAAGACCAGCAGGGCGAGTCCCAAAACACGGGTCATGGCGTGGCTCCTTTCGGTTCGGGATCGCGGCCGGAACGGTTGAACAGCAAGGCGTTGGGGGTTTCGTCCAGGGTGCGGACCACCGGGCGCATCTCCTGCAATAGCTGGTTCAGCGTTGACAGCGACTGCTGCAGTTGCTGGTAGGCCGGCGACTGCGGCGACACGCCATCCAGCGTGCGCTGCAGCTCCTGCAGCGTGCTGCGCAGGTCCTGCGGCAACTGCTGCGTGTCGGGCTGGGCGAGCAGCGTATCCAGGCGCTGGGTCACGTTGCGGATCTCAGCCATCGTGCGGCTGCTTTCGGCCAGTGTCTGGTCAGCGTTGCTCAGCGTCGTGTCCAGCTTCAGGGCGTTGAGCTTGTCGAGCAGGGCAATCACCTTGGCTTCGATCTGGGCCAGCCCGCCGCTCGTTGTCGGCAGGACCGGCAGGCCATCGACACGGCTCATGTGGTTGCCTCTGGATCTGGCATCAAAATCGAGATCGACGAACACCGCTCCGGTCAGCAGGTTGCCGGTTTTCAGGCGCGCGTTCAGTCCCTCGCCAATGGCTTGTTCGATTTCTTGCTGCCAGTCATTCGGCCGGGACAGGTTGGTGAACGACTCGATGCGGTCGGGTTCGATGCGCAGCAGCACGGGTATGCGCTTTTCTCCAAGCACCCTGCGCGGTCCATTCTTCAGCGGGTAGGGAATCGCCTGCACCGTGCCGATGCGCAAGCCGCGATACTCCACCGGGGCGCCCACCGTCAAGCCGCGCACCGACTCGTCGAAGAACGCCAGATAATCGGTATGCCGGCCACTGTACTGCTCGGCGATGCTGTCCTGGTCCGGGTAAAGGGTGAACGGCGTCAGATTGGCGACCCGCCCGCCCAGCGGCCGGCCGGGGGGCACGTCGAAGGCGACGCCGCCGCCGACCAGGGTCGCCAGCGAACCGGTGCGTATCTTGAGGCCCTCGGCGGTGGCGCTGATCTGCAAGCCGCTGGCCACCCAGAAGCGGGAGGTGTCGGTCACCAGCCGGTCGTAAGGCCGTTCGATGAACAGCTGGTAATTCATCCGCCGGGTGGCGGGGTCGAAGCTGGCGGTTTCCACCCGGCCGACCTGAAAGCCCTGATAAAGCACCGGATCGGCCACCGCCAGCACTTTCACGTTCTGACCGCT
>JACPUY010000049.1 GCA_016192025.1 Pseudogulbenkiania sp. | reverse complement strand
TGTCGCTGCTGGGCGGCGTGCACGCCGGCGCCTGGTGGCTGGCCAGCGCCGGGGTGCTGGACGGTTACCGCGCCACCCTCCACTGGCAGGACTACCCCTTGTTTGCCGACCGCTTCCCCCGGGTGGTGGCGAGCCAGCATGTGTTCGAGCTCGACCGCGACCGCTTCAGTTGCGGCGGGGCGCTGGCGGTACTCGACGGCGTGCTGGCACTGATCGGCCGTCAGCACGGCGCCGAACTGGTCGAGTCGGTCGCCGCGGCTTTATGCGCCGAACGCATCCGCGGCAGCGAAGAGCGTCAGCGCGTGCCGCTGTTGGCGCGGGTGGGCGAAAAGCAGCCCAAGCTCACCGAGGCGGTGATGCTGATGGAGGCCAATATTGAGGAGCCGCTGACTACCGACGAGATCGCCCAGTTCACCGGGCAATCGCGCCGTCAGCTCGAACGGCTGTTCAAGCAGCATCTGGATGCGCCGCCGTCGCGCTATTACCTGCAACTGAGGCTGGAACGGGCACGCGCCATGCTGCGCAATACCGGCAAATCGGTGGTGCAGATCGGCCTGTTATGCGGGTTTTCTTCCGGGCCGCATTTCTCCACCGTGTACCGCGCCCATTTCGGCATCGCTCCGCGCGAAGAGCGTTTTTCCAACGACGCGAAATCCGACGTCCAGGGATGAATGGACTGGCCGGGTAGTGTGAACACACTGTTTCAGCAACGCTGACAACTCCCTCCTGATGTCGTTGCGCGGCCTTCCATCCGGCTTGTACTGTCTGCGGCAGCGCGCTGGACGGGGCGGCTGAGCAGGGTTTTGCCGGTGGTTCTTGTCCGCTGGCTCAAACAGAAATGGCCTTGTCGTTTTTCTGGAAGGTAAATAAAAAAAGCGACATTAGAATGGGTTCCATCTCAACGCCAGCCAAGGAGTAATCAGATGACCGCCAACGTCAACCGTCAGACCTTCGATGAAGTCATGGTGCCCAATTACGCGCCGGCGGCTTTTATTCCGGTCTCCGGCAAGGGCTCGCGCCTCACGGACCAGGACGGCAAGGAGTATGTCGACTTCGCCAGCGGCATCGCCGTTACCAGCCTGGGCCATCAGCACCCGGAACTGACCCGCGCGCTGCATGAGCAGGTCGACCGCCTGTGGCACCTGAGCAATACCTTCACCAACGAGCCGGCGCTGCGCCTGGCGCGCCGCCTGACTGAAACCACCTTCGCCGAGAAGGTGTTCTTCAGCAACTCCGGCGCCGAGGCCAACGAAGCCGCGCTGAAACTGGCGCGCCGCTACGCCTTCGACCACTTCGGCGGCGACAAGACCGGCATCGTCTCCTGCAAGCAGGCCTTCCACGGCCGCACGCTGTTCACCGTGTCGGTGGGCGGCCAGCCGAAGTACACCGAAGGCTTCGCCCCGCTGCCGGGCAACCTGAACCTCATCGAATTAAACAGCCTGGCCGCCGCCGAAGCGGCGATCAACGACGGCACCTGCGCGGTGATCGTCGAGCCGGTGCAGGGCGAGGGCGGCGTGCTGCCGGCCACCCCGGAATACCTGAAGAAGCTGCGCGAGCTGTGCGACAAGCACGACGCGCTGCTGATCTTCGACGAAGTGCAGATCGGCGTCGGTCGTTCCGGCGCGCTGTTCGCCTACATGCACTACGGCGTGACCCCGGATATCCTGACCAGCGCCAAGGCGCTCGGCAACGGCATGCCGATCGGCGCGATGCTGACCACCAGCAAGGTCGCCGCCTCGTTCGTGGTCGGCACCCATGGCTCGACCTACGGCGGCAACCCGCTGGCCTGCACCGTGGCCGACAAGGTGATCGAGATCATCAACACGCCCGAGGTGCTGGACGGCGTGAAGCGCCGCCACCAGCTGCTGGTGGACGGGCTCAAGCGCATCAACGCCACCTACCCGGTGTTCAAGGACATCCGCGGCATGGGCCTGTTGATCGGTGCCGAGCTGCAGGGTGAGCTGCAGGGCAAGGCCAAGGACTTCGTCAACGTCGGCGCCCGTCATGGCTTGGTGGTGCTGGTGGCCGGCACCAACATCGTGCGCCTGGCGCCGTCGCTGGTGATCCCGGAAGCCGACCTGGAAGAAGGCCTCAAGCGCCTGGAAGCCGTCACCGCCGAGCTGGTGGAGAAGGCGAAGGCGGCCAAAGAAGCAGTGCCGGCCTGATATCGGCAACACACGTAGGATGGGTGGGGGCGCTGGCTGAGCGAAGTGTCGTGAAGGAATCGGTGCCGTAACCCATCAGATGGAATGATGGGGTGCTGTGCTTCACCCATCCTACGAACAGAAACCATTGGAAGGAACTGACATGCTGTTTGTTAGACCGAGCAAGCTGTCCGATCTGGACCAGATCGAGCGCATGGCGAGCTCCGGTGGCCCGGTGCGGCACTCGCTGCCGCCCGACCGTCAGCGCCTGCAGCAGCGGGTCCACGATTCGCTCAACTCGCTGCGCACCGAGGTCGAGACCCCGGGCGAGGAGAGCTACCTGTTCGTACTGGAAGATTCCGCCAGCGGCCGTCTCTGCGGCACCGCCGGCATCATGGCGATGGCCGGGTTTTCCGAGCCGTTCTACGCCTTCCGCAACGAAGTGCTGGTGCACGCCTCGCGCGAACTGAAGGTCAACCACCGCGTGCACGCGCTGGCCGTGTCGCACGAGCTGACCGGCCGCACCCGCCTGACCGGTTTTTACTTCGACGAAGCCGCACTGGGCAGCGGCATGCTGGCGCCGCAGCTGCTGTCGCGCGCGCGCATGCTGTTCATCGCCCAGCACCGCGAACGCTTCAGCAACGACATCTTTTCGGTGCTGCCGGGCGTGGCGGACGAAGCGGGCCGCTCTCCGTTCTGGGAGAACGTCGGCTACAAATTCTTCCGCCGCGACTTCACCCAGATGGAGCTGGAATCCGGCGGGCGCAGCCGCACCTTCATCGCCGAGATGATGCAGGTCGACCCGCTCTACGTGCCGCTGCTGTCGGAAGAGGCGCAGCGCGTGATGGGCGAACCGCACGTCGGCGCGCGGCTGAATTACCAGTGCCACCTGGCTGAAGGGCTGGAGCCGGACAAGTTCGTCGACCTGTTCGACGCCGGCCCGGTGCTGACTGCGGCGCTGGACGTGTGCCAGTCGGTCCGCCACAGCCGTCTGCATACCGCGCTGCGTGGCGAGGTGAGTGGCCCGACCGTGCCCTACCTGGTCAGCAACACCCAGAGCGACGACTTCCGTTGCGCGCTGGTCGATCTGCCGGCGCGGCTGGCGCCGGAGATCCTGCTGCCGCAGGAAGTAGCCGACGTGCTGGAAATCGCCGACGGCGACGAGGTGCGTTGCGTGCCGTTGCAAGCAGAAGGAGTCCGCCCATGATCGTGATGAGACTGTGCCGTCCCGCCGACGTCGACGCGCTGGTGGAACTGGCGCACAAGGCCGGCCCCGGCATGACCACGCTGAAACCCGACCACGACGTGCAGGCCGCCCGGCTCGAGCGCGTGCAGCGCACCATCGACGGCACCGCGCCGTTGGCCGAACAGGGCTACCTGTTCGTGCTGGAGGACAGCACCAGCGGCCAGGTGGTCGGCGTATGCGGCATCGAAGTCGCGGTCGGCCTGGAGCAGCCGTTCTACACCTACCGCATGGACACCTTCGTGCACGCCAGCCGCGAGCTGGGGCTGTGGACCAAGATGGACAAGCTGCACATGTCGCACGGCCTGACCGGCTATTCGGAACTGTGCACGCTGTTCCTCGACCCGGATTTTCGCGTTAACGGCAACGGCGCGCTGCTGTCGAAGGCGCGCTTCATGTTCCTGGCGCAGTTCCCGGAACGCTTCGCCGAACACATCTGCGCCGAAATGCGCGGCCACTTCGACGAGAACGGCGAATCGCCGTTCTGGAAGGCGCTGGGGGCGCACTTCTACCGTATCGATTTCCACGAGGCCGACCACCTGGTGGCGCTCGGCAAGAAGGCCTTCCTCGCCGAGCTGATGCCGCGCTACCCGGTGTACGTCGACTTCCTGCCGCCCGAGGCGCAGGAGTGTATCGGCAAGGTGCACAAGGACACCGAGCCGGCGCGCCGCCTGCTCGAGGCCGAGGGGCTGCGCCTCGAACATCACATCGACATCTTCGAGGGCGGACCGGTGCTGGAAGCCCGCGTCGACAGCCTGCGCGTGATGCGCGACAGCCAGTTGTGCCGCGTCGAGGTCGTCGCCAACGCCGTTGCCGGGGGCGAGCAGCGCTACCTGGTGGCCAACGGAGAGCTGGAAGACTTCCGCGTGATCCTGGCTTCGGCCACACCTGCCGACGGTGTCATCGCCCTGTCCGCCGAGCACGCCCAGGCCCTGCACGTGGCTGGCGGCGACACGGTGCGCGTGATGACGCTATACCCCGCAGCCAAAGAAGCCAACTGATTGCCGCCGGCAGCGCCGCGCGCTGCCGGCCCACCACATGGAAAGACACAACATGAGCCAACTGTTTATCGACGGCGCCTGGACCAGCGGCCACGGCCCGGCTTTCGTCTCGCTCAACCCGGCCAGCGGCCTGCCGGTCTGGGAAGGCCGCGCCGCGGCAACGGAAGACATCGACGCCGCCTTCGCCGCTGCCCGCCGCGCCTTCCCGGTCTGGCGACGCACTGCGCTGGCCGAGCGTATCGCGCTGGTGCGCCGCTTCGCCGAAGTGCTCGGCGAGCACAAGGAAGACATGGCCCGCACCATCGGCCTGGAAACCGGCAAGCCGCTGTGGGAATCGCGCCAGGAAGTGGCGGCGATGATCAACAAGATCGAGATCTCGATCCGTTCCCACGGCGAGCGTACCGGCGAGCACCGCTCCGAACTGGCTGGCGACCACAGCGTGCTGCGCCATTGCCCGCACGGCGTGGTGGCAGTGTACGGCCCGTACAACTTCCCCGGCCATTTGCCGAACGGCCACATCGTACCGGCACTGATCGCCGGCAATACCGTGCTGTTCAAGCCGTCCGAACTGACCCCGCTGGTGGCCGAACTGACCGTCAAGCTGTGGGACAAGGCAGGGCTGCCGGCCGGCGTGCTCAACCTGCTGCAGGGCGAGCAGGACACCGGCATCGCGCTGGCGCAGCACGCCGACCTCGACGGCCTGTTCTTCACCGGCAGCTCCGCCACCGGCGTGGCGCTGCACCGCCAGTTCGCCGGCCGTCCCGGCTTCATGCTGGCGCTGGAGATGGGCGGCAACAACCCGCTGCTGGTGGCCGAGTGCGCCGACCTCGACGCTGCCGTGCACCACGCCATCCAGTCGGCCTTCCTGTCCGCCGGCCAGCGCTGCACCTGCTCGCGCCGCCTGCTGGTGCCGGTGGGCGAGTTCGGTGACCGTTTCATCGCCCGTCTGGCCGAGGTGGCCGGCAAACTGACCATCGGCGCCTTCGACGCCGAACCGCAGCCGTTCATGGGGGCAATGGTCTCGCTCAAGGCGGCGCAGGGCATGCTCGCAGCGCAAGAGCGCCTGATCGCGCTCGGTGCCCAGCCGATCCTGGCCATGCGCCAGCTGGAGGAGGGCAAGGCCTTCGTCACGCCGGGCATCCTCGACGTCACCGCCGTGACCGAACTGCCGGACGAGGAGTACTTCGGCCCACTCACGCAGATCATCCGCTACTGCGACTTCGATCTGGCGCTCGAGATCGCCAACGACACCGAGTACGGCCTGTCGGCGGCGCTATTGGCTGACGATGCAGCCTTGTGGGAGCGCTTCAACCAGGAGATCCGCGCCGGCGTGGTCAACTGGAACAAGCCGACCAACGGCGCCTCGTCCGCCGCGCCGTTCGGCGGCGTCGGCAACTCGGGCAACCACCGTCCGGGGGCCTACTACGCAGCCGACTACTGCGCCTACCCGATGGCCTCGGTGGAGGCGCGGGCACTGGCGATGCCGGCGCAGCTGGCGCCGGGGATGACGTTCTAATTTTGTCTGGGGAAGTTCCGTCAGCGTTGGGCAGTCCGGTGCAAGCCGGGCTGCCTTTTTTTCGAGTGAGGGGAGGGATGGACCGGGGCATCGCCGGTGCCAGCGACTATAGTTTGGAGCAGGAACGTTCGAAATGCCATCCCGGTCAGAACCGGGGGGAAGTTCACCGTCAGACTTAAACAAGGGGGAGGGACTGTCATGCAAAACTCGACGGAACCCGGCTTGCTCCACCTGCTGTATCTGTATTTCATTCCTTACTGGCTGTTCCGCGATGTCTCGCACGGCGACCACATGCTGCGCGAACAGAACTACCGCTACAACCGACAACAGCGCAAATACCTGCCGGGCTATCTGATCAAGTGGGCGATCCTGTGTGCGCTGCTGTTGGCCAGCCACCACCTCGCCAAGGCACTGGCCGAGATGGTGCCAAACTGGTACGAGCTGTTCCGCGCCTGGGCGCTATTCTCCGGCATCAGCTTCTCGGTTGGCTTTGCCCTAATGTCGAACATCGCCGCGATGTGGGGCTACCTGACCTTCATCCGTTGATGGCCTCTTGCCGTAGTCGTATGAAGCCTGGTCAAAGACCAGGCAAGTAGTGCTCGCGTGGGCGTAGAGCTTGCCGTCCGGTCCGACCAGCCGGCCTTCCGCGGTCGCCACCTGGCGGCCGCCGTGGACCAGCCGGCCTTCCGCGCGTACCAGCGGCACCGCGTCGGTGAGTGCGCGGACGAGGTTGAGCTTCAGTTCCAGGGTTGTGTAGGCCTTGCCCGCCGGCAGCGTGGAATGTACGGCGCATCCCATCGCGGTGTCGAGCATGGTCGCGAACCAGCCGCCGTGCACGGTGCCCATCGGGTTGTAGTAGCTGAAGCCTGGCTGCCCCTGGAATACCGCAAATCCGGGCTCGATGCGAAGCAGGATGAAGTCGAGCGTTGCCGCCATCGGCGGGGGCGGAATCTCCCCGGCGAGGAGCGCCTGGAATATCTGCAATCCGCTGCGCCCGGCGAGCTGGGCAGGTGAGGCCACGCCGGGAGCCGTCTGGAGGCGGGCGCGCACGGCCGCTTCCTCGGCCCGCCAGCGGGCAAGTGTTTCTTCGGGATTCATCGCGTCGGTTGGCGCTGTCATGAGATCAACTCCTTCAGATGAAAGGGCTGCGGGTCGAACTGGCCGGCGAAAGCCTTGATCGCTTCGCTGTCCAGTGCGTGCTCGCCGCTCGAAAAGAAAGATCTTCCAGGTAGTGCAGCCCGTCCTGGGGCGTTGTCTTCGCGTCGTCCATTCCGTTATTTCCTCGTCGATGTCACCGGTTTCCGCTCGTGTCGCCAATGGTTACTTGCAACATAATAGTTGCTAATTTATAGTAACTTTCACGATGAAAGCAATGAGTGTTTCATCGCGAAGGCCGGGCCCTGCCCGGCGGTGAGTAAGCAAGGAGTGCTAGATGACCGTCAATACGGTGGCCGAGCGCGACCCCGGGGTGGCGCTGCCGGAAGTCAGGGTAGGCAACACCAAGCGCAAATGGGCGCTGCTGGCCTTATCCGTTGTCGTGATCGGGAGTGCCGGTTACGGCTACCGCTGGTGGACCGAGGGGCGCTTCCTGCAAGAAACGGATGATGCCTACGTCGGCGCGGACGTAACGGTAATCGGCCCCAAGGTGGCCGGCTATGTCGCCCAGGTGGCGGTGCAGGACAACCAGGCCGTGCATGCCGGCGACGTGCTGGCGCGGCTGGACGATCGTGACTACCGTGCCGCGCTGGCCAAAGCGGAAGGGCAGGTGGCGGCGCAGCAGGCTCTGCTGGCCAACCTGGACGCCACCAGAGAACTGCAGCAAGCGGTGATCGGGCAGGCGAAGGCGGGCATCCAGGCCAGTGATGCCGAGATCACCCGCTCGCACGACGATCAGGTGCGTTACCGCGATCTCGCCGCCAAGGCCGCCGTGTCGCTGCAGAGCTCGCAAAAGGCCGAGGCCGACTACAAGCAGGCGCTGGCCAACGGCCAGAAGGCACAGGCTGCGCTGACAGCGGCACAGCGCGAGCTGGACGTCATCGCCACCCGCAAGCAGCAGGCGCAGGCGGCACTGGCGCAGGCCATCGCCGAGCGCAATCTGGCCAAGCTCAATCTGGACTACACCGTGCTGCGTGCGCCGGTGGACGGCACCGTCGGCAACCGCCGCGTGCGCGTGGGCGCCTATGCCGGCGTCGGCAGTCAACTCCTGGCCCTCGTGCCGGCGCGCGGGCTGTGGGTGGACGCCAACTTCAAGGAAGACCAGTTGGCCAGGCTCCGCCCCGGCCTGCGCGCCACGGTGACGGCGGACATCCTGCCCGGGCGCGTGTTCCACGGCCGTGTGGCCAGCCTGGCACCGGCTACCGGTGCGCAGTTCAGCGTGTTGCCGGCGGAAAACGCCACCGGCAACTTCACCAAGATCGTGCAACGCGTGCCGGTGCGCATCGTGCTGGACGAGGCGGACGCCAAGCTTGGTCTGCTGCGCCCGGGCCTGTCGGTGATAGCCGAGGTCGACGTGCGTCCGGATGAGAAGGGCTGAGCATGAGCACGGCCACCACCGTTACCACCCGGCCGGCCGCGGCCATCCTGTCGCCCGCTGACATGCCTGTCGGCGCCAAGGTGTTCGCCTTCGCCTCGATGTGCGTGGGCATGTTCATCGCCCTGCTGGACATCCAGATCGTCTCCGCCTCGCTGCGCGACATCGGCGGCGGGCTGTCGGCCGGCGCCGACGAGACGGTCTGGGTGCAGACCAGCTATCTGATCGCCGAAATCATCGTGATCCCGCTATCGGGCTGGCTGTCGCGCGTGCTTTCCACGCGCTGGCTGTTTGCCTGGTCTGCTGCCGGCTTCACGCTCACCAGCCTGCTGTGCGGCGCGGCGTGGAACATCCAGAGCATGATCTTGTTCCGCGCGCTGCAGGGCTTTCTCGGCGGCTCGATGATCCCGATGGTGTTCACCACCGCCTTCGCGTTTTTCGACGGCAAGCAGCGCGTGGTGGCCGCCGCCACCATCGGCGCACTGGCCTCGCTGGCACCCACGTTCGGGCCGGTGGTGGGCGGCTGGATCACCGATCACTACTCGTGGCCGTGGCTGTTTTACATCAACCTGCTGCCGGGGCTGTTCGTCACCGTGGCGGTGCCGCTCCTGGTACGCATCGATCGGCCGGATTTCTCGCTGCTGCGCGGTGCCGACTATCCGGGCATGCTGCTGATGGCCTTGTTTCTCGGCTGCCTGGAATACACCCTGGAAGAAGGCCCGCGTCAGGACTGGTTCGGCGACCAGAGCATCCTGATCTGCGCCTGGGTGTCCGGCCTGTCCGGCCTCGCCTTCCTGTGGCGCAGCCTGAGCTACGCGCAGCCGGTGGTGGACCTGCGCGCCTTGAAGGAGCGCAACTTCGCCCTTGGCTGCTTCTTTTCCTTCGTCACCGGCATCGGCATCTTCGCCACCATCTACCTCACCCCCTTGTTTCTGGGGCGGGTGCGTGGTTTCGGCGCACTCGACATCGGTACGGCGGTGTTTTCCACTGGCGTGTTTCAGATCCTGTCCATCCCGGTGTATGCCATTCTGGCCAACCGGATCGATCTGCGCTGGCTGATGATGTTCGGGCTGGCCTGCTTCGCCTTGTCGATGTGGAACTTCACACCGATCACGCACGACTGGGGCTCGGCCCAACTGCTGCTGCCGCAGGCGCTGCGCGGCATCGGCCAGCAGTTCGCCATACCACCCACGGTCACGCTGACCCTGGGCGGGCTGGCGCCGGCACGGCTCAAGCTGGCCTCCGGCCTGTTCAACCTGATGCGCAACCTCGGCGGCGCCATCGGCATTGCCCTGTGCTCCACCATCCTGAACGACCGCACCAATCTGCACTTCTATCGGCTGGCCGAACACCTGAACGGCAGCAACGAGGCCATGGGCCAATGGTTGCAGACCATGAGCAGCCGCGCGCTGAGCTTGAGCGGTGATGCCCTTGTCAGCCACACGCTGGCGCTGCGCCAGCTATGGGGGCTGACGCTGCGCGAAGCCCAGACGCAGGCCTTCGCCGACTGCTTTCTCGCCATCATGGCCTGTTTCATCGTCGCCACCCTGATGGTGCCGCTGATGCGCAAAGTCCACCCACCCAAGGGGCCGTCGGCCGACGCGCACTGAGTGTTTTACCGCCTCTTCAACTACGCTGTTTTTTGAAAGAAAATCACCATGCAAATCAAGGACTCCATCGCGTTCGTCACCGGTGCCAATCGCGGCCTCGGTCTTGCCCTGGTGCACGAATTGCTGGCGAGCGGCACCAGGAAGGTATATGCCGGCATGCGCACGCCGGTCGACCTCGGCTTGCCGGGCGTGGTGACGGTCAAGCTTGACGTCACCAAGCCGGACGAGATCGCCGCGGCTGCGGCGCAATGCGGCGATACCACGCTGCTGATCAACAACGCCGGCATCGCCACCTTCAAGGGCTATCTGGAGGAAGACAGCATCGCGGTGGCGCGCGACCTGTTCGAGACCAACTACTTCGGCATGATCCAGGTCAGCCAAGCCTTCGCACCAGTGCTGGCCGCCAACGGCGGCGGTGCCGTCGTCAACGTGCTGTCGGTCGTCAGCTGGATCGGTTCCACGCAGCTCGCCCCGTACGCGGCCACCAAGGCCGCCGCCTGGAGCTTCACCAACTCCTTGCGCCTGCACCTGAGCGAGCAAAACACCCAGGTGCTGGGGCTGCACGTCGGCTTCATGGATACCGATCTGGTGCGTGACATCGCAGCCCCCAAGGCCGATCCGCGCCTGGTGGCGCAGCGCACCCTCGACGGTCTTGAAGCCGGGCAGGAAGAGGTGCTGGCCGACGATGTCACGCACATGGTCAAGCTGGGGTTGGCGGCCGAGCCGGCGGTTTATCTGGAGCCGCTGATGCGCTAACTGTTCGGCCGTAGCGGATATCGTCAACGAGAAAGGAGAAGGCAATGAGTCAACGTGAAATTGTGTTATGCCATCCGGTACGCACCCCCATCGGCGCGTATAACGGCAGCCTGAAAACCATGCCGGCCACCGAATTGGGAGCGGTAGTGGTGCGCGAAACGCTGCGTCGCGCCGGCCTCGATGCGACGCTGATCGACAGCGTGGTGATGGGTAATGTGATCCAGGCCGGCAACCGGATGAACCCGGCGCGCCAAGCGGCGATCCACGGCGGCGTGCCGGTCGCTGTGCCGGCGCTGACGGTGAACCGCGTGTGCGGCTCCGGTGCGCAGGCCATCGTTTCGGCGGCGCAGGAAATCGCCCTCGGCTTCGCCGACGCCGCCATCGCTGGCGGCATGGAGAACATGGACCTGGCGCCCTATCTGCTGCCCGGCGGCCGCTGGGGCCACAGGATGGGCAACGCGCAGATACTCGACAGCATGCTGCTCGACGGACTGCACGACGCCTTCTCGGGCGAACATTCGGGCTGGCACACCGAAGCCCTGGCGGCGCACTATGACATCGGACGCGATGAGCAGGACCGCTGGGCGGAGCGTTCGCAATGTCGCTTCGCCGCCGTGCAGGAGGCCGGCTGCTTCAACGCCGAGATCGCCGCAGTGGAGGTGGCCGGGCGCAAGGGGCCGCAATTGTTCGAGAGCGATGAAGCCAACCGGCCCGATACCACGCTGGAGGGGCTGGCCAAGCTCAAGCCGGCTTTTTGCAAGAACGGCACCATCACCGCCGGTAACGCGCCCGGGCTTAACAGCGGTGCGGCAGCGATGATCGTGGCCGAACGCGGCTTCGCCGAACGCCATGGGCTGGAGCCGATGGCGCGGCTGGCAGCCTACGGTGTGGCGGCGGTGGAGCCCGGCCAATTTGGTATCGGCCCGGCGCCGGCCGTCCGGCAGGCGCTCGAACGCGCCGGCTGGGGGCTGGCCGACATTGAGCGCATCGAGATCAACGAGGCGTTTGCGGCAGTACCGCTGGCGGTGCTGCGCGAGCTGAAGCTGCCGGAGGATATCGTCAACGCCGAGGGCGGCGCCATCGCACACGGGCATCCAATCGGTGCGACCGGTGCGGTGCTGACTACTCGCTTGCTGCATTCGATGCAGCGTGATGCGATCCGGCGTGGCATCGTGACATTGTGTATCGGGGGCGGGCAGGGCATTGCCTTGGCGCTGGAAGCATTTTGATGAATGTCCGGCCGGCGGTAAGAGGCCGGACTTCTCCCGTGATTGTCGTTGCTTGGCGAGCTACTTTGTAGCGTTCGACAGCGTGTTGAAGTGAGTGTTTGCCAGGCCAAGACGGCTGGCGGTGAAAGCGTCTTCCGATTTCGGTGGAGGAATTGCCGGGCGGGCCTGGATGGCCTATAGTTACTATCATATTGATAGTTTTAAGCAATTCACAAGGGATTGCGGACATGCAACGCAAGAGTTTCGGCAATATGCAGTGCCCGATCGCGCGCAGCCTGGAAAGGGTGGGGGAATGGTGGAGCATCCTGATCCTGCGCGATGCCTTTTATGGCCTGACTCGCTTCGACGAGTTTCAGAAAAGCCTCGATATCGCCCCCAATATGTTGACCCGCAGGCTCAACGCACTGGTAGAGGCCGGCCTGCTGGAGCGCCGTCTTTATTGCCAAAAACCGCCCCGGCATGAATATGTGTTGACCGAACGTGGCCGCGATTTCCGCCCGGTGTTGCTGGCCTTGTTGGCCTGGGGCAACAAGCATTTCGCACCGGAAGGGGAAAGCGTGGTGTTGGTCGATGCCAGAACGGGGGAGAAGATCGAGCCGGTGCTGGTGGACGGCGCCAGTGGCAAACCGCTTTCCGAGCAGGATTACTTTCTAGGGGCAGGGCCTGCTGCTGGAGAGCGTATCCACCAGCGCATAGAATTTGCCGCGGAGCGGAGGGCACTCACCCCTAACGATTGAGTTCAGCGGATGCCGCAGGCGGTCCTCTGGCATGACTGGTAGGCCAGCAGGACTTTCCCGCGTCCCCGCGCCTGCATGTCTTGCGCAAAGACGTGGGTGACCGTGGTCAGGCTTGCGACATCCCGCTGCACCATCGCCTTTTCTACTTGGGGTCGTCTCAGAAAACGGAAAATAAAGCACGTTAAGCCGGTTGCAAAGGTCGCAACGGCCTGAACTTGCCCGCGCCGATCTTGGCGGTGCTGCGCCAGAGGTAATCGCCGGTCAGATTGATGTGTTCCCAGCCCAACGGCGATAGGTACTGCAAGAGCGCCTCATCGACGGCATGGCCGTTGCCACGCAGCGCATGTGCAGCCCGTTCCAGATAGACCGTATTCCACAGCACAACGGCGGCTGTCACCAAGTTGAGACCGCTGGCCCGGTAGCGCTGCTGCTCAAAGCTGCGGTCGCGGATTTCCCCCAGCCGGTTGAAGAACACAGCGCGGGCCAGCGCGTTGCGTGCTTCGCCTTTATTCAAGCCGGCATGCACGCGGCGGCGCAGCTCGACGCTTTGCAGCCAGTCCAGGATGAACAGCGTGCGCTCGATGCGACCCAGCTCGCGCAAGGCGACGGCCAGGCCGTTCTGGCGCGGATAGCTGCCGAGCTTTCGGAGCATCAGCGAGGCCGTCACCGTGCCCTGCTTGATTGAGGTGGCCAGACGCAGGATTTCATCCCAATGGGCGCGAACGTGCTTGATGTTGAGCGTGCCGCCGATCATCGGCTTGAGCGCGTCATAGGCGGCATCGCCTTTGGGGATATAGAGCTTGGTGTCGCCCAGGTCGCGGATGCGCGGCGCGAAGCGGAAGCCCAACAGGTGCATCAGTGCAAAGACGTGATCGGTGAAGCCCGCAGTGTCGGTGTAGTGCTCCTCTATGCGCAGGTCGGATTCGTGGTACAGCAGGCCGTCGAGCACGTAGGTTGAGTCGCGCACGCCGACGTTCACGACCTTGGTGTGGAACGGCGCGTACTGGTCGGAAATGTGCGTGTAGAACGTCCGCCCTGGGCTGCTGTCGTATTTCGGGTTGATGTGCCCCGTGCTCTCGGCCTTGCTGCCGGTGCGGAAGTTCTGGCCGTCCGACGATGACGTGGTGCCGTCGCCCCAATGCCCGGCGAACGGATGCCGGAACTGCGCATTGACCAGTTCGGCCAGCGCCGTCGAGTAGGTTTCGTCTCGGGTGTGCCAGGCTTGCAGCCAGGCGAGCTTGGCGTAGGTCGTGCCGGGGCAGGACTCGGCCATCTTGGTCAAACCGAGGTTGATCGCGTCGGCCAGGATCGTGGTCAGCAACAAGTTTTTGTCCTTGGCCAAGTCGCCCGATTTCAGGTGCGTGAAGTGGCGGGTGAAGCCCGTCCACTCATCGACTTCGAGCAGCAATTCTGTGATCTTGACGTGCGGCAGGATCATGGCCGTCCGGTCGATCAACGCCTGCGCGGTGTCGGGCACCGCTGCATCGAGCGGCGTGATCTTCAGGCCCGACTCGGTGATGATGGCATCCGGCAGGTCGTTGGCCGCCGCCATACGGTTGACCGTGGCAAGTTGCGCCTCCAGCAGCTCCAAGCGCTCGTTCAGGTACTGATCGCAGTCGGTGGCCACGGCCAGCGGCAATGCGCTGGACTGCTTGAGGCTGGCGAACTTCTCTGGCGGCACAAGGTAGTCCTCGAAGTCCTTGAACTGGCGTGAACCCTGCACCCAGATGTCGCCCGAGCGCAGGGAGTTCTTCAACTCGGACAGCGCGCACAGTTCGTAGTAGCGCCGGTCTATACCGGCATCGGTTATCACCAGTTTCTGCCAGCGTGGCTTGATGAAGTCGGTCGGCGCATCGGCGGGCACCTTGCGGGCGTTGTCGGTGTTCATGCCGCGCAGCACCTCAATGGCATCAAGCACGTTTTTGGCGGCGGGCGCGGCCCGCAGCTTGAGCACGGCAAGGAATTCCGGTGCATAGCGGCGCAGGGTGGCGTAGCTCTCACCGATGCGGTGCAGAAAATCGAAGTCATCGGGTTGAGCGAGCTTTTGCGCCTCGGTGACGCTCTCGGCGAAGGCGTCCCAAGACATGACGGCCTCGATGGCGGCGAACGGGTCGCGGCCTGATTGCTTGGCGTCGATCAGCGCCTGGCCGATGCGCCCGTACAGACGCACCTTGGCGTTGATCGCTTTGCCGGATGCCTGGAACTGCTGCTGATGCTTGTTCTTGGCGGCGTTGAACAGCTTGCCCAGGATGCGGTCGTGTAGGTCGATAATTTCGTCGGTGACGGTGGCCATGCCCTCGATGGCGAGCGCCACGAGGGTGGCGTGGCGCCGCTGCGGCTCGAACTTGGCGAGGTCGGCGGGCGTCATCTGGCCGCCCTCGCGGGCGATCTTGAGCAGCCGGTTCTGGTGAACCAGCCGCTCGATGCCTGCCGGAAGGTCAAGTGCCTGCCAGGCTTTGAGGCGTTCGATGTGTTCCAGCATGTGCCGCGAGTTCGGTTTGACGGGCGACTGCCGTAGCCAGGCCAGCCAGGTCGTCTTGCCGTTGTCGCGGCGTTTCAGCAGCTCATCGAGGCGATACCGATGCACGTTCGACATCGGCTCGGACAGCGCTTCATAAATGCGCCGGTTGGCGCGGGTGATGGCCTCGGCACTGGCGCGCTCGATGGCGTTGAGTGCGGGCAGGATGATCGACTGACGCCGCAGATGCTCAATCAAGGCGCTGGCCAGGACGATGCCTTTGTCGGTTTGCATGGCAAGTTCGGTCAGCGTGTGCACGGCCTGTCGGTAATGGCTCATGGTGAACGGCTGGAAACCGAACACCGTTTGCAGTTCGACCAGGTGCTCGCGCCGGGTCTGCTCCCGCTGCCCATAGTCGTCCCAACTTTCGACGCCGACCTTGAGTTGGTCGGCGACCAGTTTCAGCAAGGGCGGGAACGGCGGTTGATCGACGCCAAGCAAGATGCCAGGGAAACGCAGGTAGCAGAGCTGGACTGCAAAGCCCAGCCGGTTCGCAGGCCCGCGCCGCTGCCGGATGATGGAGAGGTCGGTATCGCTGAACGTGTAATGCCGGATCAGGTCGTCCTTCGTGTCCGGCAACGCCAGCAGGCTTTCCCGCTCGGCGGCGGACAGTATGGAACGACGCGGCATGTTTAGTTTTCCATCTTCAAATACTGGTACAAGGTTTCGCGGCTGATTCCGAATTCGCGGGCGAGCTTGGCTTTCTGCTCCCCTGCTGCGGCGCGCTGCCGCAATTCACTTACCCGTTCGGGTGAGAGCGCCTTCTTGCGCCCCCGGTAGGCTCCGCGCTGCTTTGCGAGCGCAATACCTTCGCGTTGCCGCTCACGGATCAAAGCCCGTTCGAACTCAGCAAACGCACCCATCACCGACAGCATCAGATTTGCCATCGGCGAGTCCTCGCCGGTAAAGGTCAGACACTCCTTGACGAACTCGATGCGCACGCCGTGCTTGGTCAGCTTCTGTACCAGACGGCGCAGGTCGTCGAGGTTGCGCGCCAAGCGATCCATGCTGTGCACCACCACGGTGTCGCCCTCGCGCACGAAAGACAGCAGCGCGTCGAGTTCCGGCCGCTGGGTGTCCTTGCCCGACGCTTTGTCGGTGAATACCTTGTCCACTCGAACCTGTTCGAGCTGGCGTTCCGGGTTCTGGTCGAAGCTGCTGACCCGGACATAGCCGATACGTTGACCGTTCAAGGATGCCTCCTGCGTAAAGTGTCAGGAAGAAATCTATGATCCTTGACGGCATGTGTCAATCAATTCAAGAATAGACCTTAAACTGACGCGACTCCATTGGCTTGCCTGACGTCAGATTGGGGTATGGTCTAACCTGGCGAAAGCGGTGTTTCACTGATAGCGCTGGCACCTCGGCACAATACCGGCACGCTAGGGTGCCCCTGAGCATCAGCAGGCAGTACTCGGCCAATGAACATCCACTCCGGCCGAAGCAGGGCATCACGCTGCAGGGCGACCGACTGGCGTTCATCACTGCTCGATACCCGCCTGTAACCGATCAACATGTAAGACAAACCTCGAATCAGGAATTATCGTAAAATCCCACATTCCGACGGGATTTGTCGCGCAGTAAATCGCCGTTTGCGCGATCCAACTCCACGCTCCAAGGGCGCTGCGCGGAAATCAGGTGTTTCACGTCGCTCAAAAAGCCGCTTGGCGGGTGTTATTGCAGAAATGCCCACGGAGAGCCCCTCTCGGTTCGGCTCCCCCTTGCCTCGATCAAACGGATAGCCTAGTTAAGAACGAATCAGAACAAGGAGATGGCATGGCAGAGAAAAATACCTATCAGATCGCCGACTGGAATGGTCAAAGCGGGGAGCGCTGGGTCGCCAACCAGGCCCGGCTCGACGCCATGGTGGCGGTGTTCGGCCAAGCCGCGATCGAAGCCGTCGCGCCCGCGACGGGCGAGCGCGTGCTGGACGTCGGCTGCGGCGCGGGCGCGTCGAGTCTGGCTCTGGCCGCCCGCGTCGGCGCGGGGGGCCAAGTGCTGGGCGTGGACATATCCGAACCGCTGATCGGCCGAGCGCGCGCGCTTGCGCCACAGGATACGCCGGCCCTGTTCCAGGTGGCCGACGCCAGCAGCGCCGAGCTGCCCGAGGGCGCGTTCGACATCCTGTTCTCGCGTTTCGGGGTGATGTTCTTCGACGATCCGACAGGGGCGTTCGCCCATATGCGACGCGCGCTCCGGCCGGGCGGGCGGGTCGCTTTCGTCTGCTGGCGCGGCGCGGCCGAGAACGATTGGGTGCGCCTGCCGATGGGCGCGATCAAGGGCATCGTCCCGCCGACCGCGCCGCCCGATCCCGAAGCGCCCGGCCCATTTTCGTTCGGCGACCGGGGGCGGGTGGCGCGCATCCTGACGGCGGCCGGCTTCACCGATATCGCTATCGCACCCTTCGATGCTTCCATCCCGTTCGGCGAGGGCGGGACGCGGGACGCGGCGATCGACGACGCGGTGAAGATGGCGCTCGAGGTCGGCCCGCTGTCGCGCGCGCTCGCTGATCAGCCCGACGATATCCGCGCCCGCGCCTCGGCCGCGGTTCGTGCCGCCTTCTCGGGCCGCCCCGGCGAGCGGTCGGTGATGATCGACGGCGCGGCGTGGATCGTCATGGCACGCAATCCGGCAAGCTGACAGGGATTAACAGGGGAGACGCCCCCGCTCGGTGGAGCGGGGCGTCTTTGGCCGGTCAGATTGATGTCCCTTCTGGCTTGGAAGCCGCCATTAGCGAGCTAGAGGCTTTGATGGCGGGGTACAGCGTTTGCACGACACTCGAAAACGTTGGTGCACGTGCTTAGCGTACGTAAAAATCCTTTTCTTGAGGGCACCCCGACATGGCGGCTGGTGATGGAAGTGTCGGGCGGCACTGGCACTGCAAACGGCTTAGCGTGCTTTATTTTCCGTTTTCTGAGACGACCCCTACTTCACCACCTGCGGCTGGATGATGTGGAACTAGTCCCGCGACTCACCCTAGCTTCCCAGAATCGAGCGGCGCGCGCGCTCGTGCGGGTCGATCTTCGGCAGCGATCCCGTCTCAAGTGCGGGTCGGAACGCGACGCCCGTCACGGGCGACGCGACGATTCGCTGACGCGCGAGCTCATGCGGGTCCGTCGGCGTCAGCGCCGCAGTTACCGTCGAGGTGGGGATGGTTGCCGAATGCTGTGTCACGTTCAGTATCGACTGCCGTGCCTGCTCGTGAGGATCCAGCGGTCGGCCGGAATCGGCCAGCGCGGTGTGGGCGGAAATGACGAGGGCGATGCCGGACAATGCCAAAAGCGATTTCATGATGAGTCTCCTGTTCGGGTGAAACAGTCGGCAGACGGTACCGTTGGAGCCTGGCACCGCTCGGCCGGAAAATGCGTGTCATCCGTTCATGGCACGCGACAAAAAAGCCTGGTGCAGCCAGCGTGGGGTCGCCCACGTGAGGATCACCAGGGCCTTGTTGGCCCAGCCCGCCACGACGCTGATGCGTCCGGCCTGCAAGGC
>JACPUY010000056.1 GCA_016192025.1 Pseudogulbenkiania sp. | reverse complement strand
TCGATGTCGGCCCGGACGTAGCTGCCCGGGTAGCCGTTCGATGCGAGTGATGTGCGTGAAGGCCCTTGGCCATTTGCGCCGAAAGGGACCATCTGATTCGAGCTGTTGAAGGCGTAGGCCGTGGTCGTGAACGATTCGATGGGGCAGCCTGCGGTCAGATACTGCCCTCCGGCGAAAGCGCCGTACTTGTTGATGAAGCCGAACGACAGGTGACGGAATCGGCCCGGCGTTTCCTCGATCACTACATGGATGAAGTCGCCGTTGGAGAACAGGTGGTAGGCATAGAGCGAGGTGGCCATCGGACCGACCATCACGAACTTGCGGTTGTTGGTCTGCAGGTTGGCGGCCGTGCCGGTGGCAAAGCCGTCGCACACCCAGGCCTCGAGGCATGCGTAGGTGCCATTGACGCCGTTCTTGTAGAGCTTCTTGTTGACCGCGAACAGTTGGTAGGACACGCCGTTCTTGATCAGCACGACCCGGTTCGCGGTCAGGCTCGTTTCCGACTGGTTCTTGTAGGCATCGGAGCTGCTGACCGAGGAAATCATCGACGTCGTGCCGGCGTGCGTCGCGCCGCCGTTCGACGAGTAGGTCGGGAAAGTCAGCGTAAAGGTGTCGGTTGCGTTGGCCGTCCAGCCGTTGGCGACCGCGAAATTCTTGATGGCAGTCAGCAGCGTGTTGATGTCCGCCGACGCGCCGGTCACGTAAGCCATGATCAGAGCCCGTTGTCAGTTCAGTTGGATGGCGGCGAAGCGCGCCGCATTGGTGGAAGTGGCGGCCTGCACGACCAGGTGGGACTTGCCGCCCACGGTCACGGTGTCGCCGGCTGCCACGCCGAATCCCGGCACGGCAAACACGCCTTGCAGCTCACCCCAAACGTTGAATGCACGCGAGGTCGCGCAGTCGTAGAGGATGGCCGGCAGCAATGGGCTCGCGCCGTTCGGCAACTGCGTGAGGTTGCCCATGTCGTAGCGCCCGACGCTGTTCTTGCGCGTCTCCAGCGACATCGCCCAAGGCCAGGCGCGACCGGTGTAGGTCGTATCGAAGCGGTTGGTGCCGACCCAGCCGCCGCTCGGCTGCAGGATCGCCGCGCTGTAGCTGCCGTATTCGCCGTCGTTGCGCCAGAAGGCGCTGTTGGCGATGTCGAGATCCGAGCTCTGGTAGTTGTCGCCGCGTGAGGTGTTGGCGCCGATGAACAGCGGATACGGGTACTGCGAAGGCGTGCCGTAGGGCAGGAAGAAGCCGGCGTAGAGCGCGCCCCAGTAGGCCGAGGATTTCGCCACGACGATGAAGCGCCGACCATTGGCGACGAACCAGTAACTGACTGCGCTGTTGAACACCGGCATCCTCGGCACGATGCCCAGCGCGCCGGCGCCCGAGAGCAGGCTGCCCGGCTGGCCTTCGGGTGTGCTGATCGAGACGGCGCTTTGCCAGGACTGCGAACCGAGCACGCGGATCGAATGGGCGGGTGCCGCCGCGTCAGCGAACAGGCAGACCTGCACGTAGATCGCATCGCCCGCCGAGGAGCCGGGGCCGCGCAGTTCGACCAGGTCCCGTTTTGCGTCCGACGTGAAGGTGTCGCGACGCAGCAGGGTCCAGGCCTCGCCCCCGGCGACCAGCGTCGCATCGGCGGTCAAAAAGGTGATCAGTTTGTTGAAGAGATCGGCGGCGTTCGTTGCCGTGCCGGAGGTCCAGGCCATATTCAGCGTCCCAGGATGTTACGCACCGACGCGGCGTTGCGCTGGATGAGATTCATCACCGTGCGCTCGCCGGCGCTGCTGTTGAGGTAGTCGGCCGCCATCGCCGGGTCGATGACATTGACGATGCGGATGTTTTGGCCCGGGGCGGGCTGCGCGGGGGCTTCCGGCACGAGGCCGCCGGCGGCAAACGCCAAGCGACCGCCGGAAAAACGCGGTCCGGCAGACAGTCCGTTGATGGCATCCAGGAACGACACCCCGAGCCGGCTCACCGCGCGGGCATTGATCACGTATTCGCCGTGGGAGAGCCGCGCCGGGATGGAGTCACTGGTCGAGGTGCCGGGACCGCTGACCAGCCCCCCGGAGGCGAACTTCTTGACCCCGCCCAGCAGCGCCATCACGGCGGCGACCATCGCCACCATTGCCGCTACCGCCAACACCGGACCGACGTAGGGAATGGACGCCTGCGATGCCGCCGCGCCCGCGCCAGCCTTTGCGGCGTCCATCGACACCACCGCGGTCGTCTCGGCAGACTTCTGTGCGACCTTGGCACTACTGGCGGCGGCGTCTGCCACTTGCTCTTGCTGGATGAAACCGAGTTTGAGTGCCAGCATGCGCGCCTGCATGGCGATCCATTGCTGGAACGGCTGGATCACGATCTGCTGCAGGAAGGCATCGGCCACCTGCTGGAACAGGCGGGACATGGCGCTGCGCCACGTTTGCGCACCGGTCAGCATCCCATTGAGCGCACCACCAAAGCTCTCGCCGATGCGGTTCCACAGCGGCGCCATTTCATCGACGACGAGCTTGGTTCGCGCCAGTTCATTGCGCCACGCCTGCACGCGGATCACGGCCTCGGGCCCGATGGCCTGCGCCGCTTGCTGCATCGTCGGCAGCAGGCGTTCCATCTCGATGGCCGATTGCTGCTGCAAGGCCACGATCTGCTGGCGGGCCTGCGACTCGCTCAGCAGACCGGCCTGTTGCTGGGTTTGGATCGCCTCCTGCGCATTGCGCAGCCGTTCGGTGACCTGCCGCCACTGCGCTTCCAATGCTGCGAGGTCGGCCTGTGCCGCCTTCACATCGATCAGACGGCCGACCGTGGCGACGCCGTCGGTGTCGCCCTCGGCGCGCAGCCGCTCGATCAGGCTCTGGTACTGGCGCGCGATGGCCGCGCTTCGATCCTGGCTGGTCGCGGCACCGGTGAGATCGAGCAGTTCGTCGCGGACCTTGGCGAGCTCTTCACGTAACTCGCGCTCGGCTTGGACCGCTTTGCGGGCATTGGCGACCTCGACGTCGGCGCGCTTGTTGTTTAGGACCGTGAGCTCCGCTTCGAGCTTGGCGACCTCGGCTTTCGCCTTGAGGCGGGCGGGCTCGTCCTTGCCAGTTTTTTGCAGACGCTGCTGCTCACCGAGCGACACCTGGACGCGGCGGATTTCCGCATCGATCTTCTGCTGTTCGATCCGGGTCTTGGCGGCGTAGTAGTCCTTCAGCGAGATCAGCCGGTCTTCGAGCGCCGCATCCAGTTCGCGCGCCTGACGATCCAATGCGTCCTTGAGGATTTTGAGTTCCGCCTCGGCTTGCGCCTGTACCAGGGCCAATTTGGCGGCCTCGATGCCCTTGTCGTGTGTCGGCTTGGCCGGCGGTTGCGGGCGGCCGAATACGCCCGGCTGACTTTTCTCCGGGCGGATGCGACCGGCGATGGACTGGGCAGCTTCCCCGACGTAGTCGCGCGTCACGGCGTCGCGCACTGTCCCCGCGAGCTCCT
>JACPUY010000010.1 GCA_016192025.1 Pseudogulbenkiania sp. | reverse complement strand
GCGGCGCGGGTGGCATCGCCATGGCGATGATCGAGACAGACTTGCCACAGCGCGGGCTCGCTCAGCATCGTGGCCAAGACGTTTTCCCGGCTGACGCTGCATTGATCGAACAGATGGATGAGGAGGCTGTGCAGGGTGGCACTGCGGTCAATCTCGGGTTGACTGGCACCGTCGAGCAATCGCTGATGATCAGGCTTCAGCGTGTACCGCGTCAGATCGAGCGGCGTACCTACTGCGAGCGGTGGCGGGGTTGGCGCGGGGTTGTCGGGCTGGGCGGGCTGCAGGTGCAGTGCCAGCCATGCCAGATCGGCTTCGGTCGCCTCGGCGATGGTGTCGAGCCCGCTGAGGATGTCACCCGTTATCGTCAGGAATCGCGGTGCCGAGCCGATATAGAGTTCGGCATGCTGGCAGCCAGGCGGATGGGCGTCGGTGCAGTCTTGGAACCGTTGCGCCCATTCCTCGGGCGCCCATAGGAACGACCGGACGCCCGTACCGGACGGGCTGCGCTCAGTGTAGCTTTGAAACGGCGGCTGGAAACGGTCGAAGTCCACGCCGTCGAAGTCCATGCCAACTAGCCGCTTGTCGCCCAGGCGGACGCCGCCGGTCATGACAACGCCGATGCCGGCCAGCCCGCGCCACTCGTCGGCGCGTGCCCTGGCCGCTTCGGCGGTCATCCAGTCGGTCGGATCGGACGTGGACAGGTTACGCTCGCCATTGGCCGGAATCTTGTCGCTCTTGCCGGGCGTGTCGGGTCGCGGCTTCAAACGGAAAGGCACCCAGCGCGCCAGATCGGCCAATCCACCGAACACATCATCTTGTGTAACTGATGGGTGTTGGCTACCATTTATAGTGTTGATGTGTTTTTCTTGGCCGCCCTCCGGGTGGCCTTTTTCGCTGCTCCTCATGATTCACACCAACACGTGCGGGGTAACAGCGGGACACCCTTCTTTGGCCAGGCGCTGGACCTCGTCGAAAGGAATGCGGCGCTCAGTGCCGAACAGGACATACCTCAGCTGGCCGGCGGCCATCAGCTTGTAAAGGAAACTGCGTGATACGTCCAAAACACGGGCGGCGTGGGGAACGGTGTAGGCGAGCTGAAAAGAATCAACAGGCATGGTGGCCTCCGAACGGTTACGCGCCGTCGGAGCCGTCAAAGGGCGCGGACGGCGCTACGATATGTAGCGCATTACCAACTCCTTTCACCTGCTGTTTGCTTGTGGCTATATGGTGTTTGATGTGGATCACCGTAATTCGGTGTCCACGCTTGAAAGACTACGCCCCCTGTTCAGGAGGCGCAAGAGTAACTAACCGCGCCATAGCTATGTTTTCAATGTACGGAATTCCGGATTATTTCCAGTCTGATCTGAATAGCGCCGGAAAGTAGTTTCAGCGCACTTTCCGATATTTCGCTTGATACTTTTTCCGTCGCCGCCAGTTCCATACATACCGTTGCCAGTCCTATCGCCCTGTCAAAAATGTCTCCATGAGCGCGGGCGAAATCTCTATCTTTTATGAGCTCGCTCACCGCCTTCAATACGCTGCTTTTTGCCCCCAAAACATCCCCCGCATGGATTTTTCCTATCGCACCAGTGAGGTATGCCTCGATGGTGCTCAGTAATTGGGAAGATTCTTCATTCTCGTCCATGGTAACCTCCTGAATTTTTACGCTTTCCGCTCCATCACCCGCGCCGTCGGAATTCCACGACATTGCCGGGCAAGGCTTCCTCGACGACCGGTTCCGGTTCGTTTTCCATCAGCGATTGCAATTTATCGGCCCATTTATCCAGTGCGGTGCGTTTTTCTGCCAGATAATCGTGCATGTCGTAATGGGTATCCTGCACGCCGCCGATACCGTGTGACAGTACCCGCGCCCGGATGTCCTTGCTGACGCCGAGTTCGGCCAGCATGGTTTCAACCGACCGCCGCAAATCCGCCAGCGTGAACGGCCCCCTGGCGGCGCCCTCTTCCACCATCGCCTTGGCGATGTCGCGGACCACTTCGGACAGCCGTTCCGATTGCAACTGCACTTCGCGTAGCGCGAACAGGCGGGCTTTGTGGCCGTTGGTTTTTTTCAGATGCTGTACCAGGGGGAACGCCAGGGCGTTGAGCGGGACCAGATGCGGGCGCGGCTCACTGCGCTGGCCCTTAATATCTTCCAGCAGCAGCGTGCGGCGCACCGGGTCGAAGTCGGCTGGCGCGACCCGTAGCAGCTGCGTCGGTCGCTGCCCCCCGGTGAAGAGGCACAAGCGGACACCATCGGCGGCGAGGCCGGCCACGGCGTTCAGCTTGGCCAGGAACACCCGCAGCTCGTCGTCGTTCAGGTGGCGGGTGCCCTTGCCACTGAGCTTCTTGAACTTGCGGGCGGGAATGGCGCTGGCCGGGTTGGCGTCGAGCGCGAAGCCAGCGAGCGGGGTGTCATCGCCTCTCTCCTCCTGGGCGGAGAGCGCGGCATTGAAGGCGGCGATCAGGAACGCCCGCAGCTTGCGCGCACCGTTGCCGCCCTTTTTGTCGGGGCCGGCTTTCTTTTGCAGCCGGTCGATCAGCTGGCCCAGGATGGTGCCGATGTGCTTGCTGGTGATCTGCCGCGCCGGCATGTCGGCCAGATCGGGGAAGGCTTCAAGGACGTTGAGGCGGAAGGTGTTCCGCACCTCTTTCACGGAAGGCTTGCCGTCGCGTTCGAGTTGGTCAACGTAGGCGGTGAGCAAGGCGCGCAGCGATCCGGCCTTCGCCTTCGCCGCTTCGGCTTCCTTGATGGCTCTGGCGGTTTCAGCCTGCACCTTTGCCTTGGCCTCCTCGCACTGGATGAACGCGGCCAAGTCATCCTTGTGATCATCCTGTAGATAGCCGGACCACTTGTCGGCGATCTTCCAGGCTTTCAGCCAGCCGTGAACACCGTCGGTCTCGGGGTCGAAGCTGCCGATATGGATAGGTAGTTGCACTTGCTTGCCGGCACCGTTGCCGAACCGGAAGTAATACCAGGGGTGGCCGGCCTTGGTGATCCGCAGCCGCAGACTGCCACGGCCACGGCCGAAGTCGTCGGTTAGCCAGCGCTCGGTCTTGCCCGGCTTGACGGCATCGGCGACCTTCTCTTCGCTCCACTTGGTCGTGATGATGGACGTTCCCATGGTGCCTACTCCTCTGTATCCCCTGCCTCTCTGGTGTCTATTCGTTGTCTAGTTCAGTACCAGACAACGATGAGCACTGAAAGACACTCATATACTAAGAGTAGCCTGAAAGCCTTTATTTACAAGGAATTGCGGCAATACAGGGAGACAGAGGGAGACACCGAAAAGGTAGACGCAGGGGACTCAAAATCCCCCGCCGCAAGGTGTGCCGGTTCGAGTCCGGCCCCGGGCACCAGGCCTTACCAGATAAGGCTCGCAGGGAAAAACGATGAGCGCCGCAAGGCGCTTTTTTGTTGCCACAAATCCCCTCTTGCCACCCTTCTACGCTTGCATGTTTGCCCCAGCGGGACACTGAGGTGGTCCTATAGTCCATACCCTCCGCGTAGCATACGGGGCTCGACGGGCCGCTGCCGGCCCAAGGCAGGCCCCATCAAAGCGGCTGCCAGCCAGAATAGCGGCGGACCGCTTCGCCCAGCAGCGTCAGAGCCACGGCCGCAGCAATGAAGGGGCTGTAGAAAAGTAGGCGCCGGAACGAGCCGTACCGAGCCCGCGCAGGGCCAGCAGGACGCCACCCGCGACAATCGCCACCATGCCCAGCACGATGCGCCGATCGGCGCTTTGAAGACCATCCACGCGATGACCGCGATGAGCACCGCTTCCAGATACAGCAGCCCGCCAGCATTTTGGCGAAGGGGGTGCTCACGCCGAACAAGGCCGCAGCGAGCAAGGCGTAGAGGATGCTCGTGTTCATCGATTGGCGGTGACGTGGGCTTACACTCAGTCTAGTGTACCCGCTTGCTTCGTTGCAGTCCGCCCGGGGGCGGCATCGAGGGGCGGCGCGGGATGGGCGTCACAGGATCAGCATCTTCAGCAACAGGCCGGCCACGGCGCACGCCGCAATGACCTCGATGACGTTGCGCTTGAAGCGGAACAGCGCGACCACCGCGGCCAGCGCAATCAGCGCCGACCCCCAGTCGAACGCCCCCGCAAAGCCTTGCGGCCACAGCACGTGGTAGCCGAAGAACAGCGCCAGGTTCAGAATCACGCCGACCACCGCCGCGGTGATCGCGGTCAGCGGGCCGGTGAACTTGATGTCGTCGTGGGTAGACTCGACCAGCGGGCCGCCGGTGAGGATGAAGATGAACGAGGGCAGGAAGGTGAACCAGGTCACCAGGGTCGCTGCCAGCGCGCCGGCCAGGAACACCATCTCCGTCCCGAACAGCGCCTTCACGTAGCCGCCGACGAAGCCGACGAAGGTCACCACCATGATCAGCGGGCCGGGTGTGGTTTCTCCGAGCGCCAGGCCGTCGATCATCTGCGTCGGCGTCAGCCAGCCGTAATGGTCGACCGCGCCTTGGTAGACATAGGGCAGCACCGCGTAGGCACCGCCGAAGGTCAGCAGCGCGGCCTTGGTGAAGAACCAGCCCATCTGCGTCAGCGTGCCATGCCAGCCGAACAGTGCGGAGAGCAAGCCCATCGGCACCAGCCATAACAAGGCGCCGACGATGGCAATGCGAATTAGCTGTGGCCAGCGGAAGCGGGCGTGTTCGGGCGTCGGGGTATCGTCGTCGATCAGCGCCGGGCCGAACGACTTGTCGACCTTGCCGTGGCCACCACCGGCTCTGAAGGTGTCCGGAGCCAGACGTCCTCCGAGATAGCCGATCAGCGCGGCGGCCACGACGATGAGCGGGAACGGCGCGTTGAGCGCGAGGATTGCGACGAACGATGCCGCGGCGATGGCCCACAGCACATTGTTTTTCAGCGCGCGCGAGCCGATGCGGTGCGCCGCCTGCACCACGATCGCGGTCACTGCCGGCTTGATGCCGTAGAACAGTCCCACCACCACCGGTATGTCGCCAAAGGCGATGTATACCCACGACAGCGCGATCAGGATGAACAGCGACGGCAGCACGAACAGCACGCCGGCGACAATGCCGCCCCAGGTGCGGTGCATCAGCCAGCCGATGTAGGTGGCCAGCTGCTGCGCCTCGGGGCCGGGCAGCACCATGCAGTAGTTGAGCGCGTGCAGGAAGCGCTTCTCGCTGATCCAGCGCCGGCGCTCGACCAGTTCGCTGTGCATGATCGCGATCTGACCGGCCGGGCCGCCGAAGCTGATGAAGCCGAGCTTGAGCCAGAAGCGGAACGCTTCCCAGAAACTGACGGCGGGGGGAATGGCTTGGGTGTCGACCGCTTTGACCGGTTCGCGACTATTCATGGTTTTCCTTCTCGAAAGCGGCCAGCAAACCGTCGAAGATGCCGCTGGCCGCCAGCAACAGCTGATCGTCGTCGGGAATTGCCGCATGCAGGCCGGCGAGCACCCGCTCCACGCCGGCCGCCTCGACCGGCTGCACCCCGCCGGTGTCGAGGTAATGCACCAGCGCGCCGAGCCGTCGCAGCGCCGCCTGTTCCAGACCGAAGCTCGCCAGCAACACCTCGAACGTCACCTTGGCGCCGACATGGCTGAAGGAGGCACCGTCAAAATCGAAGCCGAGTGCATCGGACGGGCAGTCTGCCGGCGTACCGAGCCACACGAAACGCGCGTCGCGATCGATGAAACGGCGGATCAGCCAGGCGCTGGCCAACCGATCGACCCAGGGACGCCGACGCGTTGCCCACAGCCGGCCGCGATAGTCGCCAACGGCGCGGCGCGGAATCGTGCCGGCCAGCCCATGTGGCTCATCGGGCGACAGCACCCGGCTCGCCTGCAGCTCCAGCTCGCCGAGCGCGGCGTCGGCCTGACGCTGCGCCTCGCCGGGAAAGAAGTCGATCTCGACCAGGCCGGCGTAGGCCTTGCGCAGCTTGCGCGTCTGTTTGAGCGTGTCGTGCACGTTGTCGGCGGAGAGTGCACCGCGCAACCGGGCGACCTCGGCCAACAGCCCGGCATAGTCGTCGCGGCGGTCGAACAGCACCGGGAACGCCTCGGTGCCCGGCGCACCGACCGGCAACACGTAGGCCGTGCCCCCCTTGCTCTGCACGTCGGCAGCCACCGCCGTCAGCGTCTCCACACAAGGCGGCCGATCCGGCAGCAGGTATACCCCGTCGCGCAGCACCGCCGCCCCGGAGGCCTTGAGCGCCCGCCAGGCGCGCATCCGCGCGGTGGCATTCTCGGTGGGGAGGGTGGTGATCAGTAGCAGCCATGAATTCATGTTGTATATGCTACCATTTTGTAGAGCAAAATACAAAAAATTGTGTTGCGAAACGTGACGGCCCCTGTCACGGCGAGGATGTCGTTATACGGCCGACAAATGACCAGGCCAGGGTTTGAATGGAGACACGCACACGCCCAGCGCCTGAGACCAGATAGCCAGCACAGCACCAAGCTCTGCGGGCTTTTCGTTGCCCCGTCGACATCAATCAAGGCTTGGCAAGCGTCGGCCAACCCTTGTAGGCTGAAACTCCACTCCCCGATTCCGTACCTTCGCGCCATGTTCCCTTTCCTGCCCGCCAACGACTGCCTAATCGATTCGCACTGCCACCTCGATGCGGCGGAATTCGATGGCGTCCGCGACGACGTCGTCGCCGAGGCGATCCGGCAGGGCATCGGCCAGATCCTGGTACCGGCCGTCAACCAGGCGACGTTCGCCGAAACGCTGGCGATGCGCGAGCGCTACGGTTGCTGGCTCGCCTTCGGCCTGCATCCGATCTATCTGGCGCAACACCTGGACGAGCACCTGGCCGATCTGGAACACAAGCTGGCCACAGACCGGCCGGTGGCGGTGGGCGATATCGGGCTCGACTTCTACCTGCCCGCTCTGGACCCGGTGCGGCAGGAGTACTTGTTGGTCGAACAGCTCAAGCTGGCGCGCAAGTACGGCTTGCCGGTGATTCTGCACGTACGCCGCTCGCAGGACCGGCTGCTGAAATACCTGCGCCAAGTCCCGGTGGTGGGCGGCATCGCCCATGCCTTCAACGGCAGCGAGCAGCAGGCGGCCGCCTTTCTGGCGCGGGGTTTCAAGCTGGGGTTCGGCGGGGCGATGACGTTCCGCGGTTCTCAGCGCATCCGCCGGCTGGCGGCGACGCTGCCGCTGTCCGCACTGGTGCTGGAAACCGACGCGCCGGACATGCGCCCGGAGTGGGCACAGGCGGTGCCGAACCGGCCCGCCAATCTGCTGCGCTTCGCCGAGTTCCTGGCCGAGTTGCGCACCACCACGCCGGAGGCCATCCGGACGGCGACCCATCACAACACCCTGCAGGCACTGGGGCTCGGCTGAGCCGGTTTGACGTGAGCGGCAGGCGGACACGACAACGCGCCGGAGCGCAGAAAAAAAGGACCCCCGTGCCAATTGCGTGCAACACGGGGGTGTCCAACGGAGACAGCTGGAGGAGTCGAGTCAGCCGGTCTTCTTGGTGGTAGCTTTATTGGCGGGGGCTTGCTCCGGTTTGGTGGCTTCGGGAACGATGGCTGGCGGGACGTCCATGGTGCCAGGGGAATTGAACGTCACCGGCATGATGGCGTTCTTGTCGACGGTGGCACTTGGCACCAGCGTGGTATTGCAGGCCTGCCACTCGTCGGCCGGGCTGCCTTCGAAGCTGAGCGACTCTTTCGGCTTGACCTCCAGCGTCTCCAGCAGTTTGCCGGAACCGGCCAGCAGCCGGGCCTGCGCCAGCACCAGATTGTTTTCGGCGTTCACCACTTCGCGCTTGGCATCGTACAGCTCGTTTTCGCTGTCCAGCAGGTCCAGCAGGGTGCGCTGGCCGATCTCGAACTGGCTGCGGTAAGCATCGCGCGCTTTCTCGGTGGACAGGGCGTGCAGCCGCAACGGGGCGACCTGCTCGCCGATGCGACGGATGTCGTTGTAGGCGATCTGCACCGTCTGGTGGATATCGCGACAGGCCTTCTGCTGGGAGTCGCGGGTCGCCTCGCGGCGCTCGGTGGAGGCACGCAGCCGGGCGCGGTCGGCGCCGCCACGCGACAGGTTCATGTTGAGGACCAGCTCAATGATGCCGATCTTGTGCACGCCCTGCACGCCTTCCAGGTCATTGGTACGTTCGTACTGTGCACGCAGGTCGGCGGTTGGCGAGAAGGCCCCCTTGCGCACGTCGACCTCGGCCGTGGCGGCCCGCACGCCTTCGACCGAGGACAGGTATTGCGGGTTGTGCTGAAACGCCTGCTTGAACATGTCGCCGGGTTCCTGCTGCGCCAGCTTGAACGGCGCCGGCTTGCCCAGATTCATTGGCGGGGGCATGCCGACGATGCGGGTAAAGCGGACCGTCACGTCGTGCAGGTTAGCCCCTTCAATGATCCGATTGGATTCCGCCAGCGCCAGGCGGC
>JACPUY010000055.1 GCA_016192025.1 Pseudogulbenkiania sp. | reverse complement strand
TTAGCTCTCATTGCTGACTTTCCCCTGATTGCGCCGCGAGCCTGCTGCCGGCTCTTGATGCTTGTTGTTATGCGTTACGCGTCGGTTATTGCCATAGGCAAGCAAAAAACACACCTCATTTCCAAACTTTCCCAGCAAATGCGTCATGGCGGGGCCTGCATCGCCAACCATGACCCCGGCGCCGCGATCATAGCCCTATGTCTTCAGCATCAATAGAACGGAAGCGACACGCCCCGGCGATTTTTGGCTATGCGCGGCGCGGCGGTCCACCCGTCGCCTCGGGTGGGACGAGCGGCGGAAACGGCGGGGAAATCGGGGGAACGGGCGCTGTCCTGCTCAGGGCGCCGGGTACTTCTGCGCGTTCTTGACCAGCTTGTCGCGCACCGCCGCGTCGAGGTCGACGCCGGTGACGCTGGCCAGCCGCACCAAATACATCAGCACGTCGGCCAGTTCCTCCTGCAGATGGGTGAAGCGCGCCGGGTCCTCGGCCAGGCGGGCCGCTTCGTCGTCGGTCAGCCACTGGAAGATTTCCGCCAGCTCGCCCACCTCGCCGGTCAGCGCCAGCACCAGGTTGCGCGCGGTGTGGTAGCGCGGCCAGTCGCGCTCGAGAGCGAACTGGTCCAGGGCGGCGGCGAGGCCGGAGCTGTCGATCAGGGGGTGGGTCATGCGACTACTTTCTCGTTGCGGGGTTCGGGGTTGGCAGGTGGACGGCGCCGGCCACTCCATGAGGGCGGACGTGCGCCACTGTTCCACGTGAAACGCTGGCCGGCAAGACCATGCCCCGTCGTGACGGGGCATGGTTGCGGACCGCGGGCACAGCTTACGACAGCAAGCCCTCTTCCTGCAGCGCCTGCTGCACCGCCGGGCGCGCCATCATACGCGCCATGAAGTCCTGCAGTGCCGGCCACCGGTCGAGCGACAGCTTGTGGTAATGCGTCCAGTTAAGGATGGTGAACAGGTAGACGTCCGCCACGCTGAACTCGCCCAGCAGGTAGTCCCTCTCGGCCAGTTGCGGGGCAATCCAGTCGAGGCGCTGGCCGATGCGCGCCCAGGCCGCCTCACGCTCCGCCGCCGTGGCCGCCGGATTCCACATCGGGCTGAAGCCCTTGTGGATTTCGGCGGAGATGAAGTTCAGCCATTCCTGCAGCCGGTAGCGTTCCAGCGTGCCGTTGGCCGGGGCCAGCTGCATTTCCGGCGCCTGATCGGCGATGAACTGCAGGATGGCGGCGCATTCGGTCAGCACTTCGCCGCTATCGAACTCGAGCGCCGGCACGTAGCCCTTGGGATTGATGGTGGTGTAGTCGACACCGCTTTCGGTGCGGTGCGGTAATTCACGCAGGTTGACGCTTTCGGTATCGAACGGCAGACCGGCTTCACACAACGCGATATGCGGCGACAACGAGCAGGCGCCGGGGGCGAGATACAGTTTCATGGTGCATCCTCCACTACTCATGGTGACGGGACAGCACCGGCAGCTTGGCCGAAAGCATCGAGCGCGACCACCTCACTCCTGTGACAGCGGCGTGACGGTTCGCGGTCACAACTCCTCGTGGATCCAGGCCCAGGCAGCCGGGGTCTCCTCGTGCGGAAAGTAACGCATCGACGCCAGCGTGAAGGGCCGCACCAGTTTCACCATCCATTCCTGCCACTTCTCATCGCCGACCACGGCGATGCGCTCGAAATCGGTGTAGTGGCGCGTGCCGAACTTCATGTCGTCCCACGCCGCGTGCAGGTCCCAGCCGTGAAAATCGTCGAACTGGGCGTACAGCCGCGCCTTCTTGCCGCCGCGCAACGCCGCTTCCACCAGCGGCTCCAGCGTACGGTAGTCGGCGTCGTGCAGCGTGCCGCGCAGCTTGATGGCCACCACCCGGGACGAGGGGCTCGTCAGCGTTTCAATCATCGTCATCTCCTTGCGCCATGCCCTACGTTCAGTATGGCTCGCCCGGCGGCCGGACGGGGCGTGAATGAGACGGCGGACAGCAGCGCAGCGTCGCCCGCTTACGGGCGCTGCTTGAAGAAGGTGATCGGCGCGCTGGTCGGGATTTCCGACGGCGGCGCGGACTTGAGGATGTGCTTCTTCATCTTGCCCATCACGTGCATCTCGCACGGGCGGCAGTCGAACTTCAGCGTATAGGTCTCGTTGCCGGACTTCAGCGTCATCGGGTCGGCGCGCACCTGCCCCATCACCCCCTTCACACCCTTGGCCTGTTTCGGGCACAGATTGAACGAGAAGCGCAGGCAGTGCTTGGTGATCATCAGGCTGACCTCGCCCTCCTCCTGGTGCGCCTCGTAGGCCGCGTCGATCACCTCGACGCCGTGCTTCTGGTAGAACTGCCAGGCCAGCGTGTTGTAGACGTTGGCGAGGTAGCTCAGCGTCTTTTCCGGGTATTCCACTGGAGGCTCCACCGGCTGTTTGCGCGGCTGGCGCGGCCAGCTGGCCAGACGCGCCGCCTCCAGCCGCTCGATGGCGTCGCGGCGCAGGCCGTTGATCACCGAGGCCGGCACGAACCACGGCTGGGACAGGTTCAGTGCCACGTCGTGGGCGAGGAACATGGTGTTGCCGAGCTTGGCGAGGCTGTCGCGCAGGCCGGCCTCGGCACGGGTGGCGTCCTTGGCGGGCTCCAGCGCCATCGGGGCACTGGCCGTGGCGCTACAGCCGTCCTCGTCGGTGACGGTCAGCGCCAGACCATCGGCGCTCTCGGCCAAGGTCAGCCACACCCCGACGCGGCGTTCGGCCGACTTCTTCAGCAAGGCCAGCTCCCAGGCGTGGTCGCGGTTGCGGCTGATGTCGGTGCCGGGCTTGAGGCCGGCCAGCACGCTCGGGTCGTCGGGGTTACAGCGCCAGAGCAGCAAGCCGCCCGCGGCCTTGCCCACCTGCTGCACGGTGTTGAGCTGCATGCCCACCACTTCGCGCTTCTTCATGAAGTTGATGCCGTCGCCGTTGCTCATGGTCTCGCTGGTGGCGATCTCCAGCCAGGTCTCGCCCACCTTGTGCACGGTGCCGAGACCCACGCCGACGAACTTGGGCGAATCGAAGGCGCCGATGTCGATCTGGCGGCCGGTGGCGAAGTAGTCGGTGGCGCCGCGATGGAAGGTCTTGTCCGGGTCCGGCGCGAAGAAGATCTCGCTGCTGCCGCTGGCGGCCGGCGCCAGCTCCGGGCGGCGCTCGATGATCTCGTCGAGCAGCAGACGGTAGTGCGCGGTGATGTTCTTGACGTAGCTGACGTCCTTGTAGCGCCCCTCGATCTTCAGCGAACGTACGCCGGCGTCGAGCAAGGCCTCCAGGTTGGCGCTCTGGTTGTTGTCCTTCATCGACAGCAGGTGCTTGTCGAACGCGACGACACCACCAGAAGCGTCGGTCAGCGTGTACGGCAGTCTACAGGCCTGCGAGCAGTCGCCACGGTTGGCGCTGCGCCCGGTGTCGGCGTGGCTGATGTAGCACTGACCGGAGAACGCCACGCACAGCGCGCCGTGGATGAAGTACTCGATGGTGGCGGGATCGCTGGCACTGGCGGCCACCGTGTCGGCGATCTTCCTGATCTGCGGGATGGTCAGCTCGCGCGCCAGCACGATCTGCGAGAAGCCGGCGTCGGACAAAAAGCGTGCCTTGTCGGCGTCGCGGATGTCGCACTGGGTCGAGGCGTGCAGCTGGATCGGCGGCAGGTCCATCTGCAGGATGCCCATGTCCTGGACGATCAGCGCGTCGACGCCGGCGTCGTACAGCTGCCAGATCAGCTTGCGCGCCGGTTCCAGCTCGGCGTCGTGCAGGATGGTGTTGAGCGTGGTGAAGATGCGCGCGTGGTAGCGGTGGGCAAATTTCACCAGCTCGGCGATGTCCTCGACGCTGTTGCAGGCGTTGTGGCGCGCGCCGAAGCTCGGCCCGCCGATGTACACCGCATCCGCCCCGTGCAGGATCGCCTCGCGTCCGATCTCGGCGCTCTTGGCGGGGGACAACAGTTCGACTTGATGCGGCAACAGACTCATGCGACGGCTTCCTAGCTGGGGGTGGGGGTGCGCGCGGGCACGCGACAGGCGCGGAAGTATAGCGGAATCAGTGATTTAGGTGTAGGGCGGAAGCCTGACTGGGCGGGGCAAGCGTGACTGAGTAAGGTAGCGCAGCCTGACGCAGGAATGCGTCGCGCAGGAGGCACTCTGCCATCACTCACGGCGGCATGGCGACGGGTCGCACCGTGGCGCAACCCCCGGCTCACGCCGGGGTATCCGTCCTAGCCGATGACGCGGAAGATTTCCCAGCGCTGCGTGCCGGACACCACGTGCGGCTCCAGCGCGCGGCTCCACGCCGCATGCGCGTCGAGCGTGCCGAGCTTGCTCCACGCCGCGTCCAGCTCGGCCAGATCGGCGATCTCGATCTCGGACTGGATGGTGGATTCCTTGGCGCCGATCGAACCGTTTAGCAGCCGCACGCGCTCGGCGGTCCAGCCGACCTGCACGCCGATATCGCGCAACCAGCGCTGCATCTCGGCCACCACCTCGGGTTTATGGCCGAACTTGGCCTCGATGCTCCAGCGGGCGATCATCATGATGGGTCTCCTGAGAAGAATGCTAACCCCAGCATAGGCCATGCAAACTGCCGCGCCAGCGGAGTCTTGCCGGCAAAACGCTACTGGCTCAGTAGCGTGGCCAGCTCGTCCACCGCCTCGGCCCACTCCGCGTCGCTCTCCAGCTCCTGGCGCAGAAAATCGGCCTGCGCGGCGTTCCAGAACGGCGCGTCCGCCACCTCCACGCCGTGCTCCAACCGGTGCTGGGCCAAAAACTCGTCGATCGCCGCCGGGTCGGCGCCCAGCCCGAGTTGCTGGAACAGCTGCGGGAGTTCGTGCTTGCCGGTATCCATGTCGCTCTCCTCCGTCTGCGATGGGAACATCGCTCACACAGACAGCTTAGTCGCTGCGACGGCGGGGGAAGGGGAAAGTTTGGCGAAAAGGAGAAGACAAGCCCAAGCCACGGCCGTAATCAGTTGGTCAAACCCAGCCTGGCCAAGCGCGCGGTTATGGCTCCACGCGAGCGCTGGTGCGGGGCCGCGATCTCGGCTACCGATTTGCCTCCGGCAAATGCCGCTTTCACGCGGTTTTCTTCTTCCTCGGTCCAGGGAATCCCGGCATGACTATCCGCTGATGCGTCCTTGCGCTGACGTCTTTCCGCCTCTGCCAAGGTCTCCCCGGCCATGAACAGGGCCCGGATCACGTCAGGCTGGTTGAAAGGGCTCTGTTCCGAAAGCATCTCGCCGCTTGCCGGGTCAATGCCGTGCGCCAAGGACTGCAGAATCTTTCTGGCTTCTTGTCGAGTCATCAGGACACCTCGCTTCATGCTGAACTCAATGCACGAAAAGCAAGATAATACCCTGATCATGACATATGGCTAATCGGAGACGACCCGTACTATCAACCTCCCCCTCCCCGTTTGCTATAGTCATCCCTTCTCCCACCCCATGCCATCGACATGACCACCGTCCACCTCTCGCAAACCGCCGCCCGCCACCTGCATCTGGCCGCCCAGGGTCTGCTGACACCGCCGCGGCGCAAGGCCGGCAAGGACGACGTGCTGGCGGCGGCGCTGACGGGCGATTGAGGCGCTCTGGGTTGGCCGAAGCCCCGCTGCGGCCAAGCTTGTCTCACGCCCAGTCGCCGCGTCAGGAACTTCCCCCGGGTCTGCGCCTCTGACCTGCTCCCGATAACGCAGAGAAACGCCCATGCCCAAGTCCTACCTCCCCCTCGTGATCGCCCTGTCGCTGGGGCTCGCCGCCTGTAGCGACGAGCAGACCGCCAAGCTGCAGCAATCGGCCTCGGCGGCGATTGGCGCGGTGCATGCCACGGTGGAAGAAGCGAGCGCGCCGGTCGGCGAGCTGAAGCAGCAGGCCAGCGCGGCATTGGGGGTGGCGGCCAAGGTGGGACAAGCCGCCGCGATCCTCGACCCCGAACTGAAGGAACAGATGGACGAACTGAAGCAGCAGGCGTCGGCAGCGAAGGACGCTGTCCGGGCACTGCAGAGTAAGTAAGCCCTCCATTCAAGCAAAACGGCAGCCCGATGGCTGCCGTTTTGCTTGAATGGAACGCGAACGCCGAGCGAAAGCGCCTTACAAGGCCAGGCGCGTGCGCAGTTCGGCCGCCCAGTCTTGTGCGGCGAAACCGGGGCCCATCGTCAGCGCCAGGTAGAAATCGCCGCCGAAGCGCGCGTCCGCCTCGATCAGTACGTGCACGCCGTCGCCGGCCGGGATGAAGGTCAGTTCGATTTCCTGCAGGCGGGAATGGCCGCCGCGCGGGCGCAGCTCCATTTCCTGGTAGCAGCCCAGCGTCGTCGCCACGTTGCCGACGCGGGCGGTGCCGACCTCGACGTCGGTGCTGTACAGGCCCCAGCCCAGCTGCTCGAAGGCCTGCAGCAGCGTGGCCACTTGCGGCGTGGGATGGACTTCCAGCAGGTCGCGGTCGCTGGCGTCCGGGGCGATGTCGATGGCCAGATCGGTGTGTATCCATACCGGCAGCGGGCGGCCGTAGTGCGACAGGGCGTTGATCGGCGTCTCAGCCGGCAGTTGCAGCCGGAACGGCAACTGGCGCTCCTCGCCGGCACGGATGGTGAAGCGTTCGGCCACCCGTACCGCGCCCAGCGGCTGGGCGACGCGGTCTTCGTGATCGCCGGATTCGTACTCGGCTTCGGTCATCAGCAGCAAGTCGATTTGCTCGATGTCCTGGTCGGCCTTGCCGCCCTTCACCAGCACGCGGCCGGTCAGCAGCTCGCCGGGGCGCAGCTGCGGGTTGTCCAGTTGGGTGTCGACCTGGGCTCCGCCCACGCCGAGCGAAGCCAGCAATTTCTTGAACATTGTCTCTTTCCGTTATTGAATGAACCGGCGATCGGGATGGGCCGGGCAGAGGCAGACCGCCGGGCCCCGCCGCAGTTCCGTCACCGCCAGTCAGGTAGCGGGTGCGTGCAGTTCGCCGTGCCAGCCGTCCGCCTCGCGGCGCGCCAGCACCAGCCACTCCCCGGCCCCCGGCGCGGCGGCGACGAGTTCGCCGCCGGGCGCCCAGAACGCGCTGCACCCGGCCGGGGTCCAGCCGCCGGTCGGGGCCGCATGGTTGGCCATCAGCACCCCGAAGCCGTGCTCGGCCGCGTAGCGTTGCAGCAGGGCGGCATCGGCGGGATAGCCCGCTTCCGACACCAGCACGCCGGCGGCGTACAGCGCCGCCCCGGCCGTGGCCGCCGCCTGCGGGTGCGCAGCATAGGCGGTATCGGCACAGATGGCCAGCGCCAACGGCTCCCCCGCCACGGCGAGCAGCGGCCCGCCCGGACCGGCACTGGCGTAAGCCTGCTCGCCATCGTGCAAGTACTGCTTGCTATGCAGCGTGGTGCTGCCGTCGGGCAGGAAGACGATGGCGCCGATGTGCGGACGCGCCGTGCCGCTGTCGAGCGGCGCTCCGGCCACGATGGTGAGGCGGTATTCACGTGCGGCGTCGCGCAAAGGCTCCAGCCGCGCGTCCTGCGGCGCGAGTATGCACTCGGCCAGCAAGGCCAGTTCGTAGCCGCACAGCGACAGCTCGGGGAACACCACGATGTCGGCTCCGGCATCGGCGGCCGTGCGGACGTAGCGCAGGTGATCGCTCACGTTGGCCGCAATATCGCCGCAGACCGAGGCCGACTGGGCGGCTGCCAGGCAAAGTTTGGCTTGCGTCATCGCCTCTCCCCAGGGCCGTTCCGCGTACTGCGGCGCGTCGTCGTGGATATCGAACCACTCGGCTTTCGAGCCGGTGAAAATATGCGCGCCGACCGGCCCCGCCAGCGGCGTATCGAGCGTGCCGACACGCAGGCGCAGCAGCTCGGGCCGGCTGTCTCGCTCGCTGTACAGCGGGGAAGCGCACTGACGGCAGAACACGCGCCGCACTCCCGACGACGATTCGTAGCCGGCCAGCAGTTCATCCCCGCTCAACAGGTGGAAATCCGCGCGCTGGACCGGCACCACCGCGGCGAAGGCCGAACCGTTCGCCTTGCGGCAGCGCGAGCAGTGGCAGAACACCAGCGCCCCCAGTTCGCCCACGACCTGATAACGCACTCTCCCGCACAAACAGCTGCCGCTGTGCTTCATTTTTCCTCCCAAGTCCTGGCCTACCATTGATCACGACGAGCCGCACCCGGCGCGCGGTCAGACAACAAAGTACCACGCAGGACATGACAGGCGGAAAACAGCGTAGCCGGCTTCGGCCAGCCCTCCCGCTCAGCCGAACAGCTTGCGGTACTGCACGAAGCCAGAACGTTCGGCGATCCGGTCGTACAGCTGCATCGCGTCGTGATTGCTCTCGTGCGTCAGCCAATGCACCCGCGAGCAACCGTCCTCTGCCGCCTGGCGGTAGACGTGCTCGATCAGCCGGCGCCCCACGCCACGACCGCGCTCGCTGTCGGCCACGAACAGGTCCTGCAGGTAGCAGTAGTCGCCGACCGTCCAGCACGAGCGGTGGTAGATGGTGTGTACCAGCCCCACCGCCACCCCGCCGCGCCACGCCAGGTAGGCGGCCATCGGCTCGGCCGTATCGAGCAGGCGCTGCCAGGTGACGGCACTGGTGGCCTCGGAAATGGTGGTGCGGTAGAACGCCTGGTAGCCCTGCCACAGCGGCAGCCAGGCGGCATGGTCGGCGGCGCTCACGGCGCGGATCAGCAGGTCATTGCTCACGACAGGCTCCTTGTCTGGATGATCGGCACAGCATGCCGTGCGGACTGGTCCGGGAACAGGGCCACTCGCTGCCGCTGGAGGGGAACCACTTGTCGTATGGAATGGATGTTGATGAAGCACTCGCCGCGGGCGGCCGGCTCTCGCTCGGCCTGGCGGCGAATGCATGGACAGAAAGCGCGTGCCCTTTCTTCGGTGAACAGGCGCTCACGCCGCAGCGAAAGGGTGAAGCAACCCGATACGCGCAGCGGCGGACAGGCCGGCCCACCCGCGGAGCAGCATGCGGCAGTCCCCCGACTCACCCCACCGGATCAGGATGGGTCGGCAAGGCCTTGCTGGGCCTGCAGCAGCAGGTCGAGCGACAAAAGCCCCCCGGCCTGCTTGAGCAGGATCAGCTCGTCACGATGCGCCTGGGCCAGCGTTGCCACCAGTTCCTCGCCCTTGGCCAGCAGGCTCACCTCCACACAGCGGCGGTCTTCCCTTCCCGGTCGACGCTGTACCAGCCCTTGCGCCTCGCAACGCGACACCAGTCCCACCACGCTGTGATGATGCGACTGCAGCCGTTCGGCCAACTCGGCCACGGTGGCCCAGTCCCGGCCCGGGTAGCCGCGCAATTGCAGCAGCAACAGGTACTGCTGCGGGGTCAGGCCGTGCTGTTGCGCCAGCTCCTCGCTGAAGCGCAGAAACAGGCGTAAACGGTAGCGAAAATCGGCCAGATGCTCGAAATCGCGTTTCGACAGGGGGGAATGGGATGTCATGGCAGGATAGCGGGCTTACTTCTGCGCCACCGTAGCACAAATCTCCCGCCCTGCCGAATCGCGCCCTACAGCAGCGGCAGCACCAACAGCCCGACCACCAGCGCCCACACCAGCGCCCCGACCGAAAACACTGTGTAAGTGACCGACAGCGTCCGGATCCAGTGATCGTGCTCGAATAAGGCATCAAGCCCATGGAAAATCAGCCCGGCCGAGGCGAGCAGACCGGCTACACCCGCCAACATGTTGAACAGCGGGCTCGGCACCATCAGCGTCAAGGCGGAAAGCCAGATCGGCAGCGGGGCGATCGCCGCCAGGCGGTAGCAGTCGCGGTACACCAACGGCCGGGTGCTGCGCACCGAGTGCCGGATCACGTAGGCCATCAAGGGCACGCACAGCCAGCTCACCAGCAGGAACAACAGTGCGACATAGCACCACTGGCGGAATGGAACCGCGGGCGCGTACACGTCGCCGTGAAAACGCGCGGCGTAAACGATCATCGCGCTACTGAGCAGTGACGCCGGCAGTACCACCTTGCAGAAGCTGGCCGCCAGGGAGGGATGGCTCCTGGCCAGTTCGTCCCAGCCATCTTGTGACGACATCAGCATGCGGACGGGAGTAAGCAGACTCATGGCAATGCTCCTTGGTTTGCGGCGGTGGCCTATTAAATGTATCGCATTACGATATATTTACAAGCAACAATTTCACTAGCATAGAAACAGGAACCACTTGGGATGGCCTTCACCGAGGCAAAGCGGCATCCCTCCCCTCGACAACGCTCCCATCCGCCGCCGAGAACCCCTCTGTCCGCTCGTGCTAAAAAAAAAACGGACCGCCTCTGCGGTCCGCTTCCATCGGCAAAAACCTGCCTCGACTCAGATCTTGTCGTACAGCTTGGCGCCGCCCTTGACGAACTCGATCGACTTCACCTCCATGCCCTTGGCCAGCGCCTCCTCTTCGGCCAAGCCCTGCTGGGCGGCGAAGTCGCGCACGTCCTGGGTGATCTTCATCGAACAGAAGTGCGGGCCGCACATCGAGCAGAAGTGCGCCACCTTGGCGGAATCCTTCGGCAGCGTCTCGTCGTGGAAGCTGCGCGCGCGGTCCGGGTCGAGGCCGAGGTTGAACTGGTCTTCCCAGCGGAACTCGAAGCGCGCCTTGGACAAGGCGTTGTCGCGGATCTGCGCGCCCGGATGACCCTTGGCCAGGTCGGCGGCGTGGGCGGCCAGCTTGTAGGTGATGATGCCTTCCTTGACGTCGTCCTTGTTCGGCAGGCCGAGGTGCTCCTTCGGCGTGACGTAGCACAGCATCGCGGTGCCGTACCAGCCAATCTGCGCGGCGCCGATGGCCGAGGTGATGTGGTCGTAGCCCGGGGCGATGTCGGTGGTCAAGGGGCCCAGGGTGTAGAACGGCGCTTCGTGGCACCACTCCAGTTCCTTGTCCGTGTGCTCCTTGATCAGCTGCATCGGCACGTGGCCCGGACCTTCGAGAATCACCTGCACGTCATGCTTCC
>JACPUY010000015.1 GCA_016192025.1 Pseudogulbenkiania sp. | reverse complement strand
CACGATGACCGGCCACACGGTGCGCGTTTCCACCACGGTGGCCAGCGCGTCGCCGTCCTTGAAGCTGAGCGCGGAGAGATCGACGTTATGGCCGACACGGGCACGAATCCAGCCTTTTTGCGACAGGATGATGGTGACCGCTTCGTCGGCCACCGACTGGGTCAGCACCGCACGCTCGGCGGTCTTGATCTCGCTGCGGCGGGCGTCGCCATACTTGGTGGCGTCGGCCTGGATCTCGTCGCGCATCAGCCCGGTCAGCGCGTCGGGCGTGGCCAGCAGGTGGCGCAGCCCTTCGCGCTCTTCGCGCAGTTCGGACAGCTCCTTTTCCAGCTTGAAGCCTTCCAGCCGCGCCAGCTGCCGCAGGCGGATTTCCAAAATATCTTCCGCCTGCACCTCTGTCAGACCGAAGGCCTTGATCAGGTCGGGCTTCGGTTCGTCCGACTCGCGGATGACGCGGATCACCTCGTCGATGTGGATGAAGGCGATCATCCGCCCCTCGAGGATGTGGATGCGCTTGTCCACCTGCCCCAGACGGTGCTCGAGACGGCGCGTGACGGTGCGGCGGCGGAACGCCAGCCATTCGGCGAGGATCGGCTTCAGGCCCTTCTGCCCGGGACGGCCGTCCAGCCCGATCATCACCAGGTTGAGCGAGGCGTTGCCCTCGAGGCTGGTTTGCGCCAGCAGCACGTTGATGAATTCGTCCGGATCCTGCCGGCTTGACTTGGGCTCGAACACCAGCCGTACCGGGCTGTCGCTGTCGGACTCGTCGCGCACGCGGTCGAGCAGCGACAGCATCAGGCTCTTCAGATTCTGCTGTTCCTGCGTCAGCGCCTTCTTGCCGGTCTTGACCTTGGGGTTGGTCGCCTCCTCGATCTCGGCCAGCACCTTCTGCGCGCTGGAGCCGGGCGGCAACTCGGTGACGATCACGCGCCACTGGCCGCGCGCCAGCTTTTCCACTTCCCACTTGGCGCGCACGCGCACGCTGCCGCGGCCGGTCTCGTACGCGGCACGGATATCCTCTTCCGGCGTGATGATCTGGCCGCCACCGGGGAAGTCCGGCCCCGGCACGTAAGCCATCAGCTCGGACGTGGTGAGTTCGGGATTGTCGAGCAGGGCGACGGCGGCGCCGGCCACTTCGGTCAGGTTGTGCGGCGGGATCTCGGTGGCAAGACCGACCGCGATGCCGGAGGCGCCGTTGAGCAGCACCATCGGCAGCCGGGCCGGCAGCAGCGCCGGCTCGTCGAAGGCACCGTCGTAGTTGGGCACGAAGTCGACCGTGCCCATGTCGATCTCGGCCAGCAACAGCTCGGCGATCGGCGTCAGCCGCGCCTCGGTGTAACGCATCGCCGCGGCACCGTCGCCGTCGCGCGAGCCGAAGTTGCCCTGGCCGTCGATCAGCGGGTAGCGCAGCGTGAAGTCCTGCGCCATGCGCACCAGCGCCTCGTAGGCCGAGCTGTCGCCGTGCGGGTGGTATTTGCCGAGTATCTCGCCGACCACGCGCGCCGACTTCACCGGTTTGGCGCCATGCGCCAGGCCCATGTCGCGCATGGCGTACAGGATGCGGCGCTGCACCGGTTTCTGGCCGTCGGCCACTTCCGGCAGCGCGCGGCCCTTGACCACGCTCATGGCGTATTCGAGGTAGGCACGCTCGGCGTACAGGTCGAGCGGAATCCACTCACCCTCGTCCGCCCCGGTGGCGGGCGGCGGCGCGGCGGGGGGGATGCCGGCCACGGCAGGCTCGGCGATATCGTCTGCGAAGAGGTCGTTATTGTCCATGGCGGGCCGGACACGCGCACAGGGCGCATGTCATGGTATGTTGGTTGTCGGAAATGATCGGGGAGGATTGTACTATGGCCAGCTTCATCCAGTGGCAATGCCACCGCTTCGACGGCTTCACCTTGCACACTCTGTATGAAATGCTGCAGTTGCGCGGGCAGGTGTTCGTGGTCGAACAACGTTCGATCTACCAGGACATCGACGGCACCGACCGCGATTGCTGGCACCTGACCGGCCGCGACGGCCAGGGCCGGCTGGTGGCCTACGCCCGGCTGATCGCGCCCGAGCAGAAGTATCCGGACGCCGCCGCCATCGGCCGCGTGGTGGTGGAGCCGGACTGGCGCGGCAGCGGCATCGGCCGCCAGTTGATGGCCGAAGCGGTGCTGCGCACCGGGCGGCTGTTCCCGGGGGCTCCGATGAAGCTGTCGGCACAGGCCTACGCCCAGGATTTCTACGCCCACTTCGGCTTCGAGCGCGTCTCCGAGCCCTACGACGACGGTGGCATCCCGCACGTCGACATGCTGCGCCCGCTCGACCCCTGAGCCATCGGTCCCGCACCCGCGGCCGGACCGCTCAGGCCTGGCCGAACACGTCCTTCCACGCGGTATAGCCGGTGACGTACAGCACCGGGAACCACAGCAGCAGGCCGAGCAGCAAGGGCAGCGCCGCCAGCACGAACAGCAGCGTCAGCATCAGCCCGCAGGTCAGCACCGCCGGCCAGTTGGCCAGCCCGGCGCGGATGCTGAGCTTGAGCGCCGGCCACGCCGCCAGGCCATTCTGCACCACCAGCGCCGGGGCAAACCAGTAGGCCAGGTTGACCACGAACACGATCGCCCCGCCCAGCAGCGTGGCCGCCATCATCGTCCCGGCATGACCCGGCGAGCTCATCATCTCGGGTGTCGGCACCGCGCCGCCCAAGAGCCGCAACAGCACGCCGAACACCAGCAGCGCCAACAGCAGCAGCGCCAGGTACAGCAACCCGACCCCAAGCAGGGCCTGGCCGGCGCGGCGGAAGCCGCCGAACAGGTCGGCCACCCCCAGCTCGTCGTGGTGTTCGGCGCGGGCCGCCGCCAGCACGAAACCGCCGGCGAACAGCGGCGCCAGCAGGAAGCCGAGCAGCCCGCCGATCATCGGCACCGAACTGACCAGCACATGCAGCCCGAAATACGCCAGCGCGAACAGTGCCCAGGTCAGAGGCTGGTCACGCACGATCAGGAAGGCCGCGACGATCCAGCGCCAACCTTGTGCCGCACCCACCTGCCGCGGCTGCGGCGGCTGCAACGAGGCGATGGCCACGGGCGGGGAGGTAAAGAAATCGCTCATAAACTCCAATCCTTGGGGCTCAGGTTCCATCATAGCCCCACTATTATGACAAGGTTGGCCGCAGCCGCCCCGAACTGGCCGCAGCCGGTTGCCGCCGGGGGGGCAAATCAGCGATAATTTCATGATTTAGCGACGGTTCCGCCGCTTCGGCCGCTGTAACGGCAGCGCCGGTGCGGGTTTCCGTAGTTGACCCACTACAGTTTCGAGGTTTCTCCCGAATGGTCTCCCGTACCGAGCTTGCCAACGCCATCCGCTTTCTTGCCATGGACGCGGTGGAACAGGCCAAATCCGGTCACCCCGGCGCCCCGATGGGCATGGCTGACATCGCCGAAGTCCTGTGGCGCGATCACCTGAAGCACAATCCGGCCAATCCGCACTGGTCCAACCGCGACCGCTTCGTGCTCTCCAACGGCCACGGCTCGATGCTGCTGTACAGCCTGCTGCACCTGACCGGCTACGAACTGTCGATCGAGGACCTCAAACACTTCCGCCAGCTGCACTCCAAGACCCCGGGTCACCCGGAGTACGGCTACGCCCCCGGCATCGAGACCACCACCGGCCCGCTGGGACAGGGTATCACCAATGCTGTTGGCATGGCATTGGCCGAAAAGATGCTGGCCGCCGAATTCAACCGCCCCGGCCTCGACATCGTCGACCACACCACCTGGGCCTTCCTCGGCGACGGCTGCCTGATGGAAGGCATCTCGCACGAAGCCTGCTCGCTGGCCGGTACCTGGGGGCTGGGCAAGCTGGTGGCGTTCTGGGACGACAACGGCATCTCCATTGACGGCAATGTCGAAGGTTGGTTCACCGACGACACCCCGGCGCGCTTCGAAGCCTACGGCTGGCAGGTGATCCGCAACGTCGACGGCCACGATGCCGACGAAATCCAGACCGCGATCCAGACCGCCAGGAAAACCACCGACCGCCCGACGCTGATCTGCTGCAAGACCGCCATCGGCAAGGGCGCGCCGAACAAGCAGGGTGGCCACGACGTGCACGGCGCGCCGCTGGGCGCGGCCGAGATCGCCGCCGCGCGCGAACACCTGAACTGGCCGCACGCGCCGTTCGAGATTCCGGCCGAGATCTACACCGCCTGGGGCGCACGCGACGCCGGCGCGGCGCGCGAAAACGAGTGGAACAGCCTGTTCGCCCGTTACCGCGCCGCCTACCCGGAACTGGCCGCCGAGTTCGAACGCCGCATGAAGGGCGAACTGCCGGGTGGCTGGAAAGAGGCGAAAGCCGCCGCGATCGCCAAGATCGACGACGCCGCCCAGACCGTCGCCACGCGCAAGGCCAGCCAGATCGCGCTGGAAGCGTTCTCGCCGCTGCTGCCCGAATTCGTCGGCGGCTCGGCCGACCTGACCGGCTCCAACCTGACCAATTGGTCGGGCAGCAAGTGGATCGACGAGCAGGGCAACGGCAACTACATCAGCTACGGCGTGCGCGAATTCGGCATGGCCGCCATCATCAACGGCATGACGCTGCACGGCGGTCTGCGCCCGTACGGCGGCACCTTCCTGATGTTCAGCGAATACGCCCGCAACGCACTGCGCATGGCCGCGCTGATGAAGATCAACCCGATCTTCGTGTTCACCCACGATTCGATCGGCCTCGGCGAAGACGGCCCGACCCACCAGCCGGTGGAGCAGGTCGCCACGCTGCGCTACATCCCGAACATGAACACCTGGCGTCCGTGCGACACCACTGAGACGGCCGTGGCCTGGGCACATGCCATCGAGCAGAAGACCACGCCGACCAACCTGATCCTGAGCCGCCAGAACCTGCCGTTCGTGGCGCGCGACGCGGAACAGATTGCCGCCATCGCGAAGGGCGGCTACGTGCTGCGCGAAGGCGAGGGCGAGCTGAAGGCGGTGCTGATCGCCACCGGCTCCGAAGTCGAACTGGCGCTCAAGGCGCAGGCCGCCCTGGCCGAGCAGGGCGTGGCGGTACGCGTGGTGTCGATGCCGTCGACCAACGTGTTCGACAAGCAGGACAAGGCCTACCAGGCTTCGGTGCTGCCGGCCGGCGTGCCGCGCGTGGCGATCGAGGCCGGCGTGCCCGATTTCTGGCGCAAGTACGTGGGCCTGGAAGGCGCCGTGGTCGGCATCGACCACTTCGGCGAATCCGCCCCGGCTTCCGTGCTGTTCAAGGAATTCGGCTTCACCGTGGACAACGTGGTGGCCCAGACGCTGGCCGTCATCTGAATCAGAACTAAGGCCATCCCGCACGACGGGATGGCCGCCATCATTGCCTTTTCATTTCCGGGAGAGAACCTAGCATGACCATCCGCATCGCGATCAACGGCTACGGCCGTATCGGCCGCCAAGCCCTGCGCTCCATCTACGAATACAACCTGCGCGGCGATTTCGACATCGTCGCCGTCAACGCCTCGGGCGACCTGGCCACCAACGCCCACCTGACCAAGTTCGACACCGTGCACGGCCGCTTCGCCGCCGAGGTCAGCCATGACGAGAAAAACCTGATCGTCAACGGCGACGTGATCCCGTTCTTCTCCACCCGCAACCCGGCCGAACTGCCGTGGAAAGAGCTGAACGTCGACCTGGTGCTGGAATGCACCGGCGCCTTCACCAGCAAGGAAAAGTGCCAGCTGCACCTCGACGCCGGCGCCAAGAAGGTGCTGATCTCCGCCCCAGGCGGTGACGACGTCGACGCAACCATCGTCTACGGCGTCAACCACGACGTGCTGACCGCCGACATGACCGTGGTGTCCAACGCCTCCTGCACCACCAACTGTCTGGCTCCGGTGGCCAAGGCACTGAACGACCAGCTCGGCATCGTCAAGGGCCTGATGACCACCATCCACGCCTTCACCAACGATCAGGTGCTGACCGACGTGCGTCACAAGGACCTGCGCCGCGCCCGTTCCGCCACCGAGAACATGATCCCGACCAAGACCGGCGCCGCCAAGGCCGTCGGCCTGGTGCTGCCGCAGCTGAAGGGCAAGCTGGACGGTTTCGCGGTGCGCGTGCCGACCATCAACGTGTCGCTGGTCGACCTGACCTTCGAAGCCGGTCGCAACACCAGCGTCGACGAGGTCAACGAGATCGTCAAGGCCGCCGCCGAAGGCCCGATGAAGGGCATCCTGGGCTACAACACGCTGCCGCTGGTCTCCAGCGACTTCAACCACACCACCGAAGGCTCGGTGTTCGACGCCACGCTGACCAAGGTCAGCAACGGCAACATGGTGAAGGTGCTGGCCTGGTACGACAACGAGTGGGGCTTCTGCCAGCAGATGCTGCGCACCGCCCGCGCGCTGTTTGCCGCCAAGTAAGCCTTTGATCGCCCACGCCGCGCCTTCGGCCAACGTGCCGGGCGCGGCGTCCGTACGGATAGAGCCATGCAATTCAACAAACTGACCGAACAGAACCTCGCCGGCAAGCGCGTACTGATCCGCGTCGACATGAACGTGCCGCTGAAACACGGCACCATCGGCGACGACACCCGCATCCGCGCCAGCCTGCCGTCCATCCTGCACGCCTTGCACGCCGGTGCCGGGGTGATCCTGATGACCCACCTCGGCCGTCCGACCGAGGGCGAGCCGAAGCCGGAAGACAGCCTGGCACCGGTGGCCGAACGGCTGTCCGAGCTCTTGGGCCAGACCGTGCCGGTCAACGACAGCTGGCAGGCGCACCCGCTGGAAGTGCACCCGGGCAACGTGGTGATGCTGGAAAACGTGCGCCTGAACAAGGGCGAGAAGAAGAACAACGACGAGCTGGGCCGCGCCTACGCCAGCCTGTGCGACGTGTTCGTCAACGACGCCTTCGGCACCGCGCACCGCGCCGAGGCCTCGACCCACGCCGTGGCCAAACATGCCCCGCTGGCCTGTGCCGGCATCCTGCTGACCGCCGAGCTGGAGGCGCTGGGCCTGGCGCTGGAAGCGCCGGCGCGCCCGCTGGTGGCCATCGTCGCCGGCTCCAAGGTGTCGACCAAGCTGACCATTCTCGAATCGCTGGCCGACAAGGTCGACCAGCTGATCGTCGGCGGCGGCATCGCCAACACCTTCCTGCTGGCCGAAGGCCACGGCATCGGCAAGAGCCTGGCCGAGCCGGAGCTGGTGGCCGAAGCCAAGAAGGTAATCGCCAAGATCCGCGCCCACGGCGGCGACGTGCCACTGCCGACCGACGTGGTGTGCGCCAGCGAGTTCGCCGAGAATGCCGAGGACACGCTGAAGTCGGTCGAGGAGGTGACCAAGAACGACATGATCCTCGACATCGGCCCGCAATCGGCCCAGCAGCTGGCCGACATCGTCGCCCGCGCCGGCACCGTGGTGTGGAACGGCCCGGTCGGCGTGTTCGAGTTCGAGCAGTTCAGCCACGGTAGCCGCGTGCTGGCCGAAGCGATCGCCGAATCCGACGCCTTCT
>JACPUY010000014.1 GCA_016192025.1 Pseudogulbenkiania sp. | reverse complement strand
GACGAACTGCGGCAGGAAGGCGAGGAAGAACAGCACCACCTTGGGGTTGATGGCGTTGGCCAGCAGGCCCTTGGCAAACACCTTCAGCGCCGGGCTGCCCTGATTCTGGCCTGCCGAACCAGGCTTGAAGCTGGCGCCGGGGCTGCGCAGCGCCTGCACGCCGAGGTAGACCAGGTAGGCGCCGCCGCCGACCTTGAGTATGGTGAAGGCCAGCGGCGAGGCGGCGATCAGCGCGCTGATGCCCAGCGCGGCGAGCACGGTGTGGCTGATACAGCCCAGCGCGCAGCCTAGGCCGAAGGCGATACCCTGTTTCTTGCCGCGCGCGATGCCGAGGCTCAGCACCATCAGGTTGTCCGGGCCGGGCGACAGCGTGATGAGGATGGCGGCCATGGTGAAGCCGGTCAGTTGTTCGGGGGTCAATAGCATGGCGGGGTCTCTCGCAAGGGCAATAAACGGTTTCCATCATCGGTCGCCGCCCTGCGCCTGACAAGACGAGGCGGAGGGGTCTGACTGAAAGATGACTTTTCATGGCGCAGGCACTAGAATTTTGCGCTTGAATACGCGAGGTAAAACCGTCTATGCCGTCTTTTGATATCGTTTCCGAAGTGAATGTGGTGGAAGTGCGCAACGCCGTGGATCAGGCCAACAAGGAGGTATCCACCCGTTACGACTTCAAGGGCAGCGACGCCCGCATCGAGGCTGCCGACAAGGTGCTGACCCTGTTCGCCGACGCCGAATTCCAGCTGGACCAGGTCAAGGACATCCTGCTGGGCAAGCTGGCCAAGCGCAATGTGGACGTGCGCTGCCTGGAACACGGCAAGATCGAGAAGGTCAGCGGCAACAAGATCAAGCAGGCGATCACCGTCAAGGAAGGCATCGAGGGTGACTTGGCGAAGAAGATCGTCAAACTGATCAAGGATTCCAAGCTCAAGGTGCAGGCCAGCATCCAGGGCGATGCCGTGCGAGTCAGCGGCGCCAAGCGCGACATCCTGCAGGAAGTGATCGCGCTGATGCGCAAGGAAATCACCGATTTCCCGCTGCAGTTCAACAACTTCCGCGACTGATGCGGTGGTGAGGCAATGAAAAGGCACCTCGCGGTGCCTTTTTTTACGTCATCGGCCCGGCTGGCGCCCCGCTCAGGGACGTACAGCAAGATCGCGGCCGTCGTCACAGCTTGATCAGCGTGCTCTTGAGCTCGGTGTACTTCTCCAGCGCGTGCAGGCTCTTGTCGCGGCCGTTGCCCGACTGCTTGAAGCCGCCGAACGGCAGGTTCATGTCGCCGCCCTCGTCGTAGCAGTTCACCCACACCGTGCCGGCGCGCAGCCGGCGCGAGACCTGGTGCGCGGTGCTGACGTTGGCGGTCCATACCGCCGCCGCCAGACCGTACTCGGTGTCGTTGGCGATGCGGATGGCTTCTTCCACCTTGTCGAAGGTGATCACCGACAGCACCGGCCCGAAGATCTCCTCGCGGCAGGTGGTCATGTCCGGGCGCGGACAGTCGAACGCGGTCGGTTCGATGAAGTAGCCATGAGTATCGGCCAGCGTTGCCCGGCCGCCGCAGATCAGGCCGGCGCCTTCGTTCTGTCCCTGGTCGATGTAGGACAGCACCTTGTCGAACTGGATCTTGTCGACGATGGCCCCCATGCTGGTGGCCGGGTCGAGCGGATCGCCCGGGAAGTACTGCCGGGCGGCCTTGCTGAATTCGGCGAGGAAACGCTCCTTGATGCTGCGCTGTACCAGTACGCGCGAGCCGGCGGTGCACATCTCGCCCATGTTGTAGTAGATGGCGCCGGCGGCGGTGCGCGCTGCTTTGGCAAGATCGGCGCAGTCCTCCAGGATGATATTGGGCGATTTGCCGCCCAGTTCCAGCCACACGCGCTTGAGGTTGGATTGTGCGGCGTAGCCGGCGATCAGCTTGCCGACGGCGGTCGAGCCGGTGAAGGCGATACAGTCGACGCCGTTATGCAGTGCCAATGCCCGGCCTACGTCGCCGGCCCCCGGCAGCACCTGGAAGATGCCGTCGGGAATGCCGGCCTGCTTGGCCAGACCGGCCAGACGGATCGCGGTCAGCGGGGATTTTTCGGATGGTTTGACGATCACCGCATTGCCGGCGGCCAGCGCCGGGCCGAATTTCCAGCTGGCCATCAGAATCGGGAAATTCCACGGCACCACCGCGGCGACCACGCCGATCGCCTCGCGCGTGACCAGTCCGACCAGCTTGGGATCGACCGGCGCCACTTCGCCGCCAACCTTGTCGATGGCCTCGGCGTACCATTCCACACAGTAGGCGGCGCCCGGCACGTCCACCGTGGTGGAGTCGCCGATGGGCTTGCCCATGTCCAGCGTTTCCAGCAGTGCCAGTTCGTCGACGTGTTCGCGGATCAGCGCGGCAAAGCGTTTCAGGATCCTGCCGCGTTTCAGCGGTGGCAGGGCAGACCAGGTGCCGGACTCGAAGGCCTGGCGGGCGGCGGCCACCGCCGCGTCGACCTCGGCTTCACCGGCCCAGCCCACGTCGGTCAGCTTGGTGTTGGTGGCCGGGTTGAGGCACTCGAAGGTACGCCCATCGCTCGCATGGGTGTAGTGGCCGTCGATAAAGAGCCGGCTTTCGATATGCAGCATCGTGGCCAGTTGTTTCCACTCGGCATGAGTGCGAGACATGGGCTTCTCCCTTGTTGTGCGTGGTGTCACTGCCTGGCGTTTGGTCGGCCGTCGGTCAGAAGGTCGACGGCGAGCTGGCGCTGACGATCTCACACGGCTCGGCGCCGACATTGCGGAAGCGGTGGGGTTGTTGGCTGTCGAAATAGTAGGCGTCGCCGGGGTTCAGAATGCGGCTCAGGCCGTTCACCGTCAGCTCGATCGAACCGCGGATCACGACGCCGCCTTCCTGTCCCTCGTGCGTCAGCATGTCCGGGCCGGTGTCGGCACCCGGTTCGTAGAATTCGCGCAGAATCTGCAGGTCGCGGCGCTCGTGCGAGGCGCCGACCAGCAGAAGTTGGACTTTGTCGTTGCCGAGGTTGGGCAGTTCGTCCGAGTTGTAGAACACCTTGTGCTCGGGCTCGGCATCGAAGGTGAAAAAGTCAGACAGCGTCATCGGTAGACCTTCCAGTACCTTCTTCAGCGAACTGACGGAAGGGCTGACACGATTCTGTTCGATGAGGGAGATTGTTCCGTTGGTCACGCCGGCACGTTTGGCCAGCTCACGTTGTGAGAGGCCGAAGCGGGCTCGTACCATTCTCAAGCGGGCACCTATATCCATTATTTCTGTCACATTCCAGTAAGCATGTTAATAATTTTAGACGATTCGCGCTAAGAATTTTGATCGCATTCAACGCATCTGTTGCGCCGCAAAACGGATTTTCTTTGCGGGAATGAACGTTTATAGTCAGAATTAAATGTATAAGGCAAGCTGAATGTAGATTTTCTTAAACGCATTTGACGCCTGAAAGCCACACCCAGACAACATGGAGGTTGATATGTTAATCGGCGTTCCGAAAGAGATCAAAAATCATGAGTATCGTGTTGGTCTGACACCCTCCGGTGTGCGTGAACTGGTCGCGAACGGGCACAAGGTGCTGGTGCAATCTCGTGCGGGGCTGGGGGTGGGCTATACCGACGAGCAATTCATCCAGTCCGGCGCCTCGATCGCGTCCAACGCCGAAAGCGTGTTCGAGTCGGCCGACATGATCGTCAAGGTCAAGGAGCCGCAGCCGGTCGAGTGTCGGCTGCTGCGCTCAGGACAGGTGCTGTTCACCTACCTGCACCTGGCGCCGGACCCGGAGCAGACCAAGCTGCTGCTGGAGTCCGACGCGGTGGCCATCGCCTACGAAACGGTGACCGACGAGCGCGGCGGTTTGCCCTTGCTCGCTCCGATGTCCGAAGTGGCCGGCCGTATGGCCATTCAGGCCGGCGCCCACGCGCTGGAAAAGGCTCAGGGAGGGCGCGGCATGCTGCTGGGAGGTGTGCCGGGAGTAGCGCCGGCCAAGGTGGTGGTACTTGGCGGCGGCGTGGTTGGCCTCAATGCCGCGCGCATGGCGCTGGGGCTCGGCGCTGACGTCACACTGCTCGACAAGTCGCTGAACCGCCTGAAAGAGATCGATATGGTGTTTGGTGGCATGATCAAGACATTGATGTCCGATACGGCCACCATCGAGGACATGATCAAGGAAGCCGACCTGGTGGTGGGCGCGGTGCTGATCCCGGGGGCGGCGGCGCCCAAGCTGGTGACGCGGCGCATGCTGAAAATCATGAAGCCTGGCGCTGTGCTGGTGGACGTCGCTATCGATCAGGGCGGCTGTTTCGAAACCAGCCGGCCGACCACCCATCAGAACCCCACATATGAAGTGGACGGCATCGTCCATTACTGCGTGGCGAACATGCCGGGCGGCGTGGCCAGGACGTCCACTCAGGCGCTGACCAACGCAACCCTGCCGTTCATGCTGGAGCTGGCCAATAAGGGCTGGGTGCAGGCCTTGCTGGACAACCCGCACCTGCGCAACGGGCTCAACGTTTGCCGCGGCAAGGTGACGCACCGGGCGGTGGCGATCGGGCTGGGGTACGACTACGTGGATCCGTTCGAAGCGATCAAGGCTTCTTCCTGAAAGGCGAGGTTGGTCATGCCGCAAGCGATCATCGGCATTCCCTGTGATGTCAAACGGGTCGGCTTGTTACCGTTTCATGCCGTGGGCGAGAAGTATGTGGAAGCCGCTGTCGGCGGTGCCGGCGGTGTGCCGCTGTTGATCCCGGCGCTGGGCAGCCGCAGCCAGGTCCGGGAAATTCTGGACGTGGTCGACGGTATCCTGTTGCCGGGCTCGCTGTCCAATATCGAGCCTCATCATTACGGCGGCGCGCCGAGCCGGGAGGGTGCGCTGCACGATCCGCAGCGCGATGCCACCACGCTGCCGCTCATCGACCTGCTGCTGCAAGAAGGCATCCCGTTGCTGGGCATCTGTCGCGGCTTCCAGGAAATCAACGTGGCCTTGGGCGGTGAGCTCTTCCAGTACGTGCAGGAAGAGCCGGGCTTTGCCGACCATCGCGAATCTGACACCCAGAATCTGGATGAAATGTACGGTCCGGCCCATGCGGTCCGCTTCACCGAAGGCAGCCTGCTGCGGAAGTGGCTGGGACGGGAATCGGGCGAGGTGAACTCGCTGCACCAGCAGGGCATCAAGCGGCTGGCCGACCGGCTTGAGGCCGAGGCCGTGGCCGACGACGGTCTGGTCGAGGCCTACCGAGTGCGCGATGCCAGGAGCTTTGCCTACGCGGTGCAGTGGCATCCCGAGTGGAAGTACTGGGACAACGCGATCTCGACCGCGCTTTTCAACGCTTTCGGCGAGGCCTGCCGGGAGCGCCGGGCACAGCGTCAGTGCTGAACCCGTTATCGAGACAGAGACATCAGACGGCCAAAGACCTGTGAAATAGGGGTAGTAAAATGGATAGCCAGATTTTTGAGTGGTTGCGCGATCGCCGCATTACCGAAATGGAGTGCATTGTCCCCGACTTTACCGGGGTCGCGCGCGGCAAGATCGTGCCGAAGGACAAGTTTGCCGTGGAACCGGAGATGCGCCTGCCGGAGGCGGTGCTGATCCAGACGGTGACCGGCGATTACCCGGACGACAGCATGCTGGACCTGACCGACCCGGACATGGTGCTGAAGCCGGACGAAAACACGCTGCGCTTCGTGCCGTGGGCGGTCGATCCGACCGCGCAGCTGATCTACGACGCCTACCGCTCCGACGGGACGCCGGTGGACGTGGCGCCGCGCAACGTGCTCAAGCATGTGCTGAGCCTGTACGACGAACTGGGGCTGGAACCGGTGGTGGCACCGGAAATGGAGTTCTATCTGCTGTCGCCCAACCCGGACCCGGACATTCCGCTGGCGCCACCGATCGGCCGTACCGGCCGCGCCGAATTTGGCCGCCGTTCCTACGCCATTGACGCCGTGAACGAGTTCGACCCGCTGTTCGAGGACATCTATGACTACTGCCACGCGCAGGAGCTCGAGGTGGACACGCTGATCCACGAAGTCGGCACGGCGCAGATGGAAATCAACTTCCTGCACGGCAATGCGCTGGACCTGGCCGACCAGGTGTTCCTGTTCAAGCGTACCGTGCGCGAAGCGGCGTTCCGCCACAATATGTACGCCACCTTCATGGCCAAGCCGATGGAGAACGAGCCGGGCAGCGCCATGCACATCCACCAGAGCCTGACGGACAAGAAAACCGGCAACAACGTGTTTTCCAAGGAGGACGGCACGCCGTCGGAGACCTTCTTCCACTTCATCGGCGGCCTGCAGAAGTACGTGCCGCAGGTGATGCCGCTGTTCGCGCCGTACGTGAACTCGTTCCGCCGGCTGTCGCGCTACACCGCGGCGCCGACCAACGTCGAATGGGGCTACGACAACCGCACCGTCGGTCTGCGTGTGCCGCATTCCTCGCCCAAGGCGCGCCGTGTGGAAAACCGCGTACCGGGCGTCGATGCCAACCCCTACATCGCCATGGCCGCCACGCTGGCCTGCGGCTACCTCGGCATCGTCAACAAGATATTGCCGACCGAACCGCGCCAGACCGATGCCTACGAGCTGCCGTACCAGTTTCCCAACAGCTCGGAAGAATCGATGGTGGCGCTGCGCAACTGTCACGAAATCGCCGAGGTGCTCGGCCCGCGTTTCGTGAAGATGTACCTGGCGATGAAAGAGAAAGAGTACGCCGAGTACTTCCGCGTGATCAGCCCGTGGGAGCGCAAGTTCCTGCTGCTGCACGTGTAAGCAACAGCGAAATAGTTTGGCCAGGGTGTCGGCCAACGCCGGGGCTGCTGCGACTGGTCCGCGGAAACGAAGAGGAAGTCTTATGCAGAACGAACGTACGACAGCCCAATGGCGCGAACTGGACGCCGCGCACCATCTGCACCCGTTCACCGACACCGAGTCGCTGAACCAGCAGGGCGCGCGGGTCATCACCAAGGCCGACGGGGTGTTTCTGTGGGATTCGGAAGGAAACAAGATTCTCGACGGCATGGCCGGCCTGTGGTGCGTCAACATCGGCTACGGCCGCAAGGACCTGTCCGACGTGGCCAAGCGCCAGATGGACGAACTGGCTTATTACAATACCTTCTTCAAGACCACCCATCCGGCCGTGGTCGAACTGTCGCAGTTGCTGTCCGAGGTCGCGCCCAAGGGCTTCAGCCGCATCTTCTACACCAACTCCGGCTCGGAGTCGGTCGATACCATGATCCGCATGGTTCGCCGCTACTGGGACGTCAAGGGCCAGCCACAGAAGAAAACCCTGATCGGGCGCTGGAACGGTTATCACGGCTCCACCATCGGCGGGGCCAGTCTCGGCGGCATGAGCTATATGCACGAGCAGGGCGACCTGCCGATTCCCGGTATCGTGCACGTCGAACAGCCGTGGTGGTACCAGTACGGCAAGGGCATGACGCCGGACGAGTTCGGCGTGGTGGCGGCGCGTTGGGTGGAAGAGAAAATCCTGGAAGTGGGCCCGGACAAGGTGGCTGCCTTCGTCGGCGAACCGATCCAGGGTGCCGGCGGCGTGATCATTCCGCCGTCGACCTATTGGCCGGAGGTCGAGCGCATCTGCCGCCAGTATGACGTGCTGCTGGTGGCGGACGAGGTGATCTGTGGCTTCGGTCGCACCGGTGAGTGGTTCGGCCACCAGTTGTTCGGATTCCGGCCGGATCTCTTCACCACGGCCAAGGGGCTGTCGTCCGGCTACCTGCCGATCGGTGCGGTGTTTGTCGGCGACAAGGTGGCGCAAGGGCTGGCCGAAGGCGGCGATTTCAACCACGGCTTCACCTACTCGGGTCACCCGGTCGCCGCCGCGGTAGCGCACGCCAACGTCAAGGCGCTGCGCGACGAGGGCATCATCGACCGCGTCAAGAACGATACCGGCCCCTACATGCAGCGGCGCTGGCGCGAGGCGTTCGGCGGCTTCGAGCACGTGGACGACGTACGCGGTGTCGGCCTGATCCAGGCGTTCACGCTGGTGAAGAACAAGGCCAAGCACGAGCTGTTTCCCCACTGGGGCGAGGTCGGCACGATCTGCCGCGACATCTTTTTCCGTCACAACCTGATCATGCGCGCCTGTGGCGACCACATGGTGTCCGCCCCGCCGCTGGTCATCAGCAAGGCCGAGATCGATCAGCTGATCGGCACGGCGGTGCAGTGCGTCGAGGAGTGCGAGCAGGTCTTGCGCGAACGCGGCTTTGTCTGAGCCGTGATATCGGCATGAATCCATGCCGATATCAAGTGTCTTTGCCGTGAATGAAGCGGGTTGGTACAATCGACCCGCTTTTTCTATCCACGATTAGGAAAGCCCGACCGGGCCAAGGGCATACGTCTTTTTTTACACGCACCTCACGATAATCACAAGGATCGCGCATGTTTGTTCCAATCGGTTACGTCCTGATTATTGCTGCCTGCCTGGGCGGCTTTGCCATGGCCGGGGGGCATCTGGGTTCGCTGTGGCAGCCGGTGGAAGTGGTCATCATCCTGGGAGCGGCAATCGGTGCCTTCGTGGTGGCCAACGGCGGGGCTCCACTCAAGGCAACGACCAAGGCTTTGCCCACCATTTTCAAGGGCTCGAGCTACACCAAGGCCTTTTATATGGAGTTGTTCGCGCTGCTCTATGAAATCCTGGCCAAGGTGCGCAAGGAAGGCCTGATGTCGGTGGAAGCCGACGTCGAGAACCCCGAAGTCAGCCCGGTGTTTTCCAAGTACCCGACAATAATGCACGATCACCATGTGGTTGAATTCATCTGCGACTACCTGCGGCTGATGGTCGGTGGCAACCTCAACGCCTTCGAAATCGAGAACCTGATGGACGTCGAGATCGAGACCCACCACCACGAAGGTGAAGTGCCGGTCAACGCGGTCAAAAGCCTGGCCGATGGTCTGCCGGCGTTCGGTATCGTGGCCGCCGTGATGGGCGTGGTGCACACCATGGAGTCGGTCGGCATCCCGCCGTCCGAACTGGGCAAGCTGATTGCTGCAGCACTGGTGGGCACCTTCCTCGGCATCTTGATGGCCTATGGTTTCGTCGGCCCGCTGGCTACGCTGCTGGAGCACAAGCTGGCCGATGGTACGCGCGTTTTCCAGACCATCAAGGTGACCCTGCTGGCCAGCCTGAACGGTTACGCTCCGCAAGTGGCCGTGGAATTCGGCCGCAAGGTACTGGCCTCGCACGACCGTCCGTCGTTCAAGGAACTGGAAGACCACGTCAAGCAGGCCAAGAACAAGTAAGCCCAGGAGGGACAGCGCATGGCTGACGAATCGCAACGCCCCATCATCGTCAAACGCATCAAGAAGGGCGGCCATGGCCACCATGGCGGGGCATAGAAGATCGCCTACGCCGACTTCGTGACAGCGATGATGGCCTTCTTCCTGCTGATGTGGCTGTTGGGCTCGGTCTCGCAGGGCACGCTACAAGGTATCGCCGAATACTTCCGTACTCCGCTCAAGGTCGCACTGGCCGGTGGCGAGGGGGCCGGTGACGCCGTCTCGGTGATCAAGGGGGGCGGTACCGACCTGACGCGTCAGGCCGGGCAGGTCAAGCGCGCAAGTCAGACAGAAATCCAACAGGAAAAAAACCGCCTGACCAAGCTACAGAAAAAGATCCAGAGCAATATCGAGCAGAGTGCCATGCTCAAGGCGTACAAGAACCAACTCCAGTTGGAGATGACGCCCGAAGGGCTGCGCATCCAGATCATCGACGAACAGAACCGCTCGATGTTCGACTCCGGCAGCGCCAGCCTGTTGCCACATACCCGGACTATCCTGCAGGAGCTGGGCAAGGAGCTGAACGGCGTGGCCAACAAATTGAGCATTTCCGGTCACACCGACGCCAAGCCCTTCGCCGGCGCACAACAAGGCTACGGCAACTGGGAGCTGTCAGCCGACCGGGCCAACGCCGCCCGACGCGAACTCTTGGCCGGTGGCCTGATGCACGACAAGATCCTGCGCGTGGTCGGTCTTGCCGCTGCCAACCCGCTGGTCCGCAGCAATGTGTTCAGCCCGGAGAACCGCCGCATCGCCATCGTGGTGCTGAACAAAGAGGCGGAAGCGTCGATTCTCAACGACGGCCTCAAGCCGGAAGCGGAGGCCCCGCTCGCGCCTGACCCCGCTCCGACACAAACTGCACCGGCCGCTGGGGCGCCTCATTGAGCCGAGTCCTGACCAGCATTGGCCGGCATGGACTCATCCAGCTGGCTGCCGCCCTCGGCGCCTGGTTTTTGATCGCCCCGGCGCTGCAGCCGCTGGCCTGGGCCGTGGTGCAGGGGCTGGTCGCGGCGGCGCTGGCCAGCCTGTTTCGCCAGCGTAGCGGTAGCCGGCTGGCGCACGGCCTGTTCGTGCCGGCTGTGATGTATTGCTATCAGCTGGCACTGCCGGCGTGGGGCTATCTGCTGGCCTTGCTGTTGACCTTTGCCATCGGCCGCAACGCCTGGCTGGAGCGGGTGCCGTTCTACCGCTCATCGCGCTTGGTGGCGGACCGTCTGGCCGAGGCCTTGCCGGAACAAGCCCGTCTGCTGGAAGCCGGTTGCGGCGACGCCCGGCTGGCGCTACGGCTGGCCGCACGCCGCCCCGACATCCAGATCGCGGCGCTGGAAACCGCCTGGGCCGCCTGGGGGCTGGCTTGGCTGCGCTGGTGTCTGGCCGGTCGCCCTGCTAATGTGCATATTGCCTGCCGCAGCTTCTGGCACGAACCACTGGCCGGCTACGACGCGGTGTACGCCTTCCTGTCGCCGCAACCGATGCCGCGGCTGTGGCAGAAGTTCGTGGTGGAAGGGCGACCCGGATGCCTGCTGCTGAGCAACACCTTTACCATCCCTGGCGTGGAGCCCGAGCGCACCCTGGCGCTGGACGGCCCGCTACAAAAACGACTCTTGATCTGGCGCCACCCTCATGGAACTCGCTAACTGGCTACAGTCCCTCGCCGACCGGCGCTGGCCCATCCTGCCCGCCACCCTGGACGAGGTGCGCGTGGCCTGCGCCCGCCATGCCGAGCTGATCAACCTCTCCGAGCTGTCCAACCTCTGTCTCTCTGACCCCTTGCTGTTGTTCGATCTGCTGCGCGCCGTCGGTACCTCGCCGGCCTTGCGCGAGAACGAATCCGCACCGACCGTGGAACAAGCGGTGATGCTGATGGGGCTGGAGCGGGTCACGCACCGGTTTTCCCAGGTCGCCGCGTTGCGGGCACAAGAGGGCAAACTGGACGACGACGTGATCGAGGTGGTGGCCGGCTGGCTGGGGCGCAGCCGGGTAGCGGCCTACCTGGTCAAGGAATGGCTGTCGCTGAGCGGGGAACACAAGGTCGAGGACTGCTTCGTCGCCGCCTTGCTGTACAACCTGCCGGCCTGCTTCTTCCTGCTGTACCGCAATCAGCTGCCGGACCAGCCGCTGTTGCAGGCGGTGTCGGCCTATTTCGGGTTGGACTACCCCAAGTTGCTGGAACGTTTCATCCGGGCCACCGGCCTGCCGCCGGGTTTGCTGACGCTCCTGGGCAGCGGCGGTGCCCCCTCCCCGCGCAAGCAACTGCTGAAACTGGCCGTGGCGACGGCCAACGCCATCGAATCGGGCTGGTGGCGCTCGCCGTGGACGACCGGCATCGAGGTGGCCGCCCGGCAGATGCGTGTCGGTTACGACGAGGCCTATCGCTGCGTACTCGCCGCCGCCGAGGGCGTGGCGCGGAAGCCGCGTGCGCCAGCCTACACCTATCCCATGCGCGAACTGCTGATGCTGCCGGGCGACTATCCACCGCGGGCGAAGCTGACAGCGACGGCGGTGTTGAGCGAGGCGGCGCAGCTGGAGCAGCTGATGCGCGAATCGATCCGCCATCTGGCCAACGACCTGCGCTTCGAGCGCATCCTGTTCCTGCAGTACGATCAGGCCGGTCATGCGCTGCGCCTGCGCTACCAGGTCGGGTTGACCGAAAGCTCGCCGTTGCGCCGGCTGGCCGTGACACTGGAGCCCGGCTCCTTTTTCGCGCTGCTGACCGGTAAGCCGCAAAGCTTCCATGCGCCGGCGCTGGTGCGTGCCCAGCTGGGGGCGAAGTATCAAGACCCGTTCTTCGATCATATCGGCGACGGTGAATTCGCCGTGATGACGCTCTTTACCGCTCATACCCTGAACGGCGTGTTCTACGTCGACAACGGCGTCAGCGGCCGGGCGATCGACCCGGATACCTACCATCGTTTCAAGGACCTGGTGACCCGGCTGCCGCGTCACCCTTAACCATGCCGCACCCCTACCGTACTCTCACGTCGCCGCACAACGACACCCTCAAACACCTGGCCCGCTTGGTCCAGTCCGCGCGCGACCGGCGCAAGGACGACGTGATCGTGCTGGAAGGCATCCATCTGCTCGAGGCGGCGCTGGAGCAGGGCGTGGTGCCGGCGCAGTGCTTCGTCAACGAGACGGCGCTGGCGAATGCGGAAGTATCGGCGTTGCTCGCCCGCCTGCCGGAAACGTTGTCACCGCTGGTGGTGCCCGAAGCCTTGCTCGGCAAGCTGACCTCGCTGGCCAGCGCACCCGAACTGATCGCCGTCTGCCCGCGCCCCCACCCGCCACGCCGCGCCGGCAGCCGCCTGTTGCTGGAGGATATCCAGGACCCGGGCAATATGGGCACCATCCTGCGCTCGGCGGCGGCTTCGGGGGTGATGGAGGTCTACCTGTCGAAGGGCTGTGCCGACGTGTTTTCCCCCAAGGTGCTGCGTGCCGGCATGGGCGCGCATTTCGTGCTCAACCTGCACGAGGCGGCGGATCTGGCCGAGGTGCTGGCCGGGTTTGCCGGGCACAAGCTGGTGACCCATCTGGAGGGGAGCCAGTCGCTGTACGCGCAGGACCTGCGCGGCGAGGTGGCCTTCGTGTTCGGCAACGAGGGGGCCGGGGTGTCGGATGACCTGCTGCAACTGGCCGACTGCCGGGTGCGCATCCCGATGCCGGGCCATGCCGAATCGCTCAACGTGGCGATGGCCGCCACGATCTGCCTGTTCGAACGGGTGCGCCAGCTGGACGCCGCCCGTGGCTGACCTCCCGGCCGTCGCGTTTTGCCACTGCTCCGGGAGCCGATCCTTTACAGCGGATCGCTTGGCCCAAATTCCTGCTTGACTAGGCGGCACTGCTCTACGAGAGTTAAGAATGGTCACCCTTATATTGAGGCGTCAGGTACCGATGCGCTTATCTTTTGTTATCGCTTCGATTCTCTCTTCTTTGCTGCTTGCACCGGCGGCCCACGCGGACGTCGAAAAGGCCAGGAAAACGGTGTCCAGCAAGAAGATGGGCCTCACGATCCGGGTTGAAGGCGAGGGATGGGGCCGGGTGGACAAAACGGAAATCGAGGCCGTGCTCTATTCGGCGGCCGATGAGTTGCTGAGCCGTTTCCCCGGGGCACTGCCTTCCCCGATTGTCGTGACGCACGCCGAAGGCAATCCGGTGACGGAATTCGAAAAGGGACCGGACGGGGAATATCAGGTGCACTTGAGCGCCAAGGATCGGCGCTGGTCACAGTTCGTCTACCAGTTTGCCCACGAGCTGTGTCACATCATGTCGAACTATGAGGCCAATGTCAGCACCGAAAATCCCACCAAGTACAACCAGTGGTTCGAGGAGACGCTGTGCGAGACGGCCTCGCTCTATACGTTGAAAAGCATGGCCGTGACGTGGGAAACTGCTGCACCCTACCCGAACTGGCAGGAATACGCTCCTGCGATGCGCGACTATGCCGAGCAGTTCGTCCACGAGGGGCACCGCCAGCTGCCTCCCGGCACTTCGCTTGCGGCCTGGCTGCGGGTGAACGAAGACAAGCTGAGAAATAATCCCTACCTGCGCGACAAGAACGAAGTGGTCGCCAACCTGCTGCTGCCCTTGTTCGAAAAGGACCCTGAAGAGTGGGCGGCGTTGCACTACCTCAACCTTGACCCGACCGACGCGACAGACAGCTTGAAGCAGTACTTGCAGCACTGGTATGGCAATGCGCCGCCGGAGCACAAAAAATTCATCCGCGATGTCCTAGCGCTGCTGGGTGTCGAGGGGTTCGACCTTGCCCCAACCCATGTGGCGGCTGGCACCGCAACCCCGCGTTCCAAGCCGGTGACGCTAGCCGTCCCCGGCGCCCAGGCGGGCCCCCTGGGGCCGGCTACCGACTAGAAGATAGAAGCAAGAGGAAATCAGCGGAAACCGGTCGGGTCGCGACTGAGCTTGGCATTGCGCACCCTCATTTCTATTCCCAACTCATAGACATAGCGATCCAGATCCTCATCGGCACTGGCGCCCATCAAGCCTGGCACACCTTCCCTGCTCAGTGCGTGACTGCCGACCCGGCCGAATTGGCCTGTTGCCTGGTTAGTCTGTACCTCCTGGTTAACCGCCTGCCCTTGTTCGGTAAACGACATGTCGCTTACCGGGTCGGCCGCGAGGGCCGCGCCGCCGGCCAAGACACAGGCGGAGGCCAATGCGGAGTAAAGCACTGTACGTTTCATGGCATCCATCCTTCCCTGATCAATATTGCAACAGCACCCCCTTTTCTGGGGCTTCAATCAGCCGGGTACGCAAGGGTCTACGAGGTACGTTATATAAGAGATGGGTATTTTGAGACGCACCAGCGCTTCAAACCGTGCTGAACCTAAGATGCACCCACCCCTGCCAGTGCCGGCTGGTTTCCGCCAAGAATCAACCTCAGTATGGTTGCCAGGATAGGGCTTTACAAGCGTCCAGAAGGAGGGCTTGGCATGCAGTCACTTGCCACTGTTTGGCGGCATCTGTAGCGCAACAGTGCTATTCCCAAGTGACTGTTGAGGCCAACAAATAACCCGCGCCATAGACGGTCTTGATGAGCGCAGGGCTTACCGGGGTTTCCTCCAGTTTCTGGCGCAAACGGGAAATCCTCACGTCGATGCTGCGGTCCAGCGGGTCGAGATCGGAGCGTCCCGCCAGCTGCTCGCGGGTCAGAATCCGGTTTGGCCGTTGCAGCAAGACCGTCAGCAAACGTGCCTCGGCTACGCTCAGCTCGACCGACTGGCCGGTTGGCGAGGTGAGGCGGTTGCAGTCCAGGTCGAAATGCCAGCCGGCGAAGCGGGCGGTCCGCGCGGCCGTGGCGGGCTCCATCCCGCCCTGACGGGCGTAGCGGCGCAGGATGACGCGGATGCGGGCGATCAGTTCGCGCGGCTCGAACGGTTTGACGATGTAGTCGTCGGCGCCGGTTTCCAGACCCACCACGCGGTCGGCGAGGTGGCTGCGTCCCGTCAGAATCAGCACCGGGCAACCGTGAGTTTTCCAGAGCCGGCTGACGAGCTCCATGCCGTCGATGTCCGGCAGCCCCAGATCGACCAGGCACAGGCTGGGTTGCGCCGACTTGAGCCGGAAGAGAAGATCGTGCCCGGTACGGAAGTGCTGGGTTTCGAAACCGTACTCGTGCAGGCTGCGACAGATCAGGCGCGCAATCTCCGGCTCGTCCTCGACCACGAAGATTAGTTCATGCCGTGTATCCCCAGTCGTTTCGACAGGCGTGCTTGCAGGATTCATAATGTGCCCGGATTGATCGCCAGTGCGAGTTGTTCTTTGGTAAACGGTTTGTACAAGGGCTCGATGCCGAGTGCGGCGGCAAGGCCGGGTTCGCTGTCCTGGGCATTGCCGCTGATCAGCACCACCCGCAGACCCGGCCGTAATTGCCGGGCCTGCTCGGCCAGCTGCCAGCCGCTCACGCCGCCCGGCATCACCACATCCGACACCACGCAGGCAATCTCCGCCACTTGCTCCACCATGGCAACGGCCTCGACGCCGTTTTCGGCTTCCAGCACGGTGTACCCCAGGCTGATCAACTGCATGCGGATGATTTTGCGCACTTCCGCCTCGTCCTCGACCAACAGCACCAG